>CAZCUH010000033.1:0-12126 GCA_964501795.1 uncultured Sulfurospirillum sp.
GCAATAACATACATTTTGTATGTTAATAAATTATGGAGGTTTTGATGCAAAAAAAGAAGTTGTTGGATGTTGTTCGTGATAAAATTAGGATGAAGCATTACAGTATTTCTACAGAGAGAACTTATACTTATTGGATCAAACACTTCATCCTCTTTCATAACAAAAAGCATCCCATAGAGATGGCATGTCCAATACAAAAAATACCTAGCCTTACATCTCAGGTTTACAGACAAAATAACGCATATTGATATCTTTTAGCTTCTCACTCCAGCCCATAAAATAAGTGACATTTTCATGCTCTATCATGGCGACTTGCTCTTTGAAGTAGTGCGCAAAGACTTCGCTTGCTCCCTCTACAGACTTGGGAATCTGTGCGATATAGAGATACCCTACCCCTTTGAGGACACTCACTTCTTTGCGTTTACGCATCACTTCACGCAGATAAAACTCCAGCGCACACTTATCCGCCTCTTCGCCAAATGCAGCCATCTCGATAGTCGCGATGACATGCTCTACATCTTGAAACTTTTTCCAACGATCTTTGGGGTACTTGTTGGTAAATGTCCGTGGATAGCTAGGCTCACAGGCAAGCGCCATGATACTAGACTCTTGTATATACGCCTCACAGTTGTACTGCAAAAACTCCAAATCCTCCCTACTCCAAGACGAAGGGGTCAATCCCTCCCCGTCAAACAGCCCACGCGATGCCAAAGACGCTACGATATGTGGCTCTTTGATGCGTGTTTTGCTATGTACCACTGCGATAGGATAAGCCCCTTTATAGTGTATCTTTTTATCCCCAAGCTCACTGATGATACGCTCACGGAAGCTATCATGATAGCCTTGTAGCGCTCCTAGTACCTCTTTTAGATCCTCTATCACTTCTTGCATCACTTTTCCTCCTATGCTTTTGGGATAAAAATCCCTCTCTTTTTATCTTTTTGTACAGCATTATAAGTAAATATTTGTCCATTCATCACCACATACACCCCTGCTTCCAAGGCACGCAATGCCCCCAACGCACAACCGACATTGAACAACGCATCCGAATTTTTAAACGCAAAAGGTATCATCGCGCCCACTAACACAATCGTCTTATCTTGGATAGCGGAGAGTTTCGCTGCCGTCTCTACCATCGTATCTGTGCCATGCGTTATCATGATAGCGCGCTGTGGGGTACTGTTTACCGCTTCATAAATCTTCTCTCTATCGCCATCATCCATCTCTAAGCTATCCTTCATCATGAGAGTCTCCACATCCAGCTTCGCCTCACACCGCCCTTGCGTCAGTATCTTTTCAAGATGCCCACTATCAAAGCGCAGTTCCCCACTGATCTCATCATAACGCTTGGCTATCGTCCCACCTGTTATCAATACTTTAATCTCCATGTAACTCCCTTGTAAATTGCATCTGATACGCGACCATCTCATGAAATGGATTTAAAAAATTCTCCATTTTTTCTTTGGGTATTTGCTCTTTTTCTTGAGCATTTAGTATCTCTAACACACAGTGAATCGACTCCATCGTCGAGAGACAAATAGCTGCTGGCTGTTCTTTGATATGAAAGGCACTCACCCTATCATGATAGAACGAGATATGGGGCAAATTGGTGATATTTTGGCTCACACGCATGATCTTTTTCGCACACGCCCAAGTAGAATCTATCAAAAATATCACCGTCTGTCTCTTATCATGATAGATATCTGTCGTATTGAGTGGTCGGCTTTTTTTAGAAGGATAGAGGACAAAACAGTTGTTGTTTTCATCTTCCACGATTTCCCAAATGCGTCGGTTATCAGAGAAGTCAATCCCCACAAAAAGCTCCGAATTTTCAAGACTTAGATGCGAGAAATGCCCCGTACCATTTTTAATCTTTTTAAACTCCTTAGAGTGCATCAGTATCACGAACTTTGTCTTGGTCTGCATCTTGACTATATGGCTACACATACAAGTACTTTTGGGACGATAACAGCGATAACATTTTTCACGATACCCTGCCCCTTCACTGCCTCTTTTCCTCCCTATCATGATAGGCTAAGCCCCACCTTGCCCTTCTGTTCATCTATCATGATGACTTCGATGCGGGGTAGGTATTGATTGATAGAAAGCACTTCCAAGGGATGGGAAATGCGCCTATCACTCATCTTTGAGATATGAATCATCCCATCATTTTTCAGCCCGATATCCACAAATGCCCCAAAATCTGCGATATTGCGTACGATTCCAGAGACGATAGAGCCTACTTTTAGCATCTTGATATCTGTCACATCATCACGAAAAGGGATTTCAGGTAGCTCACTTCGAGGATCAAATCCTGGTTTTTCTAGCTCTTTGATGATATCTTTGAGCGTGGCTTCCCCTACACCTAGTTCTCTTGCTATCGTGTGCGTATCCGAGCTATCATGATAGTGCTCTAGTTGCTTTGCAATGGCGTAACTCTCTGGATGGATGCCTGTGTTATCATAGAGGCTCTCTCCCTCTCTTATACGCATAAATCCCGCGCACTGTTCATACGCCTTTGCGCCTAGCCCTTTGACTTTTTTGAGTGCACTTTTAGAGGTAAATGGACCGTGTTCTTGACGATAGAGGATGATATTTTGCGCGATATTTTTGCCCACTCCTGCGACATACGCAAGCAGTGAAGCTGAGGCAGAATTGACATCCACACCCACACGATTGACCAAATCTTCGACATTTTCATGGAGTTTTTTCTCCAAAAGCTTTTGATCGACATCGTGTTGATACTGTCCGATTCCTAGAGATTTTGGATCTATCTTGACAAGTGCTGCCATAGGATCACGCAGGCGTTGTGCGATAGAGATAGCCCCACGAATCGTCACATCCAAATGGGGATACTCTTCACTAGCTATTTTAGAAGCAGAATAGACCGATGCACCTGCTTCTGAAACCACCGTATATTTCAGAGGCGTCTCTAAGGCCTTGTTTAGCTTGGCAAAAAAAGCTTGCGTCTCGCGAGAGCCCGTACCATTACCGATAGCCACCCCTTGTATGTCATACTTTTTTAAGAGTGATTCTATCATTTTTTTGGAACCTTCATAGTCATTTTTAGGTTCTGTTGGGTAGATGACTCCTGAGTCTAAAAACTCTCCATTTTCATCGATGACTGCAAGTTTACAGCCAGTCCTAAAGGCAGGATCCACACCCAAAAGCACCTTTTTTGTCACGGGTGGTGTCATGAGTAGCTGCGTGAGGTTTTTACCAAATACAGCGATAGCTTCACGATCAGCCTTCTCTTTTAAAATCCCATGCACTTCTCGCTGGATAGAGGGATATAACAAGCGTTTAAATCCATCTTTATACGCCTCAAAAAGATAGACCTTACAAGAGCCACTATCGCGTCTGATTTTATAGCGATACAGTGTATCCAAATAGCGCTCTGTGTCGATGGTGATTTTGGCAACAAGCTCTTTTTCTCTCACGCCACGCATGATCGCTAAATAGCGATGTGAGGGGATGAAAGCCACTTTTTCGCTATGTGTTTGATACTTTGAAAAAGCCCCTTTTTCATCAAATGTTTTACTTGCCACAACTTCTAGTATCCCATGTTTGAGCATCAAGTCCCGAAGCACCTCCCGCTCCTTGGCACTATCGCTAAAGCGTTCAGCTATGATATCTTGCGCACCGCTAATCGCTTCCTCAATGGAGCTAATCTCCCCCTTGAGAAACTTTTTAGCCTCTGCTTTGAGTGCATCTTCACTGCACTTTCCCGCTTGTAGTTTATTAGCAAGTGGTTCTAACCCCTGTGTGATAGCCTTGGAAGCACAGGTATTTTTCTTTTCTTTAAAAGGGCGATAGATATCTTCTAGCGCGGTGATACTCATCGCATCTGCTAGTGCTTTAGCAAGGCTTGCTGTATAGAGCTCTTTTGCTTTGAGGATTTTGATAATCTCTTCTTTTCGATCTGACATCTTTTTCACAGAAGCATAGACTTCCTCTAGCTCTCGCAGCTGTGCATCACTCGCTCCTCCCGTCATCTCTTTACGATAACGCGCGATAAAAGGAATCGTCGATCCCTCCTCAATGAGCGCTAAAATATTTTTGATCTGCTTGTGCGAAAGTGTGGTTTTCTCTGCCAAGAGAGAGACGATATCTATCATGATAATCCTCGTAATGATTTGACAAGAGTGTAACAAAAAATTGATGAGAATCTAAAGCACTGCAATCAAAGCAGTAAAATTTATGGTACAATAGCGCTATCATGATAGAAGGTTTAGTATGAATGTAAAACAGATGCTCTTTGCTTATGGCGAGAGCGTACCAGGCTATGAAGTCGGCATGATTAATGAGCGAGAAGTCAGAGCGGCCGCAGGGATTATGTTTGCGCTGGGGATGATGGTCATCTTTATCGGTATTGGTTTTGGTCATATCATCGTGGCGAGGGTCTTTTTGGCATTTTTATTTGTTGATTTTACCATTCGTCTTTTTACCCCTCGTTATGCACCCTCACTGCTTCTGGGCAGGGTCTTTGTGCAAAATCAGACTCCAGAATATGTTGGTGCCCTGCAAAAACGCTTTGCTTGGACGCTAGGATGGCTCATCTCACTGCCTTTGATGTGGTGGTTTGTCTTGCACTGGGATATTACATTTTACAAGGTTTCGCTCTGTCTGCTTTGTCTACTTATGACTTTTATGGAGAGTGCCTTTTCATTTTGTTTAGGGTGCTGGCTCTATGAAAAAATCTTACAAAAAGACGCGCACCATTGCCCTGGTGGGGTCTGCGAGATACGCCAAAAAGAGCCTGTACAGACTTTCTCTCTAGCACAAAAAGTGATTGCTTCATCCTTGCTAGTAGGCTTGGTAGTGGGCACTTATCTCTTTATCACCAAAACAGAATCAAAGACATTTTTTGGACAGTTTTTATACGAAAAGTTTCTGACACAAGAGCAGTTACAAAAGGCAGAAGATGAGGCATTTGAAAAGGCTTCACAAAGTGACTTTGACGATGAGGATGATGACTTTTAAATGAAATCATGATAGGTCATCTAGCCTATCATGATAGCAATAAATTAGTTTGTTATCTTGTTTTCAGGTAGATCCATATCATCCCACGCTTCATAACCGCCTTTGATATGCTCAACATATCCAAAGCCCTTATCAGCCAATAGTTTCGCTGCCTTTTTTGTTCGTGAACTAGATGCACAGATCAGTATGATATGCTTGTTTTTATCTCCATGGACTTTGGAAAGCACTTCATCTACAAATTCATCTCGTACTTTTCGATGCCCACCGCCTCCATTTTCACGGAACTCGTACACCACGCCACCTACGGAACCAGCAGCAAAACCTTTTGCTCTCTCCCAATCATTTCGCACATCGATAAAAATCGCATCTTTAGGAATCTCATAAGAACGCGTCAAAGTGATGGTACCAAACTTTCCAGCTTCAAAATGGGCTTTGCTTGTAGATGACGGTGTGAGTGTATTAGCGTCATTATGATTACTCATATTGGTATCTCCTCCACACGCTACCAAAGAGAGTACCAAAAAGCTACTGCTTATCAAAGTTAATGATTTTTTTATCATATAGAATCCTTATAATTTTCATCAATACTAACTAAAGGTAAATTTATTTTAACTTTTATTTGGATTTTACTTTATTTATCTTAGGTTTACATCTATCATGATAAGATAAACAAAAGGAATTTATATGGATAAAGAACAAAAGATAGCCGTCCTCATCGACGCAGAAAATGCCAGCATGAAGTCGCTAGGCTCTATACTCACTGAGCTTTCCAAACATGGACGCATCATCACCAAGCGCGCTTATGGGGATTGGAGTAGCAAACACCTCACCAACTGGTCAAAAACGATGAATGAACTCGTCATCCAACCCATCCAACAGTTTAGCTACACACAAGGAAAGAACTCTTCAGACGCGGCACTCATCATCGACGCGATGGATCTACTCTACTCTGAAAAATTTGATGCCTTTGCGCTCGTATCAAGTGATAGTGACTTTACCAAGCTCGCCTCTCGTCTCAAAGAGTCACAAATACATGTCTATGGTGTCGGAGAGAAAAAGACCCCCGCTGCCTTCAAAAATGCTTGCGATGATTTCATCTATGTCGAAGTACTTCGCCAACTTGATGAACAAGAAGAACAGAGCAAAAAAGCCCCAAGCACAACCAAAACTAGAACCAAAACCAAAAAAGATATCTCCAGAGATAAAGAGCTCATCAAACGACTCACCAATGCAGTCGATGATTGTGCGGATGATGAGGGTTGGGCGGCGCTTGCAGAGTGTGGAAGTCTTATCAAAAAACAATTTCCAGACTTTGACCCGAGAAATTATGGCTACTCCAAGCTCTCAAGACTCATCGAAGAGACCCAAGCCTTTGAGATAGAGCCTAGAAGCGTAGAAAACTCCGCTAGAAAGGTAATGTATATCCGAGAAATTGACAAATATGGCTTACGCTAAAATATCGCTCTTTGCACTCCTCACCCTCATCATGATAGGCTGTGGTGAGGGAAGAGAAGAGAGAGGAGTATCCCACTACCCAACAATCAAAACAAACACACAAATCCTCGATATCGCAGACCCAGTAGCCGCACAAATCGTCGATGGTGACACTATCAAACTAGAATTTGACGGTAAACTCACCACGATCCGACTCATCGGCATAGACACCTTTGAATCACGCAAAAACAACAAAGCCTACAGACAAGCCTATGAAAACAATATCAGTATCGAAGAGGTCATACAACGCGGTAAACTAGCCAAAACATACATCAAAGAAAAACTCTCAAAACGCAGCAAAAACTATCTCGAATATGACGAAGATTTTTTAGATAGATACGACAGAACCTTAGCCTATGTCTGGTTCTCCGATGATGAGATGCTCAACATGGACATCATCTGTGAGGGCTACGCCATGCCCCTGACTATCAAACCCAATGACAAATACGCCAAAGCATTTACGCAGTGTTATGAAGAGGCTAAAGCGCAGGGATTGGGAGTGTGGAAGTAGCACCTATCATGCTAGCACTACCAACGCCACATGATAGACCACAAAGCTCATCACCCACGCCACAAAAGTGGTAAATCCAAAGAGATAGACCAAATACTTCCAACCCCCTGCTTCTTTGGCAAAGACCATCGATGCCGCTAGACAAGGCAGATATATCATGACAAAGACGATGAAGCTGATAGCAGACGCTAGTGGTATCTGCTCACGGATAGCAGAGACGAGACTTTTGTCTGCTTCCGTGACCTCATCCCCTAGCGAATAGAGCACACCAAGTGTTGAGACGACGACCTCTTTGGCAGCTAGCCCTGCCTCTAGTGCCACTGCCATCTTCCAGTCATAGCCAAGTGGGGCAAAAAATGGCTCTGTCGCTTTTCCAAGCATACCAAGATAAGAGTTTTCCAAATCTGCCTTTTGTATCTGTTGTGCGCTCATCGTGCTATCATGATAGCTCTGTTTTGGATAGTTGGACATAAACCATATCAACACGGCTGCCGCTAGGATATAAGTTCCTGCTTTTTTGAGATACATCCACGCATTGTTCATCACCGTATGCCAGATGAGTTTCGCACTAGGCAAACGGTACTTTGGCATCTCCATCACAAAAGGCTCATCCGCTCCCTTAAAGACAAAAACACGAAGCAACTTCGCCATCACTAGACCAAAAACAGCGCCCGCGATATAGATAAGAAAGAGGATATTTCCGGCATTGGAGATATCGAAAAATGCCCCAATAAAGAGGATATAGATAGGCAATCTCGCTGAACAACTCATAAATCCGATGATAAAAAGCGTGATGAGTTTATCTTTTTCATTTTTCAGCGTCCTTGCTGCCATATACGCAGGCACCGAACAGCCAAATCCTGTCACAAGGGGGATAAAACTCTTACCATGCAAGCCAAACTTATGAAAAAATCCATCAAGCAAGAACGCCACACGACTCATATACCCAGTCGTCTCAAGCAATGCAATCCCCAAAAAGAGTATCATGATATTGGGCAAGAACATCACCACAGCCCCCACACCACCTATCATACCATCGGCGATGAGAGAGCCTAGCCCTCCCTCTCCAAAAACCGCTTTGGCTTGCTCTGCCAAGGCGACAAAGACCTTATCAATCAGATCCATCGGGATAGCCCCTAGCGTAAAAGTGAGTTGAAAAAGCCCCCACATAAAAAAGAGAAATATTGGAATACCAAAATATTTATGTATCAAGATATGATCGATACGCTCAGTGAGATTTTGCACGATAGGTGCTTTGTACTTGACTGTCTCCTTGATAAGCCCCTTGCTAAAAGCATAATGCTCTTCGGTAAAGATATCCCTGATATTTTTTGTATCATAGTGGATGTAGAGATGATTTAGCGCCGCGCGAACCATCGGCAAAATCTCTATCCAAATAGGCTTTTTACGCATCTGTTCATAGACCGCTTCATCTTCTTGAATCAAACGAAGCGCGATATCACGGTAGTTATAGTCAAAACTGCAACGAAACCCTTTCTCCTGTAAAAAGGAGGCAATCTTTCTTATCTCCTCTTCTACAGTATCACTATAGAGCATCTTAGATGGCATCTTTTTAGATTTGGCTACATCGATACAAGCATTGATGAGATTGGCGATACCGCGCTTTTGCACGGCTGAGACTTCGATACAAGGCGCACCGACGACTTCGCTCATCTGCGCACTATCTATCTCTAGCCCCTCTTTTTCGGCTTCATCCATCATATTGAGTGCGATGACCATCTTTCTGTCATACTCTAAAAGCTCTGTGGTTAAGAGTAGATTTCGCTCTAGGTTGGTAGCGTCCACGACATTGAGAATCATATCGTAGCTCTCATTTTCCAAGAAGTTTTTCGTCACTTTCTCTTCGATGGTATATTCATTGAGTGAGTACGCCCCAGGCAAATCAATGATACGGATTTTCACCCCTTCATGTTCCAAAGTCACTTCTGCTTTCTCCACAGTTACCCCTGAAAAGTTCCCCACTCTCAGGTGTGAATCAGAGATAGAGTTGATGAGCATACTTTTGCCAACATTGGGCTGTCCTACAAGAGCGATGGTTAAATGTTGCATTGGTGTTCTACCTCTATCTTTTCTGCCTCATCTAAGCGAAGGGCAATATGTGAGCGATGGACGCGTATCTCGATAGTTTTCTTTTTGATAGAAAACGCTTCTACGATGATCTCTGTACCACGCAAAATCCCAAAAGCACTCAAACGCTCTTTGAGTTCATGGTCACTATTGATTTTTTTGATAATCGCCATATCACCTTTTTGTAGCTGATCTAATGTCATCACACTTCCTTAAAAACTATAATTGGCAAAGAGCCTGAGATTGTCAAACTTATCACCACTTACATCTGTATTATCTATTTTACTATAAATCGCATCAAAACTAAGGTTATCTGCCACTTCATAATGCACCACACCATCTACTTCATCCCCATCATGACGCTTAGCATCATGCATACTAGCTCTTGAGAGAGTGCATGAAAGTCGGGTATTTACATCCCATGACAGGCTTGTCAACACTATGTCACCGTGAAGATGATTGTCTGCTATGGTCATATGCTCACTAGAGGTAAAAAATGGCCCAGCTCCAAAGCCTGTATCTGCGATACCACCATAAGACTTGTTGTAAGCCACACTCGCCCCTAGCCCACTCTTTGCATGCATAAACGCCGTAGAAAATCCTACAATCTTCGTATCTTCTTGATTTCTAAAATCTTGCAAAGTGGCTTGTCCTGAAAGGGTATAAGAGAAGTTTTCCAGTTTGCCCTCATAGTGTGCTTCGAGATAACTATATTGTGCCATCGTAGGCATCGCATAAAACCATCCCGACAAAGAGAACTGTGCAAGTGGTTCATACTCAACGCCTAGGATATGCACACCACTCTTGCCATTGATATCTTCAAACTTCTCAGGGGTACTGGCATCTATACCTGCCATATTTCGGACATAAGCGTAAAAAAGCGTCACCGCATCAATATCATGATTGATGAGACTATACGCTTCAAAACTATTGGGTACCATCCCGATATCATCACTATCTAAAAAAGGCGTATCCAGACGCTGCCTGCCCAATATCACCGTACTCTTATCAAACTCACCTTTTATATATGCCTCTGATAAGAGCGCATAAGAGTCTGCTTGAGCATCAAAAAATGGCACAGCAAAGGCACTATTTTGATTGCCGATGACTTGACTCGTCTGCACGCTCATGCCAAAACTCACTCCCCCTTGTGGTAGAGTGTGGGCGTGAAGCATCCCACCCACGGCCATATCACTGCCCTCATTTTCTTGGCTATCATGATACTGATATCCTGCTCTTAGCGCGCCATCATAGTGCATCTCTACTCCACTAGCCTCTACGCAGAGCGCTATCATGATAAGTCCTATGTTATTGAAATTGATTTTCATTGTTTTCCTTTTGAAGTGAGGATTATAATCATTATAAACTTATATTTTTATTAAATTGATAACTATTTTCATTACTCTCTAACTTAGCTATTTACAGCTTCTTTTTGTATAATCTTTTTATGCAAAATCTATTAACCGTCACCACACTCAACAACCAAATCAAATCTCTCCTAGAGACCCACTATCTCAGCGTGCATGTAGAGGGTGAAGTCTCACGCGTTACTTACCACACTTCTGGACATCTTTACTTTACACTCAAAGATGCTGGCTCATCCATCTCCTGCGTAATGTTTAAAGGTAATAATCAGAGACTGAAGTTTCGCGTCGAAGAGGGGATGAAAGTCATCGTATTTGGTGGCGTGAGTGTCTATAGCCCTAGAGGGACTTATCAGATAAATTGTATGAGTATGGAGCCTTCAGGTGCAGGTGCATTATCTCTCGCCTTTGAGCAACTCAAAAATAGGCTCAAAGAAAAAGGCTATTTCTCCGAGCAACTCAAAAAACCCCTTCCCCGCCTTCCCAAACATATCGTCCTTATCACTTCCAAAACAGGCGCAGCCTTACAAGATATGAAACGCGTGGCAGACAAACGCTGGAGACTACTGAAAATCACCCTCATCGATACCATCGTCCAAGGAGATAGCGCTGCCGATGCGATTGCTAGACATATCATGATAGCGGATACCTTAGATGCGGATATCATCGTCGTAGGACGAGGTGGTGGGAGCTTGGAAGATCTCTGGGCCTTTAATGAAGAAGTGGTTGCGGATGCCATCTATCATGCCAAGACCCCTATCGTCTCTGCTGTGGGTCATGAGATAGATACGATGATTAGTGACTATTGTGCGGATCTTCGCGCCCCTACACCCTCTGCTGCCATGGAGCTGATACTGCCCGATATGCATGAGATGCTACTCACCCTAGATAGCATGAGTGAGAGCTATCATGATAGCTTCCGACGCATCATCGAAACAAAAGCGCAACAGCTAAGACACTTAGAAACGATGCTAAAACAACACTCCATCGAGCGAAAACTCGCCTTTTATAGCGATGAGATAAAAAGCTTACAAGAGAGATACAAGACCTATCTATCCTATATACTCCAAGAAAAACAGAGAGAACAAGAGCAGACAGGGGCTATCATGATAGAGCGATTTAACACCCTACTTTCACAAAAACAGTCACAAATCACAAACTTACAAAACGCCTATGAGAACAATAACCCTGCCAAAAAAGAAAAACTTGGCTTTGCACAAATCGTCAAAGAGGGCAAAAAAGTAGGGATTGATCAGCTAGAGATAGGAGAGAGTATAGAGATACAAAATGCCAAAGTAGCATTAAGCGCGAAAATACTCTCAAAAAGGACTATTTGCTAAGCAATCTATAGATTTTATGGACTTGCTCATTCATTGGTGTTAAAAATATCTCTTTATGCGCATCCTCCAAAGGGATAGAACTTACTAGTGTAAAATCCTCTCCAGCAGGAGCTATCTTGTGTCCATTTAACGCTAAAGTATAATTACCCGGTTTTAAAGCATAATGAATCTGCTCTTGTGGATCAACATGATTTTCTTTTGTTTGTACTGCATTATTAGCAGGAGCTTGTTCACTCAAAGTATAAGGATAAATCTTCTTCCCTGTACTCTCATCTATCAATACCATATCAATATCATTTATCAACATATCATTGGCACAATTGGCACAATTTTGATAGGTATCATC
>CAZCUH010000034.1:0-12052 GCA_964501795.1 uncultured Sulfurospirillum sp.
GTTTGAGAGATTTGAGTGGGAAGTGGATAGTTTTATACTTTTATCCAAAAGACAATACACCAGGTTGTACGACAGAGGCTTGTGATTTTACAGAGGCTCTGCCTGACTTTGAGGAGTTGGATGCTGTGATACTTGGAGTGAGCCCTGATAGTCCCAAAAAGCATACAAACTTCATCGAGAAAAAAGAGTTAAAGATCACCCTTTTAGCAGATGAAGAGAAAGAACTTTGCAATGCCTATGATGTTTGGAAACTCAAAAAATTTATGGGTAGAGAGTATATGGGCGTGGTACGAACAACCTATATCATCTCTCCTGATGGTGAAATCGTCGCGGCGTGGGATAAGGTGCGTGTAAAAAACCATGTCGCTGATGTCAAGGCAAAATTAGAGGAGTTACAATCTTAGTTCATATCTGTTGCGCTGTGGATAGTCACTTTTTCTTACAGCGCCTCGCCAAGGAGTATCCTAACGAGAAACTCACTGGATTTTTTTATGACCCCAATATTCACCCTTATAGTGAGTATCAGCTACGCCTATTGGATGTGCAGAGAAGCTGTAAAAACCTTGGTATTGACCTCATCGAGGGGGAGTATGACTATGAGGGTTGGATCGATGCGGTTCGTGGGCTAGAAAAAGAGCCTGAAAAAGGAGCTAGATGTGATTTTTGTTTTGACAATCGTCTCGAAACCACGGCACAAAAAGCCCAAGAGTTAGGCGAAAAAACCTTTACTACCACCCTGCTAACTAGCCCTAAAAAATCGCTAGAACAACTGGGTGAAGCGGGTATCATGATGGAGCGTAAATATGGCGTGCATTTTGAAGCACCTGATTTTCGCAAAGGTGGTGGCACGCAAGAGCAGTTTGCCATGGCGAGAGAGGAGCAAATCTATCATCAAGACTATTGTGGCTGTCTCTATGCGCTGACGATGCAACGAGAAGAGCAAAATCGTTTGGCTGATGAACTTTTTTCGCCTATTTCCAAGCAGATTCAACCAGAATCTATCGAAGACAGGATTGCGCTTTATACCAAAAGAAATACGCTTGAAGATGAGGGCAAAAAGTATCAAATCACGAGAGAGAAATTCTTAAATTACAGACTTTTACGAGCCTTTGTGAAACAAAAAGGAGCCATTTTACCCTCCTATTTTCTCCCCTACTCACTGATAAAAAGAAAATTTGTAAAAACGCGCATAGAAAATAAAATTGAAGATATTTATTTTAGCCGTCATGAAAATATCCGCTTTATTACACTAGATACTTTTAATCAATTATTAGAAAAAAATTACCAATCTATTCAAGATATTATCGATAATCCTCCTAGTTTTGATGAAGAGATGAGAGCTAGAAATAAAATTATCCAAAACTTTTACGCACTTTCACCCATAATCGTACTTAAAGATATTGATCAAAGTGCGCCATTTCAGGTCTATTGTGAAGCAAAAGCCTATGAAGATACGAGGGAACATTTAGTAACATTAGGATAAAATCACCTCATTATATACGAGGAGTTCACTTGGTACTAAATGTAACCCAGATTCAAAAAATCCTGCCGCATCGATTTCCTTTCTTGCTTATCGATAGGGTGACGGCGATGACAGCTAGTGAGTCTATCATTGCTTATAAAAATGTCTCGATTTCTGAGCCAGTTTTTCAAGGGCACTTTCCTGATCATCCTATTTATCCCGGTGTCATGATAGTAGAGGGTATGGCACAAGCTGGTGGTGTGTTGGCATTTAAAAGTCTCAGCGAAGAGGATCAAAAAGATATCGAAAACAAGGTCGTTTACTTTATGAGTATCGACCAATGTAAATTTCGCGCACCTGTTACACCGGGTGATAAACTAGAATACCACATCTCTGTGATCAAACATAGAGGCAATATCTGGATGCTTAAAGGTGAAGCCTATGTCGATGACAAGCTCGTTACCGAAGCAGAACTCAAAGCGATGATAGTAGATAAATAATGGGCAATATCCATCCAACGGCAATCATCGAAGAGGGTGCACAGATCAGTGATAGTGCCATCATCGGTGCTTATACTTTTATCGATAAAGAGTGTATCATCGGTGATCATGTAGAGATTTTCCAAGGCGCTCAAATCTGGGGACATACCGAGATCGGTGAGGGAAGCAAAGTCTATTCTCATGCGGTGATTGGTCAAGTGCCACAGGATTTGAAGTTTCATGGAGAAAAAGTCACCTTGATAATTGGAAAACATAACACTATCCGTGAATTTGCCTTTTTCAATCCGGGCACGGAACACGACAAGGGCATCACACGCATCGGAGATCATAACCTTTTCATGGCATATACCCATGTCGCGCATGATGTTGTCATCGGGGATCATAATATCTTTGCCAACAATGTCGCTTTAGCAGGGCATGCTGTGGTGGGTAATCATGTTGTCATTGGTGGTCATACACCCGTGCATCAGTTTTGCCATATTGGAGATTATGCGATGATAGGAGGGGCGAGTGCTTTGACACAGGATATCCCACCATTTTGCTTGGCTGAGGGCAATCGTGCAACAGTGCGAAGTCTCAATCTAGTAGGCATCAGACGCAAGTTGGATAAAGATGATGTCCAAGCGATATCATCAGCTTATAAACAACTCTTTCGTTCAACCACTCCTTTAAAAGAGGGGGCTGAAGCTTTATTGAAAGAGACAACAAATGAAAAAGTCAAACAGTTATGTAACTTTATCATGACAACAAAACGCGGAATACCGTATGAGAGGAATAATTAATGTCAAAAGAGTGTAGTTTTTGTAAATCAGTCGAGAGTGTCGATAACCGACTTTTAGCGGGCGAAGATATCTATATCTGTGAAAATTGTGTGATATCTGCTTATAAGATATTTTTTGGCGAAGAAGAAGCAGGGGAAGTCAAAGCAGATCTCGATCTCAAGCTTTTCACACCAAAAGAGTTAAAAGCTGTTCTAGACAACTATGTCATCGGACAAGACGAAGCTAAAAAAGTTTTCTCCGTGGCGGTCTATAATCACTACAAAAGAATTCTCAAACAAACAGTTGTGGATGATGATACAGAGATACAAAAATCCAATGTCCTTTTTATAGGGCCAACAGGTTCAGGGAAAACGCTTATGGCACAGACTTTGGCAAAATACCTCGATGTCCCTATCGCCATCACCGATGCAACTTCTTTGACAGAAGCAGGTTATGTAGGTGAAGATGTAGAAAATATCCTCACAAGATTGCTTCAAGTCGCTGACAATGACATCGAAAAAGCAGAACGAGGTATCATCTTTATCGATGAGCTTGATAAAATCGCTCGTGCAGGAGAGAACCGCTCTATCACGAGAGATGTTTCAGGTGAAGGTGTGCAACAAGCGCTCTTAAAAATCATCGAGGGTAGTAAAGTCAATATCTCACCAAAAGGTGGACGAAAACATCCAAATCAAGAGTTTACACAGATGGACACGACCAATATCCTCTTTATCTGTGGTGGGGCTTTTGCAGGGCTTGAAGAGATTATCAACAAACGATTAGGTAGCAATGTGCTTGGTTTTGGTCAAGAGAAAAAAGGCAAAGAAGAGATTGCCAATCTACTCTCACATGTAGAACCTGATGATTTAGTACATTTTGGATTGATTCCAGAGCTTATAGGACGACTTCATGCTATCACAACGCTAGAGCCTATCAGTGAAGAGGCGATGATACAAATCCTCACAGAGCCAAAAAATTCCATCATCAAACAGTATAAAAAACTATTTGCTATCGATAATGTAGCACTCTCTTTTGAAGAAAATGCGTTAAAAGCCATCGCAGCGCTTGCTATCACACGACAGACAGGAGCTAGAGGACTTAGAACTATCATGGAAGATATCATGCTTGATATCATGTATGAATTGCCTGAACTGTCAGGATATGAGATACTCATCACTGAAGATGTCGTCAAAAACAAAGCAAAACCACTCTATGTCAAACCAAAACAAGATAAAAAAAGCGCTTAAGGATACCCTGTGTTATTAGATAAATTATTTGGACTTTTTTCAAACGACTTGAGCATTGACTTAGGAACAGCAAACACGATTGTGATTGCACGAGGCAAAGGCATCATCATCAATGAACCTTCTGTTGTTGCCATAAAGAAGAATAGATTTGGTAAAAAAAGAATGCTCGCAGTAGGAAAAGAGGCCAAAGAGATGTTGGGTAAAACACCTGACAATATCGAAGCGATTCGTCCCTTAAAAGATGGTGTAATAGCAGATTTTGATGTGGCAGAAGAGATGATACGACATTTCATCAGAAAAGCACACAACCGTAATAGTTTTATCAGACCACGCGTCATCATCTGTGTCCCTTATGGCTTGACACAAGTAGAGAGAAAAGCCGTCAAAGATTCGGCTTTTTCAGCAGGAGCTAGAGATGTCATCTTGGTCGAAGAACCCAAAGCTGCCGCTATTGGTGCTGGATTGCCTATCAAAGAGCCTAAGGGTAACTTGGTCATAGATATCGGTGGTGGAACCACAGAGATTGGTGTTATCTCTTTAGAAGGTTTAGTCCGCAGCAAATCCATCAAGGTTGGTGGAGATAGATTTGATCAAAATATTGTCGATTATATGAAGAAAAAGTATAATCTTCTCATTGGCGAGAGAACGGGCGAAGAGATCAAGATAGCCATAGGTACAGCTGTTGCTCCAGAAGAAGAGCTAAAGATGCATATCAAAGGACGAGATCAACTCTCTGGCTTACTCAAAGAGATAGAAATCACATCCGCAGATGTACGGGAGGCCATCGCTGAACCTTTGGAAGAGATAGGCATAGCCCTCAAAGAAATCCTAGAAGTCACACCGCCTGATCTTGCTGGTGACATCGTAGAAAATGGTATCGCTCTCACAGGTGGTGGTGCCCTTTTAAAAGGAATTGATGTCTATTTGAGTAAGCTTGTAGAGTTGCCAGTATTTGTCTGTGAAGAACCTTTGCTTGCAGTCGCTCGTGGAACAGGAGCGATGCTAGAGGATATAGAACTACTACAACAAGCACAATAGATGAGACAAAAAAGCATACTAGCCACTGCTTTTTTGCTGATACTCATCGTATTTTTTTATAAAAACAACCAGTTACTTACAGAAAAAACCCTCAATTTTTCACATAAAACAGAGACAATTTTCATCACGCAAAAAGCAACTTTTCTCCAATACCTCCAAAGCCATTTTGATCAAAAAAAGCAGATAGAGATATTGCAAAAACAGATAAAAGAGTTAGAACCCAAAGCCTCTTTATCCGTAGCTTTTGCCTCAAAATTGAATCATTTTTTAAAAGAAGCCAATCTCAAAACTTATCATCCACAACTGCACCTAGTACAAGTGCTTGGTTTGGAGCGTATGCAAGTGCCTGATAGACTATGGGTTGACTTTCCAGCTTTTAAAAAAGAGAAAAATTATGGTTTGATTTATCAAGGATATACAGCGGGTATCATACGCCAACAAGAGGGTCGTCCCTTGGCTATCTTGCAATCTTCCAAAGAGTCACTTTTTTCAGTCTTTATCGGTAAAGAGCATATACAAGGTATCGCATTTGGAGATGGCAATAATATAGAGATACGATACATTCCAAATTATGAAAAACCACAGATTGGTGATGAAGTGCTTACGAGTGGGAATGATGAAATTTTTTACGAAGGTATCAAAGTAGGACGCATCACTCGGATAGAAAAGAGAGATATGTATAAAATCGCTACAGTCCGTCCCTATGCCAATCCAAAAGAGGTACAATTTTTCTACGCTGTAGAGGTAAAATAATCCATTTTTAGATATACTAGAAAAATTTTTTACGAAGGATATTTATGCCAAAAAGAGATGACATAAAAAATATTTTGCTTATAGGCTCAGGGCCTATCGTCATCGGTCAAGCCTGTGAGTTTGACTACTCTGGTACACAAGCTGCCAAAACACTTAAAGAACTTGGTTATAAAGTTATCTTGATAAACTCCAATCCAGCCACTATCATGACAGACCCAGAATTTGCAGATAGAACCTATATCGAACCTATCACGGAAGAGGTCATCCAAAAAATCATCCAAAAAGAGAACATCGATGCTATCTTACCAACGATGGGCGGACAAACGGCACTCAATGTCGCGATGAAGATGTACGAGAGAGGGATGCTTGAGGGCGTGAAGTTCCTTGGGGCACATCCTGATGCTATACAAAAAGGTGAAGATCGTCAAGCTTTTAAAGAAGCGATGATCAAAATCGGTATGGATTTACCACATAGTCGCTATGCCTACAATATGGATGAAGCACTTGCCGCTGCTCAAGAGATAGGCTTTCCACTCATCATCCGTGCTTCATTTACGCTTGCAGGTGGAGGTTCTGGTGTAGCATACAACATCGATGAGTATAAAACGCTTGCGCAAAATGGACTAGAAGCGAGTCCTATCAGTGAAATCCTCATAGAAGAGTCACTGCTTGGTTGGAAAGAGTATGAGATGGAAGTCATCCGAGATCGTGCGGATAACTGCATCATCGTATGTGCCATTGAAAACTTTGATCCTATGGGCGTACATACGGGAGATAGTATCACTGTTGCACCCGCACTCACTTTAACCGATAAAGAGTACCAACACATGAGAAATGCCTCTTTTGCGATATTAAGAGAGATTGGTGTTGATACGGGTGGAAGCAATGTGCAATTTTCTATCAATCCCAAAGATGGTCGTATGACTGTTATCGAGATGAATCCTAGGGTGAGTCGCTCTTCTGCACTCGCTTCTAAGGCAACAGGGTATCCTATCGCGAAAGTCGCCACACTTTTGGCAGTAGGATATACCCTCGATGAGATAGAAAACGATATCACGGGAACGCCTGCCTCGTTTGAGCCAGTGATTGATTATATCGTGACCAAGATCCCACGATTTACTTTTGAGAAATTCCCTTGTGCCAACTCTACACTTTCTACGGCGATGAAATCAGTGGGCGAAGTGATGGCGATAGGCAGAACCTTTAAAGAGTCCCTACAAAAAGCACTCTGTTCTATGGAGGTAGGCTTAGATGGTTTTGAAAAGATAGAGGCTGATTTAGACTTCATCAAAAAAGAGCTTCGCCGTCCAAATGAACGAAGGATACTCTATATAGCAGAAGCTTTTAGAAGAGGTATGACTTTAGAGGATATTTTTGAGCATTGTAAAGTAGATCCTTGGTTTTTGTATCAGATTGAGGAGATTATCGACTTTGAAAAAGGTATCAATAACGCTATCATGATAGATGCTGAAAAACTGCGCCTTGCAAAAACTTATGGCTTTTCAGACAAGATGCTTGCTCGTTTGGCAGGTATGCATGAAGATGAAGTCCATGAAGCAAGGAAAAAACTAGGCATAGCACTAGAATATAACGAAGTCGATACCTGTGCGGCAGAGTTTAAAGCACTCACACCGTATCTCTACTCTACCACACCTATCTCTGCTATCACAAAACCAAAAGAGAGAAGTGATGAGAAAAAGGTGATGATTATCGGTGGAGGACCAAATAGAATCGGACAGGGTATCGAGTTTGACTACTGTTGTGTGCATGCCTCTTTTGCGCTTGCGGATTTGGGTGTGAAGACGATTATGTATAACTGTAATCCTGAAACGGTTTCGACCGATTATGATACGAGTGATATTCTTTACTTTGAACCCATAGACTTTGAACATGTACGCAATGTCATCGATAGCGAGCAACCAGATGGTGTCATCGTGCACTTTGGTGGACAAACCCCACTCAAACTCTCCGGAGACTTGACGCGTATCGGTGCCAATATCATCGGAACAACAGCCGAAGTGATTGACTTAGCAGAAGATAGAGAAAAGTTTTCAAGCTTTATCAAAAGTATCAACCTCAAACAACCAGCCAATGCCACAGCCACCACCAAAGAGGGGGCTTTAGAGATTGCAAATCGTATCTCATATCCTGTGCTTGTGCGACCTTCTTATGTACTAGGTGGGCGCGCGATGCGTATTGTCTATAATGATGATGAATTAAACAGCTATATGGATGAAGCTGTGAGTGTGAGTAATGACTCTCCTGTACTTATCGATAAATTTTTGGATGCCGCTATCGAAGTGGATGTGGATGCCGTTTCTGACCAAAAAGATGTCTATATCGGAGCTATCATGCAACACATCGAAGAGGCTGGCATACACAGCGGAGATAGTGCTTGCTCCTTGCCTCCTGTCTCTCTCTCCAAAGACATTCAAGAAGAGATAGAGCGAAAAACCAAAGAAATTGCCCTTGGTTTAAATATCAAAGGATTGTTAAATATCCAATTTGCTGTCTATCATGATGAGATATATATGATTGAGGTCAATCCTCGTGCAAGTCGTACTGTACCTTTTGTCTCCAAAGCGACTGGTATGCCATTGGCAAAGGTAGCTACAAGAGTGATGTATCAAGGCAATCTCAGAGAAGCGCTCTCTTTTTATGATAAATTTGATGTGGTGATGGAAGATAACGGTGTACTAAAAGCAAAAACAAAAAATCATGTCTCTGTCAAAGAAGCGGTTTTTCCATTTAAGAAACTTGGAGGTGCTGACTTGATATTGGGTCCAGAGATGAAATCTACTGGCGAAGTGATGGGAATCAGTGAAACCTTTCCACACTCCTTTGCCAAATCTCAAGAAGCCAGCGACAATGCACTTCCACTCAAGGGAAGTATCTTTATCTCACTGACCAACTTAGATAAAAAATTCGCCCAAGAGATAGGCAAAAGCTATCATGATATCGGATTTAAAATCCTTGCTACGGGCGGTACGCACCAAGCTTTAGCCGATGCGGGCATAGAGAGTGAAAAAGTACTCAAAATCAGCGAGGGACGCCCTAATGTAGAAGATATGATACGAAATGGGGAAGTCTCTTTAGTACTCAATACAAGCGACTCTAGAGCGAGTAAAGATGATGCCAAGATGATTCGACAAAGTGTTATCAAACAAAATGTACCCTATTTTACAACCATAGCAGCGGCAAAAGCGGCAGCGGCAGCAATCAAAGCACTCAATGAAAACCAAGACACTACACCTAAAGCCCTCCAAGACTATCTATCATGATAAGGTGATATTAGCCCAAACCGATACGACGGTTGGGTTTTTATCCACCTCCAAAGAGCGCTTGGCACTGGCTAAAAATAGAGATATAAATCAACCTTTTTTACACTGCGTGGATACTTTCAAAAAACAAAAAAGCTTAGTACGCACACCTAAAAAATTTCGCTCTCTTGTACGCAGAAGCAAAAAAACAACCTTTCTCTATCCCAATACAAAAGCAGTGCGTGTCGTACATGATCCTCTACACAATCAACTCCTCAAAAAATTTGATTTTCTCTACTCCACCTCAGCCAATGAAAACAAAAAGCCATTTTCTCTCTCCTTTGCTCGTAAACAAGCAGATATCATGATAGAAACTTCTCAAGGTTTTGTAGAAAATCCACCTTCACCACTCATAAAACTCTCAAAAAAGTGCAGAAAAACCCTAAGATAACTTTAGAAAAAACTCTATTTTTAGATCAAATTTTTGACTTTTTGTTTATTTAAGTAACATAATATCTTTATTAATCTACATAATGTAAATTAATATTTACTTTTACTCTTAAATGTCACTAGAATACTTGTATCAACAATTAGGAGTCTGTATGAAAAAAATCTTGATCGCTATCTCCCTTGTAGCTAGTTTATATGCAGCTGATACGGTAGATATCAATAACTTAAAATGGACATCAGACTTTGAGACTTTAGTCAATCTCAGCGCAAGCGTAGAAAATACACTAGCTGGTCTAGATCAAAATCATAACGGTATCAGAGATGATGTGGAGTACTATGTCAATCAAAAGTATAAAAATAAGCCATTTCAAAAAACAATGTTTTTAAAAGCTGCTAAAAAGATGCAAAAAATCATCACTCTACATGATGATAAAGATATAAAAACACACCAAAGATTGGATAAAGAACTCTTAAATATCTACACATGTCGCGACTATATCCTCTATAAGATGGAAGATGACTCTGTAGAAAAAGAGCTAAAAGATAAAATCGTATTTAAAGGTAAGATGCTCAATACTGAAAAACGACTTCGTGCCTATATCGACCACAAAAAACTTTTACCCTTTAAATTTGATGATTTAAATGAGGCACAACTACAAAAAGATAAAAGAGCTTGTATACAGCAATACAACAAGAGTAAAAATCTAGATAACAATCTCATATCTTCCACTAACTAATTTTTGCTATACTTCTTCTTCTAAAAGGAGAGGAAGTTATGCCAAGAATCATTGTATATGGAGATATTCACGGTTGCCTAGATGAATTAAAGCAACTAAGAGCGGATATCAACCCCCAAAAAAAGGACATTGAGATATCCGTAGGAGACTTTTTAAATAAAGGGCCTTACTCACTTAAAACACTCAGATACCTCAAGAAAAATAAAATGCTTTCAGTGATGGGAAACAATGAAGCTAAAATCATCAAACTCTATCACAAGTATCAAAAAGAGGGCAAAAAATATCTTGCAACCTTACGAAATTCTGATAAAAAAACCGTTTTAGAATTAGAAGCAGAAGATGTAGCCTATCTTGAATCACTTCCTTACTTCATCAAAATAGACACCTTGACAGTCGTACATGGTGGCGTTGAAAATGGTATGAAGCTATCCAACAAGATGAGTGAAAAAGAGAAAAAACTCATCACACAACTTCGCTTTTATAACAAACAACATGAACCCATCCCTTATGATGACTTTGAACATAGGGATGTCTTTTGGAGTGAAGAGTATGATGGGAAAGAGGGTTTTATCATCTTTGGTCATCACCCTTTTTCTGAGGTAAAAATCGAAAAAAATGCCATAGGCATCGACACAGGTTGCGTTTATGGTGGTGCACTGACTGCTATAGCATTTCCCTATGAAAATAAAAAGGTAGATCTCAAAAACTATACACTACACAGCGTAAAGGCTATCAAGAAGCACTACACTTAAGTACATCAAGGGTGATATCCACACTTTGCACGAGAGAAGCGAGATTGTACCCACCCTCTAGTACAAAGGCTATGGGTTTATCATGATAGGCATCTACAATCTTTTGAAGCATTTTCTCAAGAGCGTCAAAAGTGATTTGAGCCGTTGAAATTTCTTCCTCTTTCATCAAATCATATCCCGCAGAAACAAGCACAATATCAGGGTTAAAATCTTTAGGAAGCGCATCAAAAAGCCTTAAAAAATCCTCATCATTGATATAATCCCCATAAGGCATATTTCTCGTAAATCCAACTCCCTCTCCTGCCCCTCTCTCCTCTTTTTCACCTGTAAAAGGGTAATTGTTTTTCTCATGTGTAGAGAAGTAAAATACACTACTATCATGATAGAAGATATCTTGCGTACCATTGCCATGATGCACATCAAAATCGATAATCAACACTTTTTTATAGCCTGCATCTTGGGCATATTTTGCCATCATGGCTATATTGTTAAAGATACAAAATCCCTGCCCTGTGATGATCTCGGCATGATGTCCAGGGGGACGAAGATTGAGAAAGGCACGACGACCACCTGCTTGAAAAAACTCTATGGCAGATTTTGTACTTGTTGCCGTAGAAAGTGCGATATCATAACTTTTCTCGCTGACGATGGTATCGGCTGAGATAATCATCCTCACACCATTTTCATAGCCTTTTTCTATCCAATCTACATAACTTGCATCATGAATTCTAAGTAGGTCATTTTTATCGCCCTGCCTAATCGCAAGGCTTTGAACATCATATTTTTCTTGCACCATTTCATCTATTTTCTGACACCTCTCAAATACTTCTAGGTGCATACCCGTGTCATGTAAATAGCACTTTGGATTATATAAGTAACCTATCATGATAAGACCTCCTAAAAAAAATTAAATATATTTAATTATAGTGAAAAGATATTGACAAATATAATTTTTTTTTGTATGGTAAGCCAATCAAAGGACTTATCACGATGAAGAACATTCTCTTAATAGCCATACTAGTGCCATTTTTTATAGGTTGTGGCACAACAGACACTTTAAACATACCATCAGAAAATCCTACAACACAGGTA
>CAZCUH010000035.1:0-6473 GCA_964501795.1 uncultured Sulfurospirillum sp.
GTATATCTCTCACTACTCCCTCGGTTAATACGCCAGAGCGCTGGTCTTGTTTGAGAACGATATTGACTGTGATACCTGAACGGATGTTGGCTCTTTTTCTTCCACCCATTTTAGACACCTTCTACGCGTAAGACTTTGGTTTTTCCAACCATCAGCTCAACCGTCATCCATGCACGCTTTAAAACTGATTCTTGTCTATACTCTAAGTCATACTTTTGACAGATATCTTTGACGATAGGTTGCATCTGTTGATAAAAGCTATGTGGCATATTGGGGAAGAGATGATGCTCTATTTGATAGTTTAAAAAGCCCTGCCCAAAATCTATCAAATCGCTTCCTGTGTTATAATTCACAGAGCCCATAATCTGTCGTAGGTAAAACTCACCTTGTGACTTATGAGGCTTTGAAAATTGATAGATATCTTCTGCAGAGTGGTTGGGAACAATCACGATAAAAGAGTGTACATTGGCTATCAACTCACTCAGTAAAAGAATCACAAAAGCATTCACAACACCAACCCAAGCAAAAGGAAACCAAAATAGCAAAGGCAATAGGATAAACTTTCCTAAACCATAAGGAAGATAATAATTTTTCCACAACTCTAAGCCATTTTTCTCAAATGGGCTATAGTGATATGCTTTTATCTCAGGCTCTTTGCGTTTTCTTCGCTCTTTATTTTCGAGTATGCGAAGGGTATTGGGCGCATAGTAGGTAAATTTCCAAGTTGCTGCTAAAATAGCAACCAATAGATAACGCACAGGCATAGGTATTTTAGACTCAGTCAACCACTTCATATTGCGCTCTACATTGTCAGGATCATCATCTTCACCTAAATGATAATGATGCATGATATTATGCTCAAATTCCCAAGCTTCAGGCTTGATCCAATCCAGCCAATGCCAGTAACGCTTCCATCCTCGTGCATATCCAGCTTTGGTATATTCATAGGGAATATTAGGGACTTTATCATACGCTCCATGCAAGATAGGATGGGTGACATTGGCCCATCTTGCTGTGTTGCCAATCCCTATCAATGACGCCGCCACAAATGCCAAGAACCAAAAAGAAAATCCCTGCATATCCCAAAAACTCACCACCCCAATCAGTACAATCCCTGCAAAAACAGCGCCACTTCCCCAACGCTCTAGTTTTAAAAGGTGTTGAAAATCATCCCAATTTGGCGCTGGTATGGTCTCCTTGATAGCCTCTATATCTTTTTGCAATGCATCTTGGTCGATATCGTCATATCTCGTGTAGTTCACCGAACCCATTTTTTGCGTCATGCCTATCCTTAAAAGTGATTTTAGGATGTATTATAGTATAAAAGTATGAAACTTATAAGCTATCAATTTTTTGAATTACCTTAGTAAGATTTTTATCAATAGCAAAACAGCTATCATGCTTACATGCTAAGAAATTTTCATCTTCACTTGGCTTTAAGAGTAGATATGGATAAGTGATTGCATTTATCTCGCTCCTATGCTTTTGTAAATTCTCTTTTGTGGATTTTAATACGATAGGAGAGAGTAAGCTTTCTAGATAGGTCTTGATACCACTGGGATACTGACTTGGTGCTGCTTGCAAGGCGGCTAAGTGCATCTGCAAGCGCTCTTGTGCAAAGGCATAGAGCTTCACATTGTCACTAAGCATACCAATCTTTAAAAGATTCTCTATCATGATAGCCAAAGCAGAGGCATAAGAGGCATCATAAAATTCAGCCTTTGCTTTAAAAGCATCATCAGACATATACCAAGTACCATCTTTATAAAATTTCGCAACTGCCTTATCACTCAAACTCTTGGCAAATGTCAAATACTTCTCGTCAAAATCAACTTGATACGCCTCCAACAATGCCCTGATTAAAAAGGCATAATCTTCTAAATATCCTTTGACTTTAGGCTTTTTTCCTATGATAATTTGGTGATAAAGTTCCCCATTTATATAGAGATGTTTGATCAAACTATCCAGCGAAGATACGCCCTCCTTGCCATAGGATTTATCCACATATTTTGCCGCTTTAAAAAGAGCTGTCAGATAGAGTGCATTCCATGATGTCTGGATTTTGTGGTCTATAAAGGGATACTTTTTCTTTTCTCGATTGGCACGCAATAGAGCCTTCCCTTTGGATAAATCTTTTGGCGCATCCATACCTGAGAGATAAGGATTGGTTTTGCCTTCAAAATTCCCCTCTTTATAGATAGAATAGTAGTCCAAAATATCTTTTGAAAGTCCTGCTTTTTTGAGATCTCTCTGGCTATCATGATAATCAAAGAGAAAATACTTCCCCTCCTCGCCATCACTATCCGCGTCACTAGCAGAGTAAAACATCCCCTCTTTTAAAAAGCGTTCATTGATATTATTTACCGTCTCTTTGATCACCGTTTTAAAGCGTGGATTGTGACTCACCCCATAGGCATTGGCATAGGCTGCTAAAAGCTCTGCATTGGTATACAGCATCTTTTCAAAATGAGGAATCATCCACATCTCATCGGTAGAATAGCGATAAAATCCTCCCTCGATTTGATCATAAATCCCACCTCGACTCATCGCTATCAAAGTCTCATTCGCCATCGAAAGCGCTTTTTTATCACCCGTAATTCTATAGATATCTATCAAGGCATCCATCGTTGAAGCGTGTGGAAATTTTGGTGATACCCCGATGCCTTTATTGTCCTCATCAAAATTGGCTTGGATATCACGCACAAAATGGGTGGCTATAGAGATATTGAGATCGACCTTTGTACTCACACCACTACGCGCTTGCCTCTCCATCGCGGCTTGGATAGAGGTGGCAGATTTTAACACGGCAGCCTTTTTATGCCTATATGCATCCAACAAAATGCCCAACATCCCTTTTAACCCTGCACTACCAAACTTATCATCTGCGGGCATATAAGTAGCCGAGAAAAAGACCTTTTTATCTGGCGTCATCACGAGAGTCAGTGGCCATCCTCCCCCACGACGGTGCATCAGAGTATAGACATCTTGGTAGTGTCTATCGATATTGGGATACTCTTCACGATCTACTTTTATGGAGATAAAATCTCTGTTGAGTATCTTGGCTACTGCATTATTTTCAAAACTCTCTTTCTCCATGACATGACACCAGTGACAGGTGCTATAGCCTATGGAGAGAAAGATCAGTTTATCCTCTTTTTTCGCTTTTTCAAATGCCTCATCACCCCAAGGATACCAGGCAACAGGGTTTCGTGCGTGTTGTTGTAAGTAGGGAGAATCTTCGCCTATCAGTTTGTTTGCCTTAGCATCTATCATGATAAGGAGAGCTAAAAATAGTATTTTAAACATCGTGTACCTCACTTGGCTATCATGATAGCATAATGAGAGTAAGTAGCTCTTAATATTTCAAAATGAAATGTTTATCCTGACCTTTAAAAGTTTGAGGTAAAATGCTCTATAATAGAATTTTTCCGAGGATGCAATCATGACAAACCAAACCATCACCTGCCCCAACTGTGCTACAGAGATAGACATCAGTGAGAGTCTCTATGTCAAGTTGGAGCAAAAAGCCAAAAAAGAGCTACAAGCGGAGATTAACCAACATCGCAATAAATATAAACAGGCGATGGATGCCTTAAAAGCGCAAGAAGAGTCCATCAAGTTACAACAAGAAAAATTTGATAAAGAACTCCAAAAAGCTACTGAGCTTAAAGTAGAAGCCACGCTTAAAGTAGAAAAGTCTCGTCTTGAACAGGAGCTAAAAAGCAAAATAGATGCTGAAAAAGAGCAACAGGTAAGTCTCTTGCAAAAAGAGTTAGCCCAAAAGTCAAGCCAAGTCAAAGAACTCAACGCCTCTAAAGCCATGATAGAGCAACTCAAACGCGAAAAAGATGAGATAGAATCCACTATCAGACTCAAAACAGAGCAGATGATGAACGAACAGTTACGCATCGAAAAAGAGAAACTTGCCAAGATTGCCCAAGAGGAGCAGAGCCTCAAACTCAAAGAGAAAGATGAGCAACTAGAACAACTCAAACGCGCCTTGGAAGATGCCAAACGAAAAGCCGAGCAAGGTAGCCAACAGATTCAAGGTGAAGCACAAGAACTTGCTATCGAGACTTGGCTAAGCCAAAAATTCCCTTTTGATAGCATAGAAGAGGTGAAAAAAGGAGTTTTTGGTGCAGATTGTGTACAAACCATCCATACACGAGAGCTACAAAATTGTGGCATCATCTGTTATGAGAGCAAAAATGCCAAAACTTGGTCTGATGAGTGGATTAACAAACTCAAACAAGATATGCTCAAAGTCCATGCTGATATCGGTGTGCTTGTGACGACAGTCCTGCCAAAAGAGTTAGATCGTATGGGATTTAAAGATGGTATCTGGGTCTGTTCACTCGATGAGTTTAAAGGTTCAGTGGGACTGCTTCGAGAGAGTCTGATACGCATCCATAAAAGTGTGCAAAAAGAGGAGAACAAAGCAGATAAGATGACCCTACTCTACAATTATCTAGGCAGTAATGAATTTTCTATGCAACTCAATGCTATCGTCGATGGCTTTATGAAGATGCAAGAGGAGCTTGACAAAGAGCGTCGTTCTCTTATGGCATCATGGAAACGACGACAAAAGATTATCGATGGGGTTTTACTAAACACCACGGAGATGTATGGTGCATTGCAGGGGATAGCAGGCAATGCTATTGGACATATTGCGACACTTGAATTGCCTTATGATGAGGATGAAGAGTCATGAAGCGCCTTTTTATGCTATCTCTTATGATTACTTTTATCGCTTGTACGCATCAACAACAAGCCAAGACACCGCCTAATAAACAAGTCGCACAAGCACCAGAACTTATCTTTCCAGAAATCGTATATGAGAGACCCATTTTTAAAAAACGCTCACTTGCTAGTATAGGTGCAAAGCTAGGTAACCCCATCTATATACGCATCTTTAAAGCAGAAAAGATTTTGGAACTTTGGATCAAAGTAGGAAAAAGTTATAAGCTTTACAACACCTACCCTATCCTCAAAACTTCTGGCGTACTAGGACCCAAAGAGTATGAAGGAGATAGACAAAATCCAGAGGGTGTCTATTTTGTCAATTTAGGACGCCTTAATCGTTTTAGCAAATATCATCTCGCCATCAATATCGGCTATCCAAATAAAGTAGATAGGCAATTAGGACGAACTGGATGTGATATCATGATACACGGAAGTAACAAATCTATTGGTTGTTTTGCTATGGGGGATATAGGCATTGAAGATATCTATCCTATTGTCTATACCGCACTAGATTTAGGGCAAAAGCAGTTTCAAGTGGCGATTTATCCTTTTATCATGAGTGCAAAAAACATGCAAGATTATGCCTTGCATCCGTGGTATGATTTTTGGAGAGAGTTAAAGGTGGGTTATGATCTCTTTGAAAAAACCAAAATCCCACCAACAGTGCGTATGAAAGAGGGGCACTATATCTTTAAAGCAGCGCGTTAATTTACGCGGTGTATAGTAACTTCTCTTCTACCTTCTTACCTTTGACTTCAAGATAACGCATCGGATATTGATTGCTATCTAAAGGACGAATAAAGCCTCTTGTGACAATCACTTTTGTCCCTTGTATTTGGGTGACTGAGTCGATATGTTTGTGTCCAGAGAGGGTCAAGAGAAGATTGTCATATCCAAAAAGTCTCTTTTGTACCTCTTTGGTATTACCTAGCACATACTTATGCAGATCTTTGGGATCTGTGCCACCCCAGTAGTTGGTATAAGGATGATGATTGAGGATGATGGTCGGTTTTTGCATCTTTAATCGCTTCTGGGCAAATTTGAGTGTCTCTTCACTATAACGACCATTATTGTGTTTATCCAGACAAGAATCCAGACCAAGTATCTGATAACCTTTCTTTTCTACAACCCAATCATTGCCCACTACTTGCATCCCCGCTTCTTTATAAAAAAGCGATTTATAGGTATCAAATCCTATCCCAAATCCGCCACCTGCAGGTGAAGATTCTTTATTGCCCCGTACGAGGTAGTAGGGACAGTGCAATTTTGAAAGTAAGGTTTTAAAAAGCTTAGCATCTTCGCCATCTTCACCATTGTTATTAAAATTGTCTCCACCAAAGAGTACAAAATCTAAATCTTTATACTCTCGATTGAGAAAAGCAACCAAACGCTTAATCGCCTCAACTGTTTGCTCTTTGTCCAAATCCATATGTGAATCTGTCACATGGATAAACTTCAAGCTCTCTTCTTGGCTATGCGTATCGCTAGCTGCTACAAGTGGTACTGCAGTCAGTGTCGCCGCAGCAGTTAAAAAATTTCTTCTTGTCATAATCATCCTTTATATTAGAGTAAGTCCCCATAATTTGAGGCTAAATTTCGATTTAACAGCACCGATGAGAGTAGTGTATTTCTCTGAGTAAAGAGTGAAAAAATATCATTTTGCTCTTGAATAGATGGGCTATTGAGTCCATACAGAGAATTTAAAGAATCCAAAAAAGAGCTCCCTTCAC
>CAZCUH010000035.1:6573-12015 GCA_964501795.1 uncultured Sulfurospirillum sp.
TTTGTGATATTTTTCATGATAGCATCATAATCAATAGCGCTAGGTTGCAACGAGCCATGAGAAAAGAGGTTTTGAGCAAGCCCTCCCAACTTCTTAAGCTGGCTATTTTGAGAAGCGGTCAAATCATTTGGCAGACCTAAGATATCATCAAAACGACCATTTATCTGCGCTATCTCAAAGAGGTTTTTACTTTCATTGGAAAAATTGACCGTGTCTACTGTGCCATGTGAAATCAGTGTTGCTATCTGCGCAATCTTGCGGGAATTATTGATTGCAGAGGGGGCATACACATTGGCAATATTTTGTATCTGAGAAATAAAATCAGCCATGCCTACACCTCCTTTTTTATCATGATAGCTAAATTACTTCAAAAAATCTAGCAGCCTCTTCTTCATCATCAGTCAAAGTCTCTCTTGCAAAATCAGGGTCATTGGCTATTTTGTCAACGATTTGCGCTTTAATAAAAGCACGCACTTTATCTCTTGCACAAGAGATATCCTCAATAAAAATGAGTGATGAAAAGATAAAAGGGCTCTCTTTATGCAGACAAAAAAGCGTTCCCTCACATTGGGATTCTATCACATCCGAAATATCACGATTTGTGATGCCAAACTCCGTCGCGTGCCATGACATCTCTTCAAGCTCTTTATCTCCTAAATCCATAATTCCATCACTCGTGGTATCATCATAGGAGGCATTTTCTTGGTTAAATCCTACGATTTCACCCCAAGCATTTTCTGCTTCAAAAATCACCTCGTCACCTACTTCTGTCACTTTATAGAGTTGCCCAAAAAGCTCACCCAATCCTCTCTGCTTAGCGATAGCAAAAGCAGGTGTATCTACCATCAATGTCCCCTTAAAGATAAAAATATCTTTATCAGAATATGGCGGATAGACGACTTCACCCTCATGGGTGATTGCAAAGGCTTTACCTTGATTGACAGCCTGCATCAACACTGCTTTATTGACGCTTATTTTCTCTGTTGCGATATTAAATTTTTTCATATTTCTCTTTTGTGATGATATTTGATAAAAGAGTATAACAGAAAAAAGAGTAAATTTGTCTTATATACCTAGCATTTCTCACTATCATGATAGCATACTACCTCTGCCCTTTCTTCGCCCTATCCCAGAGCTTAAACCCGTCTCGCTTGGTTACCTTTCTCTTTTTCTTCGTGGGTGCTGAGGCAGAGTGTTTTTTTCTTTTTCCAAAGGCACCATCAGTTTTTTTATGTTCTTTGGCTGTTTTTTTTGCTATCTTTTTCGTGGCAGGTGCTTTAAATTCATAGCCCTCAATCACCTCTCTTTTGATCTTTTTCTTGAGCACTTTTTCGAGATCTTTGAGTGCATTTTCCTCCTCGGGTGAAAGCAAGGTTATCGCCAAGCCTTCAGCTCCTGCCCTACCCGTTCGTCCTATACGGTGGATATAATCGCCCTTGACATGAGGGATATCAAAGTTGATGACGATTTTTAGAGCGGGAATATCCAAGCCACGCGCAGCGATGTCTGTCGCTACCAAGACACGCACTTTTGCTTCTTTAAAGTCATTTAACGCGCGACTTCTATTGCCTGAACTTTTATCGCCATGGATGACTGCCGTTTTGAGTCCTGAGAGATTGAGTTCTTGGGCGACTTTGTCTGCTTCAAACTTTTTACGCACAAAGACGAGGACTTGTTGGTAATTTCTAGAGCCTATGAGATAAGAGAGTAACTCATATTTTTGCTCTTTTAAAACAGGATAAATCACTTGTGTGACATTTTTGGCAGAGGTTCCCATGCTGTCGACTTCTATGAGCTTTATTCGGTGGAGTATTTGATCAGCCAGTCGTTTCACCGCGCCAGAGAGTGTGGCAGAGACAAAGACATTTTGTCTCTCTTGTGGCAGATGCAAAAATATCTCCATCACTTCATTGACAAATCCCATATCAAGAATAGTATCAGCTTCATCAAGGACTACATGTTTGACTCTCTCAACTGACATATTTTTCTGCTTGATATGCTCTAAGATACGACCTGAAGTTCCCACGACGATATCCACGCCCTCTGCCAAGGCACGCGTTTGTGCCGTCATATTGCTTCCTCCAAAAAGTGCGATGGATTTGAGAGCTAAGTGTTTCCCATAGGATTCAAAAGAGGCGTGCACTTGTTTGGCTAACTCTCTTGTTGGTACGATGATGAGTGCTTTTAGGGTATGTTTTCCTTTATACTCCCTAGAGAGCATCTGAAGAATGGGTACAGCAAATCCTGCAGTCTTTCCTGTACCCGTTTGTGCGCCAGCCAAGATATCGCGACCACCAAACATAGCGGTGATTAGCTCCTTTTGGATGGGTGTTGCCTCTGTGTAGCCTTTATCATGCAAGGCATCTAGGATAGCTTGGTCGATGTTTAAATCATCTAGTAACATAGAGACTCCTTATAGTTTTCGCAAGTACCCAAGTGTGGCACTGAGGATATCATCATCGTCTTTGCTTCTGGCTTTGATGTACTCTTTTTTCTCTTCGCTTATCATGATAGTGATATTTTCAGCATAATTCGAGAGCCCAAGTATCCCTTTTTCAAGTGCAAGGATTTTAATCACAATGAGCTCTAAAAACTGTTTTGTTGGGGTATCAAGCTTGCCAAATCTATCAATCATCTCTTCTTCTATCTCATAGACGGCTTTGGCTGATTCACACTTGGAGAGACGACGATAGAGCTCTAGACGGATTCTATCTTCACCCACCACTTCACTACTCAAATAGGCAGAGATAGCAAGCTTCATCTCAACCTCTTTTTTGCTCTCTTTATCTTGATGTTGATGCATCAGCAGGTTGATAGCATCTTCAAGCATTTTGAGATAGAGTGAATAGCCTATCCCCTTGATATGCCCACTTTGCGCCTCTCCGACTAGGTTACCACCGCCACGAATTTCTAAATCATGATACGCCAGTACCGCACCTGAACCCAAAAAGGAGTTTGACTCTAGGGCAAGAAGTCTCTTTTGGGCATCTTCTGTGAGTCTATCTCTATCTTTGACTAGATAGTAACAGTACCCCTGCCTATTACCCCGTCCTACACGACCTCTTAGTTGGTGCAAATCAGCAATACCAAAGTTATCAGCCGACTCTATCATGATAGTATTGACATTGGGCATATGGATACCTGATTCGACGATGGAGGTGGAGAGGAGCATATCATATTCACCATTTTCAAAAGCGATAATCTTCTCTTCCGTAGTGGCTGGCGGTATTTGCGAGTGTAGTACCAAAATCTTCAGTTCTGGCAAAATCTCCAAAATCTCTTTTTTCTTATTTTCAATAGAAGCGATACGATTGTGCACATAAAAGATTTGACCACTGCGTCTCTTTTCTCTTAAAATCACCTCTTTTAAGAGTTTCTCATCATAAGCTTTGACAAAGGTTCGTACATCTTCTCGCTCACTTGGCGGGGTGAGGAGTTGGGAGTATTGTTTGAGTGAAGAGAGTGCCATATTGAGACTTCTTGGAATCGGTGTGGCAGACATAGAGAGGATATGCATATCCGCGCGGAGATTTTTGAGTTTCTCTTTTTGTTTCACGCCAAACTTATGCTCTTCATCGATGATGAGTAAACCCAAATCCTTAAACTCCACACCCAAAAGCGCGTGCGTCCCGATACAAAGATCAATACTACCAGCCTTGAGTCCTGCCAAGATGGCTTTTTTCTCTTTGGTACTTGTAAAGCGATCGAGTTTGGCAACTTTGATATCATATTTCTCAAGTCGCTCTTTGATACTTTTATAATGTTGTGAGACTAGCAGCGTCGTTGGTGCAATCACTGCGGCTGAAAAACCACTCTTGATCGTGGCAAAGATAGCATTCATCGCTACTTCAGTTTTACCAAACCCAACATCCCCACTTAGCAATCTATCCATCACTTTACCTGATTTTAAATCTTCAAATATCTCTTTAATCGATCGATCTTGATCTTCGGTATAGACAAAACCAGCGTCATTTTGAAAGAGAGAGAGTTCAGGAAAATGACTCTTTATCACAGGGGCGTTAGTGAGTTCACGCGCCGCAGCTATCTTGATGATATCCTTAGCGATTTCAAAAAGTTTGACACGCGTTTTCTCTTTGAGTTTTAAAAAGCTTCCTTTACCTAGTCTATCCACTACGGCTAAAGAGCCACCATCTGCGATATAGCGATCGATGACTTCGATATTTTCTACAGGAACCAATACCTTCTCATCATTTTGATAGGCTATCTCCACAAAATCTTTCACCGAACCTAAAACAGGTGTCGTTTTCAAGCCCTTAAAGATACCGATACCATACTTTTCATGCACCACATAATCACCCACATTGAGTTCATCAAGCACGATAGTCCCACGGCGACGACGCTTTTTCTTTTGGGGTTTATTGAGAGATAAAATCAATTCATCATCGCTCATAACATTGACGATACAAGCAGACTCCACAAACTTAAAATCCACTGCACTAGGCAATTCATACTGCTTTAAAATCGCTTCATTGTTGGCAAGAATCTTTATCTTTTTGTTTTTATGAAATTCTATAAAAGAGGCAGGCTCGGCAATCTCTATATCTTTGTAGATTCGTGGCTCTGGCACTTTGTCCCATGATAAAAACTGGCTCTTTTTTTCTTGATCATCTATAAAAGAGAAGACCTCTTCTATCTCCTCAGCAAAATCACTTATCATGATAGTAGGATACACCGATGTAATATCCTCTGCCATCTCCCCCAAGCACCAAAGCCCAAGTGAGGCAATATCAGACATAAAGCTATCTGAATTGAGCTTGCCTATACACGCCTCAACTGCTGCCACTTGGGCACTGTCAAAGGCAAAGTATGCTGGCGATATCGTAAAATGTTCTATCTCCTCTTTCTGGCTCTTTTGGTTCTCACAAGTAAAGTGACGAATCCCCTCCACCTCATCATCAAAGAGAGAAATACGAAAAGGATTATCTGTCCCTCTAGGATAGATATCGATGATATCCCCCCGAAAGCTCACTTCACCCTCCTCTTCAACAATATCCACAAAAGCATATCCCCAGTTATGCAAAGTCTCTTTAAAATCACTTATCTTTATCGTAGAAGCGAACTCTATCATGATGGTATCAAAAAGCGCAGGTTTCGGTAAGGGCGTGATGAGGGTGCGAAAAGGGGCAATGAGAAGTTTTTTGGGTTTGGGATTGTTATAAAAAGCGCTTAAGGCTGAAAAAAGTGAAAACAACTCCTCTTTAAAAGGACGCAAATCATCCCCAAAATTGGCACGAAAATCGGGAAGTTTAAAGGTTGGAAAACCTAAAAATTCCGCCACTTCAGCGACTTCATACGCCTCTTTTTCATCACTGGTGACTAAGATATTGACTGAGGGAGATTGTTGGAGATATTCATAGATGCCTGCTTGCACTGTTGTAACCTTGGTAAAATTTAGATTATATTACCAAAATTATCATGATA
>CAZCUH010000036.1:0-11867 GCA_964501795.1 uncultured Sulfurospirillum sp.
ATTGACACCCCACAAAATCGATTAAATCAACTAAGATAAGATTAGGTAGAATTCAAACAAAAAGATTTTATCATGAAAAAAGTATTAGTCGCTATGAGTGGCGGCGTTGACTCCACCGTTGTTGCCTACCTTTTACAGCAACAAGGCTACGAGATAGAGGGAGTGTATATGAAACTCCATGACAATCCCACCTATCATGATGAGAATATACAAAAAGTTAAAAAAGTCGCCTCTTTTTTAGATATCCCCTATCATATACTTGACTTAAGTGCGCGTTTTAATGAAGCTGTCTTTACCCCCTTTGTAGAAACTTATAAAGAAGGACTCACCCCCAATCCTTGCGTGCTGTGTAATCGCAATATCAAATTGGGTGCTTTGATGGATTTTATGAAAGAAAAAGGTTTTGATGCACTCGCCACAGGGCATTATGCCAAGATAGAAGATGGCTTTATCGTTGAGGCAGCAGATGAGAGTAAAGATCAAAGTTATTTTCTCAGTAATGTCAAAAAAGAGGCACTAGAGACAATCTTATTTCCTTTGGGAGATATGTATAAAACAGATGTGAAAAAGATTGCCTCTGGTATCGAAGTCTTACAATCCTTTGCCACGCAAAAAGAGAGCTCTGAAATCTGTTTTGTCGAAGATACTTATCTTGATGTTTTAAAAGAGCATACCGATATCGATTTACCTGGTGATGTGGTCGATAGAGCGGGTAATATCATAGGCAAACATCGTGGCTATATGCATTATACCATAGGGAAAAGAAGAGGATTTACCCTCAAAGTTGCCCATGAACCACACTATGTACTTGACATTGATGCGCATAAAAATCAAATCATCGTGGGCACAAAAGAGCAACTCAATGTCCTAAAGTTTGAAGTCAAAGAGCTCAATATGTTTATCGACGAAGTATCTTTTGATGCCAGCGTCAAGATACGCTATCGTAGCCCAAAGATTCCCTGTTCTATCATGATAGAGGGTACGCATGCTATCGTCACACTGCACGAATATGTCCAAGGACTCGCACCAGGACAAGCTGCTGTCTTTTACCAAGAAGCGCGCGTTATAGGTTCAGGATGGATTACAAAAGAGATAAAGGAGAATAATAGATGAAAGCAGTATATGAAAAATTAGGATTATTTTATCTTGGAAAAGAGTTAGATATCAAGACCCAAGAAGAGAGCGAAGCGTTACTTCTCGTAAAAAATAAAAACCTCACCACTCACGCTGCCATCATCGGTATGACAGGCAGTGGTAAAACGGGGCTAGGCATTGGTATCATCGAAGAGGCAGTACTAGATAAAATTCCCTCTCTCATCATCGACCCCAAAGGTGATATGGGTAACTTACTACTCACCTTTCCTGACTTTAAAGCCAGTGATTTTCAACCTTGGATTGATGCCCACGAAGCGGAGAAAAAGGGGATGGATGTGCCCTCCTACGCAGCAAAAACTGCCCAAATGTGGCAAAAAGGAATAGAGAGTTCAGGACAAGACAAAGCACGCGTGCGAAGACTGAAAGAAGAAGCAGACTATACTATATACACCCCAGGAAGTTCTGCTGGCGTGCAACTGAGTGTCTTAAGCTCCTTTGATGCACCATCCCCTGAAGTGCTAGATGACCCTGATACTTTCTCTTACATACTCAATGCCACCACTTCCTCTCTTCTTGCCCTTGTTGGTATCGATGCAGATCCGCTAAAAAGTAAAGAGTATCTCCTCTTAAGTACCATTTTTCACTATTTTTGGAAAAAAGAGACCTCACTTACACTCGAAGCACTCATCGGTCATGTCACCAATCCCCCTTTTGAGAAGATAGGTGTCTTGCCTCTTAAAAGCTTCTATCCACAAAATGAGAGACTCAAACTCGCCATGCTCTTAAACAATGTCTTGGCAAGTCCTACCTTTTCTGCCTGGATTGAGGGAGAAGATTTGGATATCCAAAAACTTCTCTATACAGATGAGATGAAACCACGCGTCTCTATACTCTCAATCTCCCATCTAAACGATAACGAGCGTATGTTCTTTGTCACTCTACTTTTAAACAAATATATCTCATGGATGCGCAGACAAAGTGGTTCATCATCACTCAAAACACTCCTCTACATGGATGAGATTTATGGATTTTTTCCAGCCACTTCCAATCCTCCCTCTAAAAACCCGATGCTACTACTCCTCAAACAAGCCAGAGCCTTCGGTGTGGGCGTGGTACTCAGTACACAAAACCCTGTCGATTTAGACTACAAAGGACTCTCCAATATCGGATCATGGTTTATCGGAAGATTGCAAACCAAACAAGATGTCGATCGCGTCATCGATGGCTTGGTCAAGAGTGGTTCAGGTGCGCTGGATAAAAAGACGATTTCCTCCCTGCTCTCCAATCTCAAAAAAAGAGTCTTTTTATTTAAAAGTGCCCATCGTGATAGCATCGATCTCTTTTCGACAAGATGGGTGATGTCTTATCTACGCGGCCCTCTCTCCAAACAAGATATCGCGACACTCATGAAAGAGAAAAAAGAAGCCCTCCATCATGATAGCCCCCAAACTCTCATGGATACACCCCCAAAAAGCACCCAGGCAGATAACCCGCGCCCTATTCTCTCGGAAGCGATTGATCAATTTTATTATCGTAGCGATACCACAAGCCAAGCCTGTGCTTTGAGGCCCTATCTGCTTGCCAATGCCACCGTCAAATACTATGATGCCAAACGACAAATCGACCATGAAGAGGAGCAATACCGCAAATACTATCTTGATGAAGCGATGAAAGATATCGATTGGGATGCATTTGAAGTCAATGAAGATGATTTTGACCTCTATGATATAGAGCCCCAAGAGGGATGTCGCTTTGCCGCTTTGCCAAGATTTATCACAGAGAGCAAATCACTCAAATCACTAGAAAAAGCCTTCTCCAACCAACTCTATCATGATAAGAAAATCACCCTCTACCGCTACCCTGCACTCAAACTTGAATCCCAGCTAGAAGAGAGTGTTCAGGAGTTTAATCTCCGTGCTTTAGATCTGATCAGAGAGCGAAAAGAAGAAGCCATTGAAAAGATGACACAGAAGTTTGAAAAACAACGAAAGAGATTTGAAAAACGCCACGCAAGAGCCTTGGAAAAACTTGCCAAAGAAGAAGAAGATGTCAGCCACAACAAATCCAATGCCCTACTCTCATTTGGTATGACTATCCTTGATGCCCTCACAGGTAGAAGTGCAATCAAGAGAAGTACCACCTCTAGAGCTGGTTCTACCATCCGAAGTGTCGGTAAGATGTATAGAGAAAAAGATGATGTAACACGCGCAGAGGCACGCGTAGAGGAGATTGAAGAAGAGTTACAAGAACTCGAAGATGCCTTAGATACGGCTATCGATGAGATAGACAACGACTACAAACTTGAAAATTATGAAATGGAAAAGTTTTTTATCAAGCCTAGGCGTAGTGATATCTATGATGTAGAATTAGCCCTGCTTTGGGAGAGTCGATAGCGTATGAAAAGTCGCTAAAGATGCCATCTAGCATGCTTAGCGACTCTTATACTACTTTCCTTTTGAACAGAAAAGTTTCGCTCTTTTTTCGTATGAAGCTAGCGTTGCTTTAGCATAGTCATCATGACGCATGGTTTTTTTATACGCGATAGCTTTTTCTTGAAAAAGCTTACATAAAGGGGAATCACCCTTTGTCTTTGTTGCTGAATTGACCACTACATTGGCACTCATAACACCTACTACACTTAACAATAAAAGTAATTTTTTCATCATTCTTCCTTTCCTGACGATTTTATACTGCATTTTCATTGTACATCAGCTTATATTAATTATAACTTAATTCATTGTAATTAATATCATTATACTTGGTTATAGTGTATCAAACCAACGCAACTCTTCTCGTAAAGTCACCACTTTGCCCACCACTATCAAGGCAGGTGTAGGCAAATCTTTTGCTTTTTCATAAATATCTTCTAAAGTCCCAACAACTGTCCTCTCTTTAGGCGTAGTCCCTCGGCTAATCACAGCAATAGGATAATCTTGAGGTTTGCCTATCATGATAAGCTTCTTACAGATATAAGAGAGGCGATGCAAACCCATCAAAAAGATAATCGTATCATCAGACTTATAGTTTTCCCAAGGGATTTGAGAGTGTTCTTTGTTTTTTTGTTCATGCCCTGTCACCACGCGAAATGAGACCGTCACCCCACGGTGTGTTACAGGGATACCCGCATACTCAGGTACAGCGATAGCCGAGGTGATGCCAGGGATAAACTCAAAAGCAATTCCTCTCTCTTTGAGATATATCGCCTCTTCTCCCCCACGACCAAAAACGAGCGGATCTCCACCTTTGAGTCTGACAATATTTTCATACTTCAACGCGGCTTGATAAATCACTTCGTTTATCTCTTCTTGTGGAAGCGTATGGTGCGAGTCTTCTTTGCCAACATAGACAAATTCACAACCATCTTTTGCCTCTTTAAGTATCTCAGGATTTGCCAATCTATCATAGATGATGACATCTGCCTCCTTGACTACACGCAGGGCTTTGAGTGTGAGTAGTTCGATATCTCCTGGTCCCGCCCCTGTCAGATAGACTTTTGCCACTATTTCTTGCCCTTATCATGATAGCGCAAGATGCACCTGCTTATCCATACAAAACCTACTACATTGAACATTGTCTACTCCTTACCATATAAGTAAAACATTCTAACATAATTCCTAACATATCTGCCTTGCCAAATAGAAGTAAAAACACCCATGATATCACATCAACTGCTTTTGAAAGAACTCATGCTATCATGATAGCCATGGAGGGAGACTCATGGCATATTTTCCAGCATTTTTAAAGCTTGACGAGCGTGATATACTCATTGTAGGTGGTGGTCATATCGCCAGTGAAAAAGTAGAAAAACTTCTTGATTTCACAGATAAACTCACTATCATCGCGCCCAAGATTTCTGATACCATGCGTGCCTACATAGATCTCCATAAGCTCACCTATCATGATAGAGCGTACCAAGTAGGAGATATTGAGGGATTTTCTATCGTGATTATTGCCGTTGATGATCTCTCTTTGCAAGCAGCCATTTATGAGGAGAGTCGCCCTATGCGCTGTTTTTGCAATGCCGTAGATTCGGTAGATTATTGTGATTTTATCTTTCCCTCTTATCTCAAAAAAGAGAATCTTACCCTTGCCGTCTCCACATCAGGTACTTCTCCTGCTTTTGCCAAACACCTTAGGCGTTATATACAAGCACTTATCCCAGAAGATGTGTCAACATTTTTAGATGAGATGCAAACCCTTAGAAAAAGTATGCCAAAGGGTAGAGAACGGATGCAATTTTTAGATAAAAAAGCCAAAGAGTACATCAACAGTTGGAAGCGTTAAACACGCCAATGCTCCATCTTGAAGATATCAGGCGTTGCTTGTAAGCCTTTCCATCCAGAAGATTCAAGGTACATCAACTTACCGCCAAAATAACCCACCACATACTGCTCCTTATAGATGACAAATCCACCACAAGCTAAAGAAGAAAATATCTCACTTGCCTCTTTGGCAATACGATAATGGTCAAAATCCATCCCATGCAGGGCAATCAAAGCATCATGAAAGATCTCATTTTCAAGTAGTGCATGACTTACCACATAATACATCGGATAGGTGATAACAGGTTCATCTATTAAATCATAGACATAGAGTCGTTCTTTTCGCTTTTTATACATCCCAGCACTCCCATTTTTTCTACTATAATAAGAAAAAATGAGCGTACTGTCAAATAATATTTCAAATTGAAATATTATTTGTAAACAGCAGGATTTGAAGAAGTGTCTATTTCATCACTCACTTGTGAAAAATAAGCCTTACTTGCAGCATAAATGGCACCGATGATAAGCAATCCTATCACAACCATTTTCACAATACTTCGCTTTTCTTGACTCTCATTATTATCAAAGTCTTCAATACCTTCTAATGTTGGTTCATTATTCATAATCGTCCCCTATATTTTTTTTACAAACAAATTATACATCATCATGATTAACGATTAACCACCTTTAAAGTGACATTTGACTAAAATATCCAAAAAATTACAAAAGGGTTATCATGAGAGGCTACAAAGTCTTTTCGGGCACAGCTAATGAAGCATTTTCTAAATCTGTTGCCAAGTATCTATCTATTCCGCTTTCAGAGGCAACTATCAACCGTTTTTCTGATGGTGAAATCTCTATCCAAATCTCTGAATCAGTCCGTGGACGCGATGTCTTTATCATCCAAAGTACCTGCGCACCAGCCAATGCCAACTTGATGGAACTCCTTATCATGACAGACGCGCTCAAGCGAAGTTCTGCTAGTTCCATCACGGCTATCGTCCCTTATTTTGGTTACGCTAGACAAGATAGGAAAGCAGCTCCTCGTGTGCCAATCTCTGCAAAACTTGTAGCAAATCTTTTTGAAACTGCAGGCATCGACCGTGTCGTCACGCTTGATTTGCACGCGGGACAAATCCAAGGATTTTTTGATATTCCTGTGGATAATCTTTATGGTTCTATCGTCTTTACAGATTATCTCAAACGCAAAAATCTCAAAAATCCTATCATCGCAAGTCCTGACATTGGTGGTGTAGCAAGAGCGAGAAACTTTGCCAAAAATATGGGACTAGAGATCGTCATCGTGGATAAAAGACGCGAAAAAGCCAATGAGAGTGAAGTGATGAATATCATCGGAAATGTCGAAGGCAAAGATGTCATTTTGATTGATGATATGATCGATACTGCAGGTACCATCGTCAAGGCAGCCTCTGCTTTAAAGAAAAATGGTGCCACTTCTGTCATGGCATTTTGCTCACATCCTGTACTCTCAGGTCCTGCCCATGAGCGTATCAAAAATGGTGAACTTGATGAACTTGTCGTCACAGATACTATCCCACTAGCCCAAGAAAATGAGAAGATTACCGTCCTCTCCGTAGCGCATCTCTTTTCTGAAGTCATCAGAAGAATTTACCATAACGAAAGCGTCAACGGACTCTTTGCTTGATGCAGGAATTTATCAGAAACTTCTCCATCATCGCCCATATCGACCACGGGAAAAGTACCCTAGCCGATAGACTCATCCAAGAGTGTGGCGCAGTCGAAGATAGGCAGCTAGGTTCGCAGATGATGGATACCATGGATATCGAACAAGAACGGGGTATCACCATCAAAGCACAAAGTGTAAGACTCACTTATATTAGAGATGGACAACCCTATATCCTCAACCTCATCGACACCCCTGGTCATGTCGATTTTTCCTATGAAGTGAGCCGTTCTTTAGCCTCTTCCGAGGGAGCATTACTGATTGTAGATGCTTCACAGGGTGTTGAAGCACAAACCATCGCCAATGTCTATATCGCACTTGACAATGACTTAGAACTCATCCCAGTTATCAATAAGATTGACCTACCCGCGGCAGATCCTGACCGTGTCAAAGAGGAGGTTGAGCAGACGATTGGATTAGATTGTACCGATGCTATTGAAACTAGCGCCAAAACAGGACAAGGTATCACAGAACTTCTTGATGCCATCATTGATCGTATTCCAGCCCCTCAAGGGGATGAAGATGCCCCAACAAAAGCGCTCATCTATGACTCATGGTTTGACAATTATCTAGGTGCTTTGGCACTGGTTCGTGTCTATGAGGGAGAGATCAAAACAGGACAAGAGGTCTTGGTCATGGGAACCAATAAAAAACATGAAGTCCTCTCACTCACCTACCCACACCCACTCAAAGCCACCAAGACAAAGGTGATTCGTACGGGAGAAATTGGTATCGTCTCTTTGGGACTCAAAACGGTTTCAGATGTGCAAGTAGGCGATACCATCACCGATGCCAAACACCCAACACCACAGATGATTGAGGGATTTGAACCAGCGAAATCTTTTGTCTTTGCAGGGATTTATCCTATTGAAACTGATAAGTTTGAAGATTTGCGTGACGCGCTTGATCGTCTCAAACTCAATGATAGTTCTATCTCTTATGAACCAGAGACTTCTGCGGCACTTGGTTTTGGATTTCGTGTAGGATTTTTGGGACTCTTACATATGGAAGTAATCAAAGAGCGATTAGAGCGAGAATTTCACCTTGACATCATCGCCACAGCACCCACAGTCGTTTATAAAGTCAAGATGAATGACGGCTCTACTATCGAGATACAAAACCCTAGCGAACTGCCACCTATCAATACCAGAGAGATGATTTTAGAACCTTATGTCAAAGCGACTATCATCGTACCCACAGAGTACCTTGGCAATGTCATCACCTTGCTCAATGAAAAAAGAGGCATGCAAGAGAAGATGGATTATCTCAATCCAGAACGGGTACTTTTAGAGTACTCTGTACCGATGAATGAGATTATGATGGATTTTTATGACAAACTAAAATCTGTCACCAAGGGATATGCGAGTTTTGATTATGAGCTAGATGATTATCGTGAGGGTGATTTGGTACAGCTTGATATTCGTGTAGCAGGTGAAGTGGTCGATGCCCTCTCCATCATCGTGCCAAACTCCAAGGCGATGCAAAAAGGACGCGAATTTGTCAAAGCGATGAAAGAACTTGTCCCTCGTCAACTCTTTGAAGTGGCTATTCAAGCCTCAGTGGGCAATAAGATTATCGCGCGTGAAACTGTCAAATCGATGGGCAAAAATGTCACGGCAAAGTGTTACGGTGGTGATATCACGCGAAAAAGAAAACTCCTAGAAAAGCAAAAAGCTGGTAAAAAACGAATGAAATCCATCGGAAAAGTCCAACTCCCACAAGAGGCTTTTCTCACTGTCTTAAAGATTGACTAACAAGGTATATCCCCTATTGGTCAATCTTTGATTACGATTTGAAACAATACAATGAGAAATTTTACTTTTATTGCTATTATAACTAAAGTTTTTTACTAGATATAGAATTTAAGAAAATAATTAGCTATAATCTCTTTAACAACTTTAAAGGGTTATTCTTGTTTCATTTTCGTACCATATTTTCTCTTATCATGATAACTCTATCGCTTCACGCTATGGATAATCCTTTTCAAACACCTCTACCTTTTAAAGAGGCAATCATTAGCTATAGTATCTCAGGTAATCAAAAAGGAACACAAACTACCTATATCAAAGAGTATGGTAAAAAACGCGCTATTTATAGACATACTCACGCTAAAATCATGCACACAAACAAGTATGATGATACCCTTATCATGATAGATGAAAATTGGACTTATACGATAAACCTCAAGACCAAAGAGGCAATCAAGGAGCCAAGTTTAAATAAATTACTAATCAATGAATTTAATAAACTAACAAAAAAAGAACAAGATTTTATCAAAAAGAAAAAGATAAAGCGAATTTTAGATTTTGATTGTCAAAAAATCTCCATAGATGGTGTGCGCCGTTATGTGACCAAAAAAGGAAATCTTCTCATGCGCTCTCGTGCTAGCATCATGGGATATAACACCCAAACAATCGCTTCATCCATCAACATAGTTGATCTCAATGATACACCCTTCACCCTACCCAAAGATTTAAAAATCAGAGAAAAAAAGGCAGATACCGCCAAAGCGAAAAAGATAATAGAAGCACTGTTAAAAAAGGAGCATGAAAAGAGAGAAAAATATGCTCTTGACTACCAAAGCATCATTCAAGAGGGGATAGATGCCCTTAAAGGAACATCTAATAAATCGACTCTTGAATGACCTTTGCAAAATTGCGCAATTGACTTGCTTGCATACTTGCTAAATTGCTCTCTTTTGAGATAGAGACATTGGAAGCGATGGCAAATTCTTGTGATGGCGTAATAATCAATCCACCATGCACAACAAGAGTGTACGCGCCTTTTGGTAGATTTTTCACCTCTATTTTTTCATTATTATCCACATGATTTGGCTTTGTCTCCACTGCCAAGGCTCTAGGATTTTTTGGATCTAAAGTATAGGGATAAAACTTCTTACCTGCACTATTTTCAAGCCACATATCAATATCATTGACCAATGCCTTGGAACTTGAAGGACTTGCCTCTGGATCTACCCACGAGATAGTTGCTTTAAAAACACCAGACTCTTGCATCACAAAAGGAAATGTTTTACGCACACCATTGGCAATCTCATCCGTATGAATTAAAGGTCTTTTGGAAGATAAAGAGTTGATGACATCAATCGTCGCTTTAGCATCAATCATACCAAATCCTGTATCATAATCAGGTCCCACTCTTCCCTTATCTACCGCTGTATTAATCATACATGCTGTTAAGACATCATGACGGATATCATAACCACCCGTGACTCTTTTATAGGCTTGTGATGCCAAAAGTCCAATTCCCGTCGCCAAAGGGGTCGCCATCGAAGTACCACTCATCCAAAAATAGTCATCATCACTACTAGAACCCGTAGAATAGACACTTTCCCCTCTCGTGCAAAGCTCAGGCTTAATCCGTCCATCTAAAGTGGGGCCATTTGATGAAAAATTCGCCACACCACTTGCATTGATATTTAGCGCACCGATAGTGAGAATATTTTTCGCATTACCTGGCCCTTTGATTTTTCCATATGCAGGATAGTCGCTATCTTCTCCATCATTTCCCGCTGCTTCAAAGATATTTAAAAAAGGATTGCCTTTGACTGCACTATCCTCTTTTGCTGCCTCACTATCATATTCACCCAATTTTGTCTTATCACTATATCCATACGAGTGATTAGAAAAAAGCACCCCATCGTGTTGATAAATCTTGACTGTCATATCGGCAAAAGCACTATTTAAAAAAGTATAAGAATAGAGTGTCGCTTTATTGGCTACACCTCTTGCTTTGGCATTGTCACCATCTGCGATAATCGTCCCTGCCACATGGGTGGCGTGATCTGCAAAAGAAGCACCACTACTATCTAAAATCACATCACTGCGCCCATTTTCCATAAATTCTTGATGTGTATTGCGCACCAAACCACCATCAACAACAGCCACTGCCATCCCCTGACCATTTAGGTGATACTTTCCACTCCATAAACTTGGAATATCACTATATCCATCAGACTTGATATTTCTTGAAACCTTTGCGGCACTGATACCTAAAGTATGACTTCGATCCATATAGTGAATCAAAGAAAGTTTTTTGACTTTATCATAATCTTCTGCCGCGATTCTAATCTTGGCTGACTTTAAAGAAGGGCTTACATTGTAGATTGTCGCAGGGATACCCGCCTGTTCAAAATACGCTTCCAATGCCTCTTTGCTCATCTCTTTTAATAAAAGTATATTAAAACGCAGTGGCGCATTGTCTGATAAATCACCCAAGGCATCTTCATTTTCACGCAATGATGTCGATACTTTGGAAGATGGCAAGATAGCTGAAATCTCTTCTATCTTATCCATACCATCCAAGATGTTTTGTAGTTTTGAAATATCTCCATAGATATAGTAGCTCATATCACCAGCATAGACGATACTCTCAATACCATGTGCATAGAGTTTCTCTTTTTCGCTACTTACAAGTGGTAACGATGTGCGTATCATGATAGCACGAAAAGAGGATGACTCCGTGTCATTGAGTAGTGATAATTCTGCTTGAGTGAAGTGATGTGCCTGCGCTAAATCTGTCAATAGACTCAGACCAAGCAATGATCCTGCTATTTTCTTCTTCATCTTCACGCTCCTTGTGTGTGTTCTCTTACACACTAATTCGGCAGAGATTCTCCATAGCGTACAATTATATTTTACTTTTATTACTTTTTGGAGATAAAGTATATTTTTATTTACCAAATGAAACATTTTTATACTTTCAAGCGAGAGATGACCTTAAGGGCACCTCTAATAATAGGTGATACCCACAACATCACTAGCTTTTGTCTAGGCTAGGCACTCTTT
>CAZCUH010000037.1:0-11677 GCA_964501795.1 uncultured Sulfurospirillum sp.
TATCATTTATCAACATATCATTGGCACAATTGGCACAATTTTGATAGGTATCATCCACCCAAGCAATAGTCACCTTAAAATCTTGATAACGCTCAGAATTGATAAAAAATTTCTGTTTATCTCCTTGTCTTATTCTATCAAGTTTGACTAAAGAGTCATTACCAAACTGCATCGTATCTATCGTTTTTACCGCAGATAGTGCATCGAGTTTTCCAAAACCACTTTTATAATCAGGTCCTGGGTTTTCTATATCCACGGCGGTATTAAACAAGATTGCTTTCATCGTATCAAGCCGTACATTGCCACCATTAATTTGCATGTATCTTTGTGCCAAAAGTGCGATAGATCCAGTCGCTGCAGGTGTCGCCATAGAAGTACCATCCATGCGCTTATATGCTGTATCATCAAAATTAGATGTGGAGAGGACATTGACACCATCTAACGAGATATCTGGCTTAAGTCTTCCTCCATCTTTGATTGGACCTGTACTTGAAAAGGAGGCTATTTTATCACTTTCATTATCTATAGCTGCAACAGTGATGACATTTTTTGCATTGTTACCACCTTTGATAAGTCCCCACTTTCCATATCCCCCATCACCATCATTACCCGCTGCCATCACTGCGATGATATAAGGATTTTTTCGCACTGCCATATCTAAAAACTTTGATTCATTATCATACTCACCCAAGCCTTCACTACCTTCATATCCATAGGAGTGATTACTGATTAAGACACCATAATCATTGGCAAGTTTTTTCACACTATCTGCAAAATAGATCTGTGAGTAAGATAAGGAATAGAGTTCTGCTTTATTGGCAAATCCCTTGGCACTTGCTAAATGCGTTCCAGATGCTATCAATGTTCCTGCCACATGTGTAGCATGCAAGTCTGTATCTGCATTGCTTAGATTTGTGACACGCCCACGAAGTTCTACATGCGTCTCTAAGACTGATCCACCATCAACAAGCCCTATCTTCATACCTTCACCATGCAAATGATAGGGAGCAGCCCACAACTTATCCACTTGTGCCTCAATAGCAGAGTCCATATTAAAACTAGAAAAACGGCTCACTTTAGGGGCATATTTATCGATGCCACCAATCTTTCTGTCAGGGTAAGAAGGAGTCGGATTCAACGCACTTGTTTGTAAATTCTCATCTATGGTATTCTCAACCACCAAGCCCTTGCCTTTTTCATAGTAACCGATACTTTTAGGACAAGTAATTTTTAAAACATCCACAAAATCATGACCGATATAATTTAAAGTATCATAATGTTCACTCACACGACATTCACTATTTGCAACCGTGACACGATCTCCGATATTGAGAAAGTTTTCCATATCAAAATCATCTGTTGTACTATCATGATAGAGTGAGACATTGACTCTATCACCTGATTCTTGATAAGTGACCTGACCTCCCAAATTTTGCAATGAACGCTGTGTCGTCTCAGTCGCTGTCACCTCATATTCTAAAGATTCTTCATTTTGAAAAACACGATTTTTGTATTTGTAGCTTGTCACAGTGATATTTTGTGAGGGAAGGAGATAATCATAAAGTCTATAACTTTTATCACTAGGGATTGCCATGGTTTTATGACCCGATGTATCCGTAGCATTAGTACTCGTATCACTGGTCTCTACATCACCACTACTCACACTCGTAGATCCACAGCCAATCAACAAAAATGCCAAAATTGAAGTTATAAGTACCTTTTTCATACTCCTTATATCGGCAATAGTAGCACTTTCTTTACGCTAATACGCTTTTAATCCTGAAAATAGTGAAAAAATCTTTGCAGAACTCTCTTGCACGACCCGACTCAAAAGCTTATCCATACGGCTTTGGCTATTCCATATAGGTTTACGCACTTTTGCCTCGTTTTCCACCTCTTTTTGCGCATCATAGAGCGTACCCAAAGCATCAACCAAGCCAACTTTCATCGCTCTTTGGGCTGAAAAGACATGGGCATCTGCAAAAGTTTTTGACTTATTGACATCCAAGCCCCTAGCCTGCGCTACATCAGAGACAAACATCGCATAAGTATCCCCGATAAGCCTATCAAGCTCTGCCTTTTCTGCACTATTCCACGCTCTAGTCATCGTCCCCATCTGCTTATAAGTTCCCTTGGAAATCGTCTGCTCTTTTACCCCGACCTTTTGCATAATCTCAGCGATATTATACCCTTGCATAATCACCCCAATAGAGCCTATCATAGAGCCACGATTGGCGATGATTTTATCGGCATAGATAGAAGCATAATAGCTCCCACTCGCCATCGTTCCCTTGGCATAGGCGATGACGGGTTTTTTCTTTTTTAGACGCTTAATCGCTTCTGCTATCTCTATAGAAGGAGGCACCGCCCCACCGGGAGAATCCACTACAAACAAGACCCCTTTAATCTCCCTTTTTTCTGCTTTTTTAAGCTGGCTCAATACGCTCTCACTCTCCATAATTGGTCCAGAGAGATAAACTTTCATCAAGTTTGGTTGTCGTAACCCCTCAGGATCAGCAGAAGAGAAGATAAAAAACAAAACCAATAAAAATATCAGTGATTTAAAATACTTTTGGATAAATTCAAGTAAGCTAGTAATTGGTGAAAAAAGAACTTTTAGAAAATGCATATCTCTCTCTTAATAATAATGTGGGCTTATTATATCAGTTTACTTTTAGTTTACTCCCCTATAATCACCCAAAAACAAGGTACCCCATGGCAACCAAAGCAAATGTATCTAGCATCGATACCTCAAACGGCGACAAACTCGCCTACTATGCAAAGTCTCAACTCCTCGCAGAAAAGTCTCCCCATAAAGGCAAAACGACAGAGAGTGAACAAATCATCAACGCAAGAAAAGCGGCCAATCTAGCAAAGAGTAAAGCCAAAGCCAAGAAAAAAGCTAAGATGGCAAAAGCCTCACGCAAAAAGAACAAGAAATAATCATGGCAAAAGGCAAAAAAACCACTATCAAAACCATCAAAAAGCTCTCCGACGACACTATCATGATAAATAATAACACCTATGTTATCACAGAAGATACCCCCGACATAGAGAGTGCTATTACCATGAAAGTTACCTCCCACGGCAATAGAATCCTACGCTTTAAAGAGGAAAACAAAAAAGCAAGAATTGATCTACTTCGTACGCTCACTATCACCAAGTTCACCATCAACGATGATGAGAGAGCTGCCAAATTCAAAAGAGCTTATGACTTAACCCTCCTTGAAGAAGCTGATACCATAGAAACCATCGCCGAAGCAAACTGCTATCACAAGGCAAGAAGCATCATCGAAAGCTACACCGATAAAAAAGGTGAACACTATGATAAAAGAGCAGGAATCAATACTTTTTATCTCTCAAGTGAGGCGTAAAAAGAACCCTAAACCACCCTCTCCCCAGCCACATAGACCTCAGACATCTCTTTCGCAAATAGTACCAATGCCAAGGCGACTCTCTCATCCTCTTCGACCCTTTCAGGAAGCCTTATCATGATAAGATCGCTATCTTTTCCCTCTTCTATCACACCTTTATTGAGCCCTAATGCTTTGGCTCCCTCAACAGTAGAAGCCAAGATTAAACGCTGGGCTAACTTTTCTATAGGTGCTTGATGATGAAGCATGAGTGCCGCGCGCATCTCATCCCAAAGGCTTAGGGAGTCATTGGAGCTCAAGCCATCTGTACCGAGTGTAAAAGCCTCTAATTTTTCAAGCGCTAATCGTCCATTGCCAAGTAGTCTGTTAGAACGAGGACAGTGGGTGATAGAGCCGATACTTTGCATCTTTTCTAACTCTTTATCACTCGCTTTTGTGGCATGGGTAAAGAGCGTTTTTGCACCCTCAAAAAGAGAGAGATATTCATCTGCGTTATTCACAGGCTTGGCATCGGGTGCAAAGGCTTCAAAAAAAGTTTTAAACTCCCCCTCCCCCTTATCTATCCACTCCCGCTCTGCCGTTGACTCCATAAAGTGCGTACTGACCACCATCCCAAAATCTTTCGCATCTTTAATCGCCTTACGGGCTAGTACAAAGTGTGTTGAGTAGGGTGAATGCACTGAGATAGCAGGGATAAAGTTCGCACTCTCATACCTTCGACTCTCCTCCAAGCGCCCTTGAAAATCTTCATAAAGTACATCCACCGCAGCGGGATTAGAGCCTAGGACTTCATTGAAATAGACGACATTTAACGGCGTTTTCACACAGGCTTGCATATCCATACCAAAGCTACTCACCGCCCCAATCGTCGTTGTGCCACTTATCATGATAGCCTCCAAAGCGTCCTTGATACAGTCATCCCCACACTGACTTTGCAAAGCATCACGATGTTCTATCACGGAGTGCAACCAAGGGATAAAGTCCCCATAGCGAAGCTGGGTTGTATTGGCAGAAAACTCCAAATGGACATGGGGATTGATCAATCCTGACATTAAGACACTATGTTCTCCGCTATCATGATAAGAAGCTTGTGGATACTTCTCTTGCAAGGCTTCCGCGTCCCCTATCGCAACAATCTTCTCATCAAAACAGACCGCTTTATCTCTTAAAATCTCAAAATTTTCATGACTTGTCACGATATAATCAGCGCGTAGTATCTTCATGCCTCTCCCCTTAAAGTATATTGGCTATAATACCAAAAAAATTTACAAAGGTTACACTATGAAGATCCAAGTCATCCAAGGTCCAAACTTAAACATGCTAGGTGTGAGAGAGCAAAATATCTACGGTCCTATGAAATTAGAAGATATCCACGCACAGATGAAAGCGTATGCAGAGCAAAGCAAAGTTGAAATTGATTTTTTCCAATCAAATCTTGAGGGTGAAATTGTGGATAAAATCCAAGAGTGCCTTGGTGATGCTGATGGTATCATCATCAATCCAGCAGCCTATACACACACTTCTATCGCGATTCGTGATGCGATTAAAGCTGTCGCACTTCCTACCATAGAGACGCACATCTCCAATGTCTATGCCAGAGAAGAATTTCGTCAAAAATCTCTCATCGCACCAGTCTGTGCAGGTCAAGTAACAGGTTTTGGTCCTTTTTCTTACCACATGGCGATGGTTGGTATGGTACAAATCCTCCAAGAGATTGAACAAATGAAAGCAGCACAAGCACAAAATGGACAACAACCTGCATAATTATATCCTGCGCGATGAAAATGCCGTCTATTATGAGTGCGGCTTTTCATGCGACAATGAAATCTTTTTAAAACTTGGCAATGAAGCTTTTTTCATCACGGATCCTCGTTATACTTTAGAAGCCAAAGAGTCCGTACAAGGGGCAGAGGTTATCGAGGCAGAAAAAGACCTCTACCAAAAAGCCGTAGAGATTTTAAAAACTGCCAACATCAAAGAGTTGCACTTTGACCCAAATGATTGGACGGTAAGTGCCTTTGAAAAGCTCTCCTCTTCTCTGGATATCACCTTCACCCAAGCGCCAAATTTTTCACAAAAAAAGCGTATCATCAAATCCAGTGACGAGATAGCCATCATCAAAAAAGCAGCGCTCTTAGGCGCAGCAGCATTTGATGCATTTGCAGCGCATATCAATCAGCACGGTATAGGCAAGAGTGAAAAATACCTCTTTTTTGATGCCATTGAAAAGTTTCAAAAACATGGTGAATTTTCCCTCAGCTTTGAGCCTATCGTCGCCCTAGATGAAAACGCTGCCAAACCGCACGCCTTGCCATCAGAGAAAATCCTCACCCTTGGCAATCATCTCCTTGTCGATGCAGGATTAAAATACCAACGCTACTGTTCAGATAGAACAAGGTGCGCAGAAATTGATGGCAACATCAACTTTTCCAAAAATCAAAGCTTTAGTGATGCTACTAGGCAAAAAGTCTATGACACCGTCCTCAAAGCACAAGAAGCTTCTATCAAAGCCGTCCGTGCAGGCGTCAGGGCAAATGAGATCGACAAAGCAGGACGCGAAGTGATAGAGCAGGCGGGATTTGGCAAATACTTTGTCCACTCCACGGGTCATGGCGTGGGACTCGATATCCACGAAGAGCCTTTTATCTCTAAAAAATCCCAAACGCTGATTGAAGAAGATATGATTTTTACGATTGAACCGGGGATTTATCTACCTGATAAATTTGGCGTACGCATCGAAGATATGGTGCGTGTCACAAGTGATGGAGTGGAGATTTTATAAGGGATGCGACTCTATCATGATAGATACTTTCCCTTTATCAGCAAGAGTCCACCCCATTTTTCGCATCAAGTCACTTTGGGCATTGATGGCAATGTCAAGGATGTGAGAGCGCGTTTTAAAAAACTCTTTTTTTATCTCTCACAAAGCAAACACATCCAAATCCTCGAAACTTCCCCCATCCTACAAAACCCACCTTTTGGCTACACCGACCAAGCTGACTTTTACAATGCTATCATGATAGTACGCACCCCACTCTCCCCCCATCAACTTTTAAAGTATATACTCTATGTCGAAAAAAGGTTTAAACGAACCCGAGCCTTTAAAAATAGTCCTCGTACTTTAGATATAGATATGATATTTTATGATAAAATATCTATTAATTCAAGATATTTAACTGTTCCCCACCCGCATTTTCATGAAAGGGAGTCAGTTTTAATACCCTTACAATTTATAAAACATCAGGTGTCTGTATGAAACTTTATACCTTTACAGGTGAAAATCCCGCCATCGCCCTACAAAAAGCACAAAATGCCTGTGGCAACGATGCGCTCGTAGTAAGCACCAAACAACTGCAAAAAAAATCTCTCACTTCACCCGCACTCTATGAAGTCGTCGTTGCCATAGAAGAGCAAAAGCCTAAAACCTCCACAGCAAAACCTCCCAAAAAAAAGAAAATTTTAGAAGATGATGTACTCCTAGATATCTCTTCACGCGCCAAAGCATTGCAAGATGAGCTTAAACAAGAGAGTCCACTTCAAGAGGAACTCCCATCACACACCACGGCTATCAGCAGTGAAGATTTTGCAATCTTACAAAAAGATTTAAAAACACTCAATGATAAACTCTCCAATCTCCAAGAAGTTTTATGGGAAGATAAAAAAGAGAAAAGAGCCAATCTCATCATCCCTCCAGAGTTTGCAGGCATCTACAATATCGCTAAAAAATCGGGTATGGCACAGAGCCATCTAGATGATATCATGAAATCTACCCTAGAGCATATGCCCGCCTATATGAAAAATGCACCAGAGACGATAGCGCGCTACTTTCAAGTGCTACTACAAAAGATGATAGGCATCCGCCACGAGAGAGAAATTCCAAAAGGAAGCAAAAAAATTGTCATGCTCGTAGGTCCAACAGGTGTAGGGAAAACGACTACACTTGCCAAATTGGCTGCACGATTTTCCTTTATAGAGTATCGCTACAAAGTGGGTATCATCACACTCGATACCTATCGTATAGGGGCATTAGAGCAACTCTTTCAATATGCTAAAATGATGAAACTCCCTTTTGAAGATGTTGTCGATACCTATGATTTTCAAAAGGCACTTGATAACCTCTCCTATTGTGACTTGATTTTGATAGATACCGTGGGCGCATCACAATTTGATCGAGAGAAGTTAGAGAAAATTTCGCACTTTTTGGTGACAAGTGATCGTAGTATCGATGTCAATCTTGTTGTTTCTGCTTCAACCAAGCTAGAAGATTTACGCGATATTTATGCTAATTTCTCCTTTTTAAAACCAGATACTATGATTGTGACGAAATTTGATGAGACTAAAGGCTTTGGCAATATCTTCTCTCTTGCAACAGAGACATCCCTACCTCTAAGCTACTTTTCTATCGGGCAAGAAGTACCTGATGATATCATCCCTGCATCAAGTCAATTTTTGGTCGATTGTATCTTTCATGGTTACCAAAGGAAAGAGGGATGAAAACACAAGCAGACAAACTCCAACGCATCGTCGAGGGAGAAGTAGGTGAAACGCATATCAAAACAAAAATCGTTGCTATCACCTCTGGTAAAGGTGGGGTAGGCAAAAGTACATTTGCTGCCAATATGGCAAATATTTTGGTCAAGCAAGGCTATCGTGTCGCGGTCTTTGATGCTGATATCGGACTAGCAAATCTCGATATCATCTTCAATGTCAAAGCTTCTAAAAACCTTCTCAATGTCCTAAGAGGGGAATGTTCTCTCAAAGAGGTCGTCATTGAAGTCAAAGAGAACCTCCTGCTTATCCCTGGGGAAAGTGGAGATGAAATCTTTGATTTTCACAATCAAGTCATCCTTGATAGGTTTATGGATGAAGCGACATTTTTAGATTCACTAGACTACCTCATCATCGATACGGGTGCTGGTATAGGACACAATACGCAACTTTTTTTAGAAGAAGCTGATGAAGTCATCATCATCACCACACCTGACCCCTCCGCCATTACTGATGCTTATGCCACCCTCAAAGTGACTTCACAAATCAACACCCATGTCAGTATGATTCTCAACCATACCGACTCTAAAAAGGAAGGAGACTTAATATTTAATAAAATAAAAAATGTAGCTGACGATAATCTCAATTCACAACTAGAATTGTACTATCTTGGTGCCGTCACCCAAGATGAAACCATCTCTAAATCCTCAAAATACCGACTACTCTTCACGGATGAATATCCAAATAGTCTTTCAACTTATCAATTAAATGAAATTATTCAAAATTTGGTCTATAAATTGGAACACAAAGTGCTTAACTCTTTAACAAGAAAAAGTTTCGCTGTTTTTGTAAGGCGTTTAATAGAAAAATTTTAGTAATATTTAAACTTAATGACAAGGATTAGGTATGAGAAGTGAAAACTATGTAGCATTTTTTACAGTTTGTGGTTTTTTCATCGGTCTCATATTTTCCATTGTAAAAAGTAACACCGTTACTGAACTTTTTCTTTATACCTTTGCAATCACGCTATTTTTCCATATGTTTATACATGTTGTCTTGGTCAACTTTATCAATGCAAATGAGACATTCCACATTCCATTTGATAAAAATGAGCATGAAGCACTTGCCAATACGCAAGTCATGGAGCTCAAAGAGAGAGAAGACCAAATCACAGCACTACTAAAAAGTATAAACGATTTCACACCTAATGAGAGAAGGAGTTAACCGTTGATGAGCACAGTAGAGGAAAGACCACAAAGCCAATTTTCACAAAGTAATGATGTTGTTATCCAATTTTTACCCGCAGTCAGAGCCATGTCTTTTAGACTCAAAGAGAGATTGCCCTCTTCTGTAGATGTCAATGATCTCATCTCTATTGGTATCGAAGAGATGGTCAAACTCTCCCGCAAGTATGATTCTGAACTCAATGACTCTTTTTGGGGATATGCTAAAAAGCGTGTCTATGGTTCGATGCTTGATTATCTCAGAAGCCTTGATGTAGTCAGTCGCAACAATAGACGGCTGATCAAAGCCATCGATGTAGAAATCTCCAAACACTTAACAGAAGAGGGAATCGAACCTGATGATCACTACCTCGCCGATAAATTGGGAGAGAGTCATGCCAAGATTAGAGAAGCAAGAGCCGCAGCAGAGATCTCTACCTCTGTGCCACTCAATGAGCAACTCATCACTAAAGGTGAGCAAAGTGTAGAAGAGAAAGTTGAAAAAGATCAGATGATAGAAGCTGTCAAAGCCATCGTTGTCAATCTCAATCAACGAGAACAAACAATCATCCAGTTATACTATTTTGAAGAGTTAAATTTAAAAGAGATCTCAAGTATCCTTGATATTTCAGAGTCTCGCATCTCTCAACTTCATAAAAAACTGATGAAACAAATTCGGGAGCAGTTGGTAGCATAGATGGCAGATATACTAAGTCAGGATGAAATTGATGCTTTAATGGGTATCGTTGATGATAATGAGGGTGCAGATGAAGCGCAAGAGTCCCATGAGCGCCAAATCATGCTCTATGACTTCAAACGCCCAAATCGTGTCTCAAAAGAGCAACTTCGTGCCATCCGAGGTATCCATGACAAGATGGCAAGAAATCTCGCTTCAGAGATGTCAGCCACACTGCGATCTATCATCGAAATCCAACTCCAATCCGTCGATCAGATGACTTATGGAGAATTTCTGATGTCCTTGCCCTCTCCAACAAGTTTCAATGTTTTTTCTATCAGACCACTTGATGGATCAGCCGTCTTAGAGATAAATCCTTCTATTGTATTTCCCATGATTGATAGACTCCTTGGTGGCAAAGGCGATCAATACGATACAGAGCGAGAACTCTCCGATATAGAAATCACCCTCTTAGACAATGTCCTCAAAGTCATGATGGCAAAACTCAAAGAGTCTTGGGCTCCTATCTTTGAACTAGTTCCTATCATTGAGTCCAAAGAGTCAAGTCCTAATGTCATTCAAATCGTCGCACAAAATGAAATCGTTATCATGGTAGTCCTTGAAATCACCATTGGTGAAACATCAGGTATGATCAACCTTGCCTATCCTGTCATCCACCTAGAGTCTATTCTCTCAAGACTAGCAAGTAAAGATATCATGGTAGGTGAAAGATCCGCTAAAAAGAGTCGTGCCTCTGAACTCAAAGAACTTTTAAAAAGGGCTGATATCCTCAATGAAGCGATATTGGGAAGCACCCATTTAAGTATCAAAAAGATTTTGGAACTACAAAAAGGAGATGTCATCAAGCTTAATGCGCCACAAAGCGATGAAGCCATTATCACGATTGATAAAAAAGAGCTTTTTAGGGCACAAATGGGTATCCATAACTACAAAAAGACTCTCAAAATCACAGAGCTTATCAAAACGGATAAAGATGAAATCAAAGAGATTTTAAAGTTACATGAAAAAGAGCGATTTGAGCGATTACAAAAATTAAAACAAGAAGCAATTAATGAATGATTTTATAGAACTTTTACAAAAAGAGACCATAGGCGTTATAGAAGGGCTCACGGGACAAGCACCAACACTAGCTTTTGAGAAAGAAGAGACACTTTCAGGTAGTAGTGATGTCCCTGCTCCCTTAGCACTTATCATGATAGAGGCAAAAGGAGCAAATGGAGGTAAGCTTTCTCTCGCCCTTAGTGTTTCCATTGCCACAGCACTTGGTGATTTGATGATGGGTGGTGAAGGGGCTGCGTTAGATGAGATGAGTGATGATGATTTGGATGCTACCAAAGAGATCGTCTCCAATATCTTTGGGGCACTTGGCACGGCTATCGCTGCACAACAAGATTTACCACAACTCACTTTTGAGATAGGTGATATTAGCTTTATTCAAGAGGGCACCATGCCCGTTGATGATATGTCCAAAGCCTATCACTATACAATCAGCATCGCCTCGACTAGTGCCACAATGACACTCGCTGCCAATGATGCCTTTATCTCAAACTTTGAAGATACCCAAGCCAGCCAAGAGGCTCCTTGTAGTACCTCCCAACCTTCTCTTTCAGAAGAGGAGCTCAAAAATATCTCTCTCATCATGGATGTAGAGTTACCCGTGCGTGTCAGAGTAGGTACAAAAACCGTACTTTTAAAAGATGTACTCAATATGGACATCGGCTCCATCGTAGAACTTGATCAACTTGCCAATGAACCGCTTGATGTCCTCATTGGTGATAAAATTATTGCCAAAGGAGAAGTGATCATCGTGGATGGAAATTTTGGTGTGCAAATCGTGGAAATTGACACCCCACAAAATCGATTAAATCAACTAAGATAAGATTAGGTAGAATTCA
>CAZCUH010000038.1:0-11538 GCA_964501795.1 uncultured Sulfurospirillum sp.
AGTGAATCTTCTCTAAAGTGGATACCGTTTAATCCTGCAAGCACAGCACCTTTAAAGACATCTGTATCACTTGCATCCCAGTTAGGATTTGCTTCTTTGATTTTATGAAATTCATCCGTATCTATCGTCACTTTTGTCCCAGCCAAGATACTCACACCCGCGTCAACGATACAGCCATCACCTAGAGGGATTCCTGTCACAGAGTTGGCTCCAAGGAGAGTATTTTCTCCGATAGAGATAGGATTACCATCCGTGCCTGAAAGCACACCAAGGATACTCGCGCCTCCGCCTACATCAGAACCACTTCCTACGATAGCAGAAGAGCTAATACGCCCCTCAACCATCACAGGTCCCATTGTCCCTGCATTAAAGTTGATGTAAGATGCACCTGGCATCACTGTAGTCCCAGCTGCTAGTTGTGCACCCATTCTTACTTTTGAAGCGTCAAGGATTCTTGTGTTATCCGCAGGGATGATGTGCTGTAAAAATCTTGGGAATTTATCAACACTGCTGATTTCAGGATACATACCATCAAGCTTGAGTGCAATTTCATTGTCACGAAGCCAGTCAAGTTCGATTGGCATATTACCAGACCATGCGACATTGTGTAGCTTTCCAAAAGCACCATCGAGATTGACGCCACGAAGCGCTGCTTTAGACTCTGAGAGTGCATAGAGCTTGAGATAGATTGCTTCTACACTTTGAGGAGCTACATCTTCAAAAAGAAAGACTATTTTATATGTGCTTGCATCCACGCCTTGTCCATTGAGTAATGTATCGAGGTGTTTTATCACTTGCACATTTTTATGGGCATCACCCTCTGCTTCTTCGATATAGGGAGCAAAGAGTGCCATCGCATTGGCTACAAACTCTCGTGAGAGTTCTGTCACAAATTCAGAACTTGAAAAATCAACATTGACCCCAGTATCTGCCAAAGATGCTACAAAAACGGCTGCTGATCCAAAGTTTTCATCCCAGTTTATCAAAGGAAAGGTGGCTTGTAAAATCTTACTCTCATCTTTTTGACCACGATCAACTCTTGCAATACCAAAGGCGATAGGATCTCTATAGCCTGCTACTTTTTTACTCTCTTGCACACATGAAGCAAAAGCTTCTTTACTTAATACTTTATCAATTGCCACTATTTCTCCTTATCTGTTGTTATTTCGATTTCCACCACCGCTTCTGTTTCCACCACCATTTCGATTTCCACCACGATGATTGTTACCACGATAGCCTCCACCACTTCGATTGCGACTTCGCCCTCCTCGGTTTCGTCCACCACGATTTCGTCCACCGTCCCCTCGACCGGCATTTGCCATGAGTCTATCTACTTCTGCGATCGTTTTTCCGATTCGGTCACTGCCTTTGATATCATTGGCACTATAAAGCATAGAAGCAAGTTTGAGTGCGATATCTTCATCGCTAATATCTTCTTTCAACTTCGCCACCAATTCACGCGCAATCTCTGTGATCTTTTGGTTTTTAAGATTGTCTATCATCGCATCTTTTTGTTGCATCTGCACATCTTGAATGGTTGGAATCACTTTGGATTCAAGCTTGGAGCCGACATCTTTTTGAATCTTTTTAAGAGAGTTAAACTCATGCGGTGTCACGATAGAGATAGCCATCCCCTCACGCCCTGCACGACCTGTTCGTCCTATTCTATGCACATAAGACTCAGAATCAAAAGGGATATGGTAGTTAAAGACATGGGTAACATCTCTCACATCTAGCCCTCGTGCTGCCACATCCGTCGCGATAAGGGTATCAAATGAACCCCGCTTAAATCCTCTGATGATATCTTCTCGTTGGCGTTGTTCTATATCCCCATGCAAGCCTTTGGCACTCTGACCTTGCGCCATCAGATAATCTACCAACCTATCTACCTCTCTTTTGGTACGACAAAAGACGATACATTTATCTGGATTTTTATAATCCATCAAACGAATCAATGCATCATCTCGCTCTCGCTCTTCTACCACATAATAGAGTTGTTTGATATTTTCATTGGTGGTATTTGTCTTGGTAATCGTGACAAATTCAGGCTGATAGAGGATAGTCTCTGCTAGCATTTTGATAGGTTTTGGCATCGTTGCTGAAAAAAGCAGTGTTTGACGCGAACTTGGAAAATAGGTAAATATCTCTTTGATATCATCTAAAAATCCCATATCCAACATCTCATCTGCTTCATCAAGCACGACATACTTAGGGTTGATATTGATTTCTCCTTTATTTAAAAGGTCCAAAAATCTTCCCGGTGTCGCTACCACGATACCTGCATTGTTGATATGTTTGATTTGTCTACTATAAGATGATCCACCATAGACGGTAGCTGTAGAAGTTTTGAAATTGCGTGCAAAGCGAAAAAGTTCATCACTCACTTGTGTGGCAAGTTCTCTTGTAGGTACGATAACAACCATCTCTACTTCACCATCATGCTCCATCATATTGATGATAGGCAATCCAAATGCCGCTGTTTTTCCTGTACCTGTTTGTGCTTGGGCAACGATATCGCTACCTTTAAGGACGATAGGTATCGCCTCTTGTTGTACGGGGCTTGGTTCTTTAAAGCCTGCATCTTTGATAGCGCGGGCTAAGGGTGCTTTAAAATTAAAGTCTTCAAAAGTCATATATTTTCTTTATGTTAGTATCATAAACACTACTAAGAACCAACATCTTTCAGTTTTTATCTTTTCATTAACCAACTGTTTTCACGCTACATATACTAAAGTTGTGAAGATTTTGGTTATTGGGAGTATTTATGTAGACGCGATGATAGCGAAAGTAAGCTAAATTAAACCTATCATGTGATGGGTTTAACCCAAATTATACAATAGAGATTGAAATATAGTGTTTATGCTTTGTATTAGAAATTTTAGGACAAATTTGAGCTTATGCCAAAGCATAGGCGATGATTTTTCCTGAAATTTATGATGCAAATGATAAACACTAGATGAAATACTCTATTGTATAATTTGGGTTTAATTTCCTAGTAAGTCTTTGAGGCTCTCTTTAGGGTTTTTGCCCTGAATGATAGCACTGACTTCTTGTGCTATGGGGGCATAGATATCTTCTTTTTGGGCAATTTTTACGATAGCTTCAGCCGTAGGGACACCCTCTGCCACTTCTCCTAAATCTTCTAAAATAGTCTCTATCTTTTTCCCCTCAGCCAGTGCTAAACCAACGCGAAAATTTCGTGACAGTGTAGAGGACGCGGTCAAAAAGAGATCGCCTGATCCACCAAGCCCAATAAAAGTATCTTTTTTGGCTCCAAAATGTTTTCCAAAACGCATCATCTCCACCAAACCGCGCGATATCAAAGAGGCCCTTGCGTTGTTGCCAAGCCCGAGTCCTTCACAGATACCGCTGGCTATGGCTATGACATTTTTATATGCTCCACTTACCTCTGCACCTATCACATCACTCGAGGTATAGGTTTTGATAAATTGGGGGAAAAAGGAGCTATATTTTTCAGCCAAGAGTGCATTTGTAGAGCTAATGACCAAGGCACAAGGCAGTCCTTGCTGCACTTCAGCTGCAAATGAAGGGCCAGAGATATATGCCATATTCTCTTCAGGAAGATACTCTGAGAAAATCTCATTTAAAAATTTGCCAGAACCTAGCTCTATCCCTTTGGAGGCGACTAAGATTTTTTGATTGTGAAACACAAAATGTTCTTCAAGCCACGCCCTTGCATGTTGTGCAGAGATAGCAAAAACAAGATACTCCAGCTTTAATATCTCTTCTACCAAGAGAAAATTTGGGATATCTTTTGGATGCCTTGAAGTAATATAGAGTTCATTGTTAGGGTTTTTAGAGAGCGCATAGCGTAAAGCTTGTCCCCATTTTCCTGCGCCTATGATGCCTATCTTCATCTTAGAGTTCCTTTTTTAATCTTGCTATATTTCTCTTTTCACCTATGACAACCAAGATATCACCTTCTCGCATTTTACGATATATCTTATGTGTATTATAGTAGAACTTTTTACCTTCTTTACTATTTTGTACCCCTATCATGATGATATCATAATCCTCTTCAAGCGTGAGTTTACGAAACTGTTCACCTATGATACCTGATCCTTTAGGTACCAAGATTTCTGCAATTTCGATTGAAAGATCACTATAAATGATTTGATCAAAAACATCAAATATTTTTGGTTTTTGTAGCACACGAAATATCCGATGAGAACCTAAATCATAAGGATTGACCGTATAGCTAGCCCCTGCTAAAATCATCTTTTTTTCATCATTTTCTGTAGCAGCAAGCGAGATGATTTTAAGGTTTGCATTGAGTTTTCTTGCCGATAGTGTGACAAAAAGATTATTATTGTATTCATGGTGCATACAAAAAAATGTCTCTATCTCTTTTTCTATACCTATCTCTTTAAGATGTATATCCTTGGTGATATCAAGATAGCGCGCATCAAATCCATCATCCTTTGCTCGCGTTGCGTCTTCTTCACAACAACTGACAATAAAAGGTTGTATCTTTTTTGCTCTTAAGAGCTTGGCTAACTCTTTTGCTGTTTTTGAATATCCATATATGACTAACTTTTTGATGCTTTATCCTTTAAAAAGACTCAATTTAAATGCGACAATATCTTCTCTATCCCCTATCACCATCAGGACATCATGCTCTTGCAAAATAAAGGCTTCATCTTTGGGATGAAAATAAAATCTATCATCCTCACTACCTCGAACAAGACCTAAAAGTTTCAAATTAAACGCTTTTAACTGTAAGTTATTGAGAGAGACATCATAGGCTTTGGACTCTTTAGCTATCTCTATCTCTTCAAAAATAGGATCTTCTCTCTCTAGTAAAATATTGTCAATCGCACTATAAGCAATCGGTGATTCAAGATACTCCAACGCTGCAATAGCGGCACTTTTATAAGGAAAGATTGCCTCTTTCGCTCCTGCACTCTCGAGCTTGATCTTTGCCTCTCTTTTATTGACACGAGAGTAGATAATAGTATCAGGGTTGAGTGACTTTAATGATAAAACAATAGAGAGATTCAAGGCATCATCATCTGTCAGGGCAACAGCATGTTTTAGTTTACTATCACATCGTAGAAGTTTCAACACATCCATATCACTAGCATCCGCATGCAGGGCTAAAAATTTTTCTTTTTTTGCCTCTTCAATTTCCTCTGCATGGACATCCAATACTACAAACTTTTCATCTGCTCGATGCAACTCTCTAGCTAACTCTTTTCCCATCTTTCCATAACCACAAATAAGTACATATGATTTGAGCTTTGCTATCTCATTGAGTATATGCTGTTCTTTGACCTCTTCTAATTTCTCCGTCATCGAAGTGGTGATGATAGAGGTCATAAAAGAGATGATAGCAATACCACCCATGATAAGAAATATCGTGATAAAACGCCCCGCAGAAGTCTGTGGTGTGATATCGCCAAATCCCACGGTTGTAATCGTCACAACCGCCCAATAGATAGCATCAAAAAAGCTATCAATCTTTTCATTACCCCCTGCCCCTTCAAAGATATAGATGACAGTAGAGGCAAAAAAGACCATAAAAGAGAAGATCACCAGCAAGGTGACAAATTCATAACGCTTCTCTATAAACACACGCAGCAAAAAGTTGAGATTTTGTGTGTATCTAAAGACTTTAAACAATCTAAACAACAGTAAAAAACGAAGCACTCTTAATGGTCTATAAGATGGTAAAATCGCCAATAAATCAATGATAGACATAGGAGAGATAACGAAACGATACTTCTCTAAAAGTGCTGGTTTTAAGAGCATCCATGCGGTACTCTCACGCTCTTGAAGCTCACACTGCTCATGTGTCTGGATGATTGTCATATGCGCATCACTACTCACCCAAAAGCGTCCTAACCACTCCAGTATAAAGATAAAAACAGCGATAGTTTCGTAAAGATATACAAGAGGTGGCAGTGTATGTTTGATCTCTAAAATCAATATCAAAATGGTTGTTAAAACCAAAAAAATCATAAAAATATCAAAATATTTTTTCTTCACAGAAGTTTGATCTTCCAAGATTTCAAAGGCAAGTGCCTTTGCATTTTTATAGCGCTTAGAGGCTTCTAAAGCATAAGAAAGTTTTAAAAGCCTCTTTTTCAATGACATTTAGCTAAGTTTTTTCTTTAATATTTCATTCACTTTAGCAGGATTTGCACTGCCTTTAGACGCTTTCATCACTTGTCCTACAAAGAAACCAATCAGCTTCTCTTTTCCCCCTTTATATTCTGCTACTTTATCAGGATTTGCTACCAATATACCCTCTACAAGGGTCTCAATCGCAGCATCATCACTCAACTGTTTGAGTCCTAGTTTCTCGATTGTATCATCCACACTCATCTCATTTTCCATGATAAAATCTAGCACTTCTTTGGCGGCTTTTCCAGAAATCGTACCATCGTCGATGCGTTTTACCAGTAGTGCTAGCGTACTAGCATTCACAGGTGAAGTTTCAAGGCTCAAGCCATTTTTAAGGCGTCCTTGTAGTTCAACCGTGAGCCAAGTGACAGCATTTTTGGCACTTGCCCCCTCTTCTAACATCTTCTCAAAAAACTTTGCCATCTCTACGGAGGCTGTAATGACAGCAGCATCATATGCTTTGATACCATGGTCCTTGATAAGTCGTTCTTTTTTAACATCTGGGAGTTCAGGAATATTTTTACCCTCTTCTAGCATCGCATCTGTGAGGATAACAGGCTCCAAATCAGGTTCAGGAAAGTAACGATAATCCGCACTATCTTCTTTACCACGCATCGATCTAGTCTCACCACTATCGACATCAAAAAGACGCGTCTCTTGATAGACCTCCTCTTCATAAAGCCCATCTTCCCAAGCTTCTATCTGTCTTTGTACTTCATACTCTATTGCTTTTTGTATAAATTTAAAAGAGTTCATATTTTTAATCTCAACCCTTGTGTAGAGCTTTTCATCCCCTTTTGGACGGATAGAGATATTGACATCACAGCGAAATGAGCCCTCTTGCATGTTGGCATCAGAGATATCAAGGTAGCGTACGATAGCATGAAGCTTTTTGAGATAAGCAATCACTTCATCACTATTTCGCATGTCGGGTTCAGAGACGATTTCTAGTAGTGGTGTGCCTGCACGATTGAGATCTACCTTGCTCTCTGCTCCAGCGTGGATACTTTTACCAGCGTCCTCTTCGAGATGCGCTCTTGTGATACCGATGCACTTTGTAGAACCATCATCAAAATCGATATGAAGCTCCCCACCCTCTACGATAGGAATTTCAAATTGGGAGATTTGATACCCTTTTGGAAGATCAGGATAGAAGTAATTTTTACGGTTAAAGATAGATTTTTGATGTACCGTAGCATTGACTGCATGACCAAAATAGATCGCCTTTTTGACCGCTTCATAGTTTAAAACAGGCAACGCTCCTGGCAGACCTAAGCAGACAGGACAGACATGGGTATTTGGCGCTTCCCCAAAAGAGGTGGGGCAGGAACAAAAAATCTTTGTTTTGGTATTTAACTGGATATGGACTTCTAAACCGATGACAACTTCAAACATCAACTAACCTTGCGTAATAATTTTACTTATTTTACTACAATTTGCTTTAGGACATCCCCTAGGCACACACCCTATTTTTACCCGTCGTTTTTGCCTGATAGAGAAGCGTATCTGTTTGCTGTATAAAAGTATCACTATTGCACCTATCATGATAGGCTTTGACACCAAAACTACAGGTGATTTTAAATCCTTCATCAAAACGCAGATTTGCTATATTTTCTCTGATTTTATTGGCAAGGTCAACAGCTTCTTTCTCTTTTGTTTGCGGGAGAATGATCGCAAACTCTTCTCCACCCCATCTTGCTAAAGTATCACTTTGGCGTATCATATCTGACACATGATGTGCTATCGTGACTAGCACATCATCCCCTATCTGATGTCCATAAGTATCATTGACGCTTTTAAAATCATCTATATCAAACATCACAAGAGAAAAAGGCTCTTCATAGCGCTTTGAAAAAGCTATTTGTTGTTCTAAAATCGTATTAAATTTTAATCGATTTGCGATGCCAGTCAAGGCATCTGTTGAGGCAGCAATTTCAAAGAGTGTTCGTTCATTTTCTAGTGCGGTGACATCAGTCAATGAAACCACAAATTGTCCACTATCTACAGCATCAATGGGAGAAATATCCACTACAAAGATATAAAGTTCTTCCTCTTTTTTTAGTTTGACTTTATGTGTGAGGCTAGCATTTTGTTCTATATAGCTTTGCCACCCTTGATTTTCAAAAGTACACTGCAAATAACCATCATCTTGGATAAACATTTCACATATTTTTTCATACTTGTTGTAAAAACTTTTGATACTCTCAACGGCAAAAAACTCCAAAAATGCCCTATTGACACTGATAATCTCTGAATCTTTTATCACAAAAACGATATTTTTCTGCGACTCCAAGACAGCTTGCAGATATGATCTATTGTTCAACACCTCTTCTTTAGAGCGTTTTACATCATCTACCATCTTATTGACCGTGAGCGCCAAGGCTTCAAACTCTTTAAATGCTAGCTTTTTGGTATCGATTTTTTTTAGATTTTTGGAAGCCTCTTGAAAATAGGTATTAAAAAGGGCAAAGTGCTTCTCCAAATCTTTGGCAATCATACGGGTCACAATAAATGTTGTCAATAGCGCAAAGAGAAAGATTAAAGAGAGTTCACTATTTTTCATCGTAGAAAAAAAGTCAATAAAAGAGTCCGTGTTATGCGCATCAAAGAGCACGCGATAGAGCCACAGTGCTATCATGATAACCAATGTAGAGAGTATCACAATCGAGATATTGATAAAAAAGGTGCGAATAATACTTTGCTTTGTTTTCATAATGTACTATTATAGTTAAAAAAATCTAAAAAAGTTAATTATTTTAATTTTACGGACAGAAAGTAAAGAAGAGGAGACGAGAAAAGTGTTATTTTTGTTCTAAAAGTGCTTTTAAAAGCTTGGTCTGTTCCTTGGCTTCTAAAAGTGCCTGTTCTTGGGTATGTGCCATCTCAAAAAAGATGACCATAAAGAGACCAATCGTAGCGCCAAAAAAACCACCAATGAGCGCCACAATGAGTCCAAAAGGATAAAAAAGCGTAAAAAAGAGATATGCCCCTATGATCACAGTTGCCCATGATGCACCCTGCAAAAAGCTTACAAGTGAGTCAAATCCTTTTTTACTCATCATCCTAGTGTCCTTCGTCAATCAAGACAGCACCAGCAAGATAAACATAAGTCAAAATCATAAAGATAAATGTTTGTAAAAGTGCTGAAAATGTCAAAAGTGCAAATGGCGCAAGTGGCGCAATCACAGGTACTAGCATCAAGATAACCGCCAAGAAGAGATCATCACCTTTGATATTTCCAAAGAGACGGAATGAAAGTGAGATGATTCTTGAGATATGCGAGACGATTTCGATAGGAAACATAAAGAGTGTCATGAGAAACTTCACGATAGGGTTCATCTCACCTAAGTGTACAAATGACCCAAAGTACTTGATAACACCATGTTTTCTGATACCTTCATAATTATAATAGATAAAGACAACCAATGCTAAAGCGAGTGTAAAGTTGATATTACCCGTAGGGGATTCAAAACCTGGGATAATTCCCATCACATTGGCGATAAAGATAAAGATACCAATCGTTGCTACGATAGGAAGATACTCTCTCGCTTTCTCTTCACCGATGACATCTTTACCCATGCCTACAACACCATCTAAAAAGGCTTCCATGACATTTTGTGCACCCTTAGGCACAATTTGCAAAGAAGAGGTAGCCAACTTAGCAACTAATACTGCCAAACCTGCTGCCAAAAGCGTGTGTGTAATCATAAGATAAGCGTGATTGTGGGAGATAACCCCAAAGAAAGTAAAAATCTCATTCATAGTAGGAGGATTCCTTTTTGTGTAATTTATCGCAGATTTTATCTAACTTTCATTTAATCGAAGCTAAAATATCCTCTTGACCGATACGATAGAGTGCAAAATCATACTTGATAGGGTCATTTTTATCAAAAGATTGTAGCGTAGTGCTTATCTCTTTGACAGCCTTTAAATCATACTGCTTTCGCTTTAAGAGTCCCAAAGCACGAGAGACCTTAAAAGTATGTGTGTCTAAGGGCAAAAGCAAATCTTTTTTATCAACCATTTTCCACAATCCCATGTCGATATGATCTTCTCTTACCATCCAACGAAGATACATATGCCAGCGCTTGTAGGCAGAGGTACTTTTAGGATGGGGAACTTGCCCTAGCAGAAAATCATAACCATGACTTTTATAGCTATTCAATGCACGCAAAGCACCTATCAAAGAGCCCAAACCCTCCATCACATCTCGCTTATCATGATAGCCCTCATAAAACTTCTCTTGCAGTGAAAAGGAGGCTTTTGCCCGTTTGAGTGTGATAAAAAATTGCGCGATATCTTCAGATTTTTGAAAGCGATAGTAGTGTGAAGATAAAGCTTTTTGAATATTTTTATCACTCTCTTCAAGTAATCCAAAATCCAATGAATCTAAAAACTTGACAATCAACCCTGCATTGCCATAGGCAAAAAGCGCACAGACAAGTGAAACCGTCTCATCCTTATGTCGCTTGGCTATCATGATAGGGTCGGGTTTGGAGGCGCTGAGTTCCTCACTAGCATTGCGTTTAGCAACTTCTCTATCTAACTTCTCTTTGAGCTTCACCTAGCGTACTTTCTCTTTTTGATTGGTATAAGATTGTAAAAAGTCAGAGATATTTGAGAGTGCATAAATGACTAAAAATATCATCAAGCCTGGGAAAAAACTAAGCCACCACGCGATATCTACGACATCCTTACCCTCACTTAGCACCGATCCCCAGCTAATTTGTGGGGGCATGATACCAATACCCAAAAAGCTCAATCCACTCTCCGCAAGAATCGCACCCCCTACCCCAAAGGTAAAAGAGATGAGAAAGATTGGCGCAAGCAGTGGTGTAAAATACTTTAAGATGATTTTGCTGCGACTCACCCCTGAGAGTTTCAAAATCTTGATAAAAGGTTTAGAAGCAATGGCAAAACTTTCACTTCGAATCAGCCGTGCCATCCCCATCCAGCCTGTGATAGAGATGACGATGATGAGTATCATGATAGAGGCATTCATATATGATATCAACGCTAAAAGAAGAAAAAAGGTAGGAAAAGTGAGAAAAAGATCTATCATGATAATGATCCCCCTATCTACATTTCCCCGAAAAAATCCTGCTGAAACACCGATAATGAGTCCTAAAAATGAGGCTATCAGCGCAGAGCCTACCCCGATGAGCAAAGAGACTCTTCCCCCTTCTATCATACGCGCAAACACATCCCGTCCCAATCTATCCGTTCCCATAAGATGTTCACTCGAAGGGGGCAATAAAATCGCTGTTTTATCCAATTCAAAAGCAGAAAGCGTATAGATATGAGAGCCAAAAAAGGAGAAAAGTACGATGAGGAGTAGTATCATGATACTGATGTAGGGAACTTTCAAGCCTTGCCTTTTATCTGTTTGTA
>CAZCUH010000039.1:0-4610 GCA_964501795.1 uncultured Sulfurospirillum sp.
TCAATATGCTTTGAGTGCGTTGTTGATCTGTACATAGGCTTGCAGGGGTGTAGTTTCAAAATATTGCATATGATGTTTTTTGGCAAAATCTTTGGTCATTTTTTGCACTTTTAAGAGATTAAATCGTGGTGCTTTAGGGAAAAGATGATGCTCTATCTGCGTATTGAGTCCACCATAAAACCAGTGTGTGAAAACGCCACCTTTGAGCGATCGACTTCCTCGCATCTGAAGCTCCATCCAGGAGAGATCACGACTCTCTTCTAGCGTAAAGACTTCACAGCCTAGATGATTGGTGATAAAACCATAAGAGAGCCAGACTGATAATGTCAAATAGAGCGTGATAAATACTGTTAAAGCATCAGCAAATGGCAACACATAAAAGATAGTCCCCCAGATGATTGGCCAATGAAGCAACATAAGCGCAAATTCACCATAGAGTTTTCTTTTTAACACAAAGCTATAAGATTGTGCGATAAATGCCGGATACATAAAAAACATCGCGCCCCAAAAGATGATATGTTTGTACTTTTTCAAAAAGGGGCTATTGCCTTTATTGTGAGGTGTAAATGCCCCATCTAGCGCACGGATATCTTCATCTTTCTCAACGACATTACACCAGGTGTGATGATTGACATTGTGCTTATAATCCCACCACGAAGAGGAGTTGGAGAGGATGATAGCAGAGTAGAGATAAGAGAGTCTAAAGGAGAGTTTTTTATCTTTAAAATATTGCAGGTGCAAGATATCATGAGAGACAAAAACCGCACGGGTAAAAACAAGCGTCAAAAAGAGTCCCAAAAGTATAGGATTCCACATCGTCATCGTTGCCATCGCTGCCACCAAAGAGACCACAACCGCAATCATCTCAATGCTTCCTCGCACAGGGACACGATCAAGCAATCCCGCCTCTTTTACCTCTTTTTTTAACACATCAAAATTATCAACATAGAGCGCTTTTGACATACTTCTCTCCTTTAGATTTTGCAGAATTATAGCGATAATTAGATAATATCATAAAAAAGGAGCCTATCATGATAGAGACGGATAAAGTGCAGCATATTCGATGAAACTCCTTATTTCTGCCCTAGAACCCTCTGCAAACCTCCATTTGGAACCACTGTTAAAAGATTTGAACCCTGAGATTGTAGGGATATTTGACAGACGATTTGGCCAGCCACTCTATCCTACAACAGAATTTTCTGTGATGGGATTTTGGGATGTTTTACCAAAAATAAAACTCGCTAAAAAGGCTATCAAAGAGATGGTTGTACTTGCCAAGGATGTGGACTCTATCCTGTTGATAGATGCACCCTCTTTTAACCTTCCTTTGGCAAAAGCTATCAAGAAACAATATCCTGATAAAAAAATCACCTACTATATCCTTCCAAAAGTCTGGGCTTGGAAAAAAGGACGAGTAAAAACCGTTGAAAAATATTGTGATAATCTCGCCTCAATCTTTCCTTTTGAAGATCAATTTTATACGCGTGCCACCTATGTAGGCAATCCACTACTCGATGAGATACAGTTTCAAAAAGATCCCAATAAATCCTATAACACCATCGCCTTTATGCCTGGAAGTCGTAAGAGTGAAGTGCAAAGGCTCATGCCAATCTTTAGAGAAGTTGCTAAGGAGATAAAAGGTGAAAAAGTCATCATCGTGCCCCCATTTCTAAAAGGTGAAGATCTCTATGAACTCTATGGCAATATCGATGACTTCAATATCTCTTACATCATGGAAGAGACACTTTCCCACAGTGACTTTGCCTTTATCTGTTCAGGAACAGCTACACTTGAGGCTGCTATCATCGGTACCCCTTTTGTCCTTGCTTACAAAGCCAAAAAGTTAGACTACTTTATCGCCAAACGCTTTGTCAAACTAAAGTTTGTTGGACTTGCCAATATCATTCTTGATTTTGCTGGCTATGAACCCTTGCATCAAGAGTTACTCCAAGAGGCTGTCAGTAAAGAAAATCTTTTACGCGCCTATCATGATATGGATAAAAACCACTTTTTCCAAGCTTCCAAGCAACTCAAATCGCTACTGCAATCAGGTAGTACAAAAAATCTCATAAATTTGTTATAATAATCCAAACAAAAGAGGAACATAGATGAATAAACAACCAATCACCACTTATGGTTATAAAAAATTAGGCGATGAACTGCATGATTTAAAGATGGTACAACGCCCCAAAACTGTTGAAGAGATCGACATCGCACGAAGTCATGGCGACTTGAAAGAAAATGCCGAATACCACGCAGCACGCGAACATCTTCGCTATATCGAAAAGCGTATGGCAGAGTTAGCAGAACTCTATGACAATGTCCAAGAGGTAGATCCTTCTGTATTCAATCATGATAAGGTACGATTTGGTTCAACTGTCACTTTACTTGATCTTGAGAGTGAAAAGGAAGCCACTTATACCATCGTCGGCACCTACGAGAGCAATCCAGAAAAAGCACTGATTTCTACACTATCTCCTTTAGCCAGGCAGCTCATGGGCAAAGAAGAAGGGGATGAAGTGCTTGTCAATCTTCCTGCTGGTGAAAAAGAGTACGAAATTTTATCTGTCAGCTATCAAGAGATTAAGTTTTAATCATGATAGATGTGGCTATCGTTGGGGCTAGTGGATTTACAGGGCTAGAGCTTTTAAAAATCCTCATCACCCATCCAAAATTTAACATCAGCTATGTCGCGACTAGTGAAGGTGGCGTGCGTGTGACTGATTTGCATCCTTCTCTTACTAATGTCTTTGAGACCCAAGTAGAGAAAGCAGATGCCAAAGCTATTGCCCAAAAAGCCCAGCTCGCCTTTCTCGCACTTCCTCACCGTGCTTCGATGGGATTTGCCAAGGAGCTGTTGGAGCTGGGTGTCAAGGTCGTCGATCTCTCCGCGGATTACCGTCTAGAACTTGATACTTATGAAAAACACTACTGCCCACACGAAGATAAAGGACATCTCAAAGAAGCGGTTTATGGCTTGCCTGAACTTTATAAAGAGGAGTTAAAAAGTACCTCTTTGGTAGCCAATCCTGGCTGTTATCCTACGGCATCTATCCTCGCACTTTTACCTTTTGCCCCTTACATTGATGAAAATTTTCCTATCTTCATCGATGCTAAAAGTGGCGTTTCAGGTGCAGGTAAAAAATGCACAAGCAACACCCACTATGTCTCTATCAATGAAAACATCTTTGCTTACAATCCTCTCATGCACCGACACCAACCCGAAATCATCGAGAAACTGCGTTTGAAGTCTGGCAAAACTTTTGATGTGAACTTTGTCCCTCACCTCATCCCTGCTACTAGAGGGGAGATGATAGATGGCTATATGCTCTTAAAAGAGGAGATCGATCCACTTGAGATCTTGCGAGCATTTTATAAAGATGAAAAATTTGTTCGTATCTTTGATAAACCTGTGGATATCAAGTCCTGTGCGGGAACAAACTTTTGCGATATTTTTGCCAAAAGGGATGGCAAGAAACTCTATGTCAATAGTGCAGTGGACAATATCCTACGAGGTGCCTCCTCCCAAGCAGTGGTCAATGCCAACTTGATGTGTGGTTTTGATGAAGATGAAGCGATTCCCTTTATCACTTATGCCCCATAAGATAAAAGAAGATGCGATTTTTATCGCAGATGCGCACTACCAAGTAGGGGTGCGTGAATCTCTCTATGATTTTCTTTGCAAAATAGATAACGCAGAGATACACACTTCACAGCTTATCATGATGGGCGATATGTGTGATTTGCTTGTGGGGAGTATCGAGTACACCACCAAAGAAAATCACAAACTTATCCTTTTGATCAATCAACTTTCACAAAAATTGGAAATACTCTATTTTGAAGGTAATCATGATTTTGATTTACAGCGCCTTTTTCCAGCTGTAAAAGTCATCCCTTATAGTAAACAACCACTCCACTGCATGTATCATGATAAAAAGATATCTCTCTCACATGGAGACTTATATCAAGGTGTGAAGTATACACTCTATTCCATCTGGATTCGCAATTTTATCACTTTAAAATTTTTAAATCTTCTTGATAAAAACTTTAATAATTTTATCTCAAAAGCTATTCTAGAAAAACAGCAAAATAAGAAAATTTGTAAAAAATTGAAAAATTTTGCCCAATTCATTAAACAAAAATCAAAAAAATACGATATTGCAAGTAACAGATTCGATGTTATCTGCGAAGGTCACCATCATATGAACGAAGAGTACGCTCTTGAGGGCTGTCAATACAAGCTCTTTGGCTCTTATGCTTGTGGGAATATCTATTTTACTATAGACTTCAAAGATAAGGTCTTATTTATTAAACATACGATGTAAAGCATTGTGCTTTAGTTGTAATGAATTGGTGGTCGGCTTTGCTCATCACCAAGAAACCATTAAATAAGAAGGTTGCAATATGAATGACGACAATATCTTAAAAGTCGGTACAAATGAGATGGAGCTTGTAGATTTTAGGCTCCAACGCGTCACAGAAGATGGTGTCTATGAAGGTATCTATGGTGTCAATGTCGCCAAAGTACGAGAGATTATCAAGCTTCCTAAACTCACAGAACTTCCCGGTGCTCCTGACTTTATCGATGGAATTTTTGATCTTCGAGGTGT
>CAZCUH010000039.1:4710-6221 GCA_964501795.1 uncultured Sulfurospirillum sp.
TTTGAACTGATAGAGCAGATGGATCAAGATTTAGTAGAGTTAGAGAATAATCCTGAAGATTTAGAACTCTTAAACTCCATCTTTAGAGTAGCCCACACCGTCAAAGGTTCAAGTTCATTTTTAAACTTTGATATCTTAACAGAATTAACACATCATATGGAAGATGTACTCAATAAAGCAAGACGCGATGAACTCAAAATCACACCTGATATCATGGATATTATCTTAGAATCCGTCGATATGATGAAAGCCTTGTTAGAAGGTATTCAAGCTTCAGGTGTTGATACAGAGTGTGGTATCGAGATAGCGAGTATTGTTGCAAGATTGGATGCTGTTTCAAAGGGAGAATCGCTTGAAGAGGTATCCCTTGAATCAACGCCATCCGAAGCGGTGAGTGAAACACAAGAAGAACAGACACAAGAAGAACAGACACAAGAAGAACAAACACAAGAGAGTAAAGAGCTAGAAGCACAAGATGAAGTGCAAGTTTCAGACGAGAGTGAAACACAAGAAGACTATGCCCAGATGAGTGATGAAGATGTTGAAGCTGAAATTCAAAGACTCCTCCAAGAAAAACTTGCAGAAAAAGAGGCAAAAAAGGCGGCAAAAGCTGCCCAAAATGATAGTAGCCAAACAGTCGCTAACCCACCTGTACAAGAAGAACAAGAACAAGCAGTGGCATCACCAGCTCCTACTCCTACAGCAAGCCCTGCTCCACAAGCTAGCGTCTCTGTAAAAAAAGAGAGTCCAAAAGCACAGAGTGCTAAAAAAGCACCCTCTGCACCTGAACAGACCATTCGTGTAGAAGTCAAGCGACTCGATCACTTGATGAACCTCATCGGAGAGTTGGTGTTGAGTAAAAATAGACTCTTAAAAATCTATGATGATGTGGAAGAACGCTATGAGGGTGAAAAATTTTTAGAAGAGTTAAACCAAGTCGTCTCTGCTGTTTCACTCGTGACAACTGACCTTCAAATCGCTGTTATGAAGACTAGAATGTTACCTGTTTCAAAAGTATTTAACAGATTTCCTCGTCTCGTGCGTGATCTCTCTCGTGATCTCAACAAAGATATAGAACTTGTTATGAGTGGGGAAGAGACAGAACTTGATAAATCAATCGTCGAAGAGATTGGTGATCCGCTAGTGCATATGATTCGAAACTCGTGTGACCATGGTGTAGAATCCCCAGAAGTCAGAACACAAGCAGGAAAACCTAGCAAAGGAACGGTCAATCTCAAAGCCTACAATGAAGGTAATCAAATCGTCATCGAAATCAAAGATGATGGTGCAGGTATGGATCCAGACTTTTTAAAGATGAAAGCTTTGGAAAAAGAGGTTATCACAGAGCGAGAAGTGGATAACATGTCTGATAAAGAAGCCTATGGACTCATCTTTAGACCAGGTTTTTCAACCGCAGCCAAAGTCACGGGTGTCTCCGGACGCGGTGTGGGTATGGATGTGGTTAAAACCAATATCGAAAAACTCAATGGTATCATCGATATCGATAGTGA
>CAZCUH010000039.1:6321-11484 GCA_964501795.1 uncultured Sulfurospirillum sp.
TTGCTGAAAGTAAACTTGGTATCGTGGTAGATGGACTGGTAGGGCAAGAAGAAATTGTCATCAAACCTATGGGCGATTATCTACAAGGTATCGAGGGTATAGCTGGAGCAACAATTCGAGGCGATGGTGGTGTCACACTCATTACCGATGTAGCAGCGATGATGAACCTTGCTAAAGATATCAAAGTTGATGTCACGCAACTTGCAGCACAAAGTGAAAGTAAACAAAAAAGTGCACCAAGTGATTACAATGTCTTAATGATCGATGATAGTAAAACAGATCGCACTATCATGCGAAAATCACTAGAACCATTGGGTATCACACTCACCGAAGCGACTAACGGTGTTGAAGCACTCAATATCTTAAAGGCTGGCGAGATAGCATTTGATGCCTTGTTGGTGGATATTGAGATGCCTCAGATGGATGGATATACTTTGGCTTCAGAGATTAGAAAATACTCAAAATATAGGAACCTACCACTCCTTGCAGTCACTTCTAGAACCTCCAAGTCAGATCGATTAAGAGGCGTTGAAGTGGGTATGACAGAGTACATCACCAAACCATACTCACCTGATTACCTCAGAAGCACGGTGAGTAAAAACATTAAATTACCAGAAGGGGCAATAGCATGAGCAAGCAACTAACAGATGTATTACAAAAACAAAAAAGTCAGATGGATCACGCTTATGTTGATGAAAAAAGTGAAGATATCACACAATTAGTAGGATTTATCATCGGAGATGAAGAGTATGCCATACCCATTCTCAATATCCAAGAGATTATCAAACCTATCGCTTATACAAGGGTACCTCGTACACCTAACTATGTGCTAGGGATGTTTAATCTAAGAGGTAATGTTATCCCACTCATAGACTTGCGTAGAAAATTTAACATCACACCCAAAAATGAAGATGAGCAGACGCGTTATATCGTGATGAAAGATGGCGATAATATCGCTGGTTTTGTGATTGATAAACTCACAGAAGCCATTCGTCTAAAATCTTCACAAATCGATCCCGCCCCAGAGACCCTTAAAAAAGAGAAAGGGATGATTTCAGGCATTGGGAAAAGAGATAAATCAATATTGACTATCTTGAAAGTAGATGAACTCTTAAAACGAGACTTTTAGCACCCCTACTGGGGTATCATGATAGCGCCTATCATGATACCCTTACTTCTTCATATCCAATATCCGTTTTACTAAGCCAAAATTATTCGCAGCCATGATGTGCATCTTTGGATGCAGGGCATAAATATCATTAAATAGCGTTGTTGAGAGTTCAAAGCCTATCTTTTCTTGTTCTTCATCAGATATCTTTTTGGCTTCATAAAGGGCATTGGTAAAAGATTTTGGGACATGCACACCAGGCACATGAGCACTTAAAAATTGTGCTGTTCTAAGCTTCGTGATTGGAAAATAGCCAAAAACAAGTTGTGGGTTATCCCTTCTGCCTGCCTCCTCTTTGGCACCTTCAAACATTTCCAAAAGTACTTTAGCATTTTCTATGCTATAAATTGGCTGGGTGATAATCGCCGTGGCACCATGCTCTAGCTTCATCTTCATCTTTTTTTGTAAATTTTTGGGGTTTTTAGCGTAGGCATTAGCAACGGCAAAAGCATAAATCTTTTTTGGTTTTTCATCAAGTGCTTTTCCTGCATAATCAATCCCACCATTAAAACATTTAATCATATCCATAAGCATCGTGGAGTTACCCTCAAAGACACCTTTGGTTTTGGGCTGATCACTGGCACTCGCCGCATCTCCAGTGAGTGCCAAAATCGCACGCACATCAAATTCATTGGCGCCTAATATCCCAGATTGCAAAGCAATTTTGTTTTTATCACGCATCGAGATAGTCGCCAAGGTTGGTTTTTTAAAACGCTCTTGCAGTTTGAGTGTGGCAAAGAGAGAAGAGTATTTCATCTTCGCTAGTGGCGAATCTGTCACCGAAAATCCATCGACTTGTTTGTCTAAGCCTAACGCCTCTATTCTATCAAGAACGGGCGTGAAAACAGGAGAGTGTTTTGGTGTGGTCTCTAGGGTCAAAAAAGCGTCATTTTTTAACTTTTCTATAAAATCTTCGAACATCTATGTCTACCTCTAGTTAATATTTGGTATTATATCTAAAATTTTTAAAAGAGGTTAGAAGTGGGAAAATTATGTGTATTTGACTTTGATTCGACATTGATGGATGGAGAGACGATTGACTTTTTGGCAACACCTTTAGGTTTAGAAGAGAAAGTAGCTACTATCACAGAGAAAGCGATGAATGGGGAGTTGGATTTTTTTGAAAGTCTCACCACGAGAGTCGCACTACTCAAAGGTCTTGAAGTCAATAAAGTAGAAAATATTTGTCAAAATCTCCCTTTTATGCCAGGAGCAAAAGAGACCATTAAAACACTCAAACAAAAAGGCTATACAGTGGTTGTCTTTTCAGGAGGTTTTAGAAATGCCACGGCTCATGCCAAGGATATCTTGGGACTTGACGCGGACTTTGCCAATGTGTTGCACTTTAAAGGACGAGAACTTTCAGGACTTGTGGGTGGTGATATGATGTTTGACTTTTCTAAAGGGGATATGATTGTCAGATTACAAAGTCTATTAGGTATCACACCTGCGGATACCATGGTGGTCGGGGATGGTGCCAATGATAGATCGATGTTTGCACATGCTGATACCCGCGTGGCATTTTGTGCCAAAGATATCCTCAAAAAAGAGGCAAATATCATCGTCGATACCAAAGATTTAACAGAAATTTTAAAGGAGATATAGTGTTTAAAGAAGCAAATTTTTCACTTTGGTGTGATTTTATAGAGAGGGATTTTTTGAAATCAGAGTTTCCTATCATGATAGCAAAAAACATCGTCAATGGTGCGACAAGTAACCCTGCTATTTTTAAAAATGCCTTTTTAAATTCTCCTGCTTATAAAGAAGATATTCTTGCACTAAAAGACAAAGAACCAAAAGCAATTTACGAAGCGCTAGCGATTAAAGATATCAAAACAACTGCCGATATATTGAAAGAGTTGTACGAAAAAGGGGAAGATGGTTTTATCTCTATTGAGGTAGATCCTTTTCTTTGTGATGACTCGCAAGCCACGATTGCTGAGGCGAAAAGATTGCACCATGCCATTGGTAGGGAAAATGTCATGATCAAAGTACCTGCCACCCAAGCTGGATTTGAAGCGATGGAGGCACTCATAGCTTTGGGCATACATGTCAATGCAACACTTATCTTTTCGCCCTTGCAGGCAAAAGGGTGCTTGGATGCTTTTGAGAAAGGGTTAAAAGCTTTTCATGATAAAGGCTTGGATAGTGAGGCACCACAAGCGGTCATTAGTATCTTTGTGAGTCGCTTTGATCGTAAGATGAATGCCATGTTAAGTGAAAAATCCCTGCCACTCAATCAGGTAGGAATTTTAAATGCGACAGCTATCTATCATGATATCAAACAACGAGATATCAAAGGGGTACGCACACTCTTTGCAAGTACTGGTGTCAAAGGTGATGATTTAGTCAAAGATCATTACATCACTGAGTTACTTTTTGAAGATTGTGTCAATACCGCACCGATAGAGACGATAGAAGCATTTTTAAACAATAAAGATGCTTCTATCAAAACACCTGCTTCAAAAGCAGAGATTGAAACATTTTTCGCAAAGTTACAACAAGCAGGTATAGAGATGAACCCTATCTATACAGCATTGATGCAAGAGGGTTTAGAAGGTTTTAACGAAGCCTTTGAAGCTATTTTAAAAGAGCTATCATGATGAGGAGCTAAAAAGCTGTATCGTCATGGGGCATACAATAAGGATGATATATGACGGTTACAGAAGAGATGGTTGAAAACTTCGATTTAGAAAAAGCGGCTGATTTTAAGGTAGAAGAACTTGAGTACAAGATGCTACAAAAACTCAAATTTTATCTTAATGGTCTTATTCAACATGGAGGATCTGATTTACATATCAAATCTTCTGCTACCTTTAGAGGGCGAATCAATGGTGAAGTGGTGCAACTCTCTGATGAGATATTAACGCACGCTGATGGTATTCAATTGGCAAAAGAGGTTTTAAAAGGACGCTTTCAAGAGTTGGTTGATAAAAAAAGTGTCGATTTTACCTTTAAACTCAATGAACAATACCGCTTTCGTGGCAATATGTTTTTTCAAACAGAGGGTGTATCCGCAGTCTTTCGGGTCATCCCTGTAGAGATTCCAACAATGGAAGCACTCAATCTACCTGAAACAATCAAAAAACTCTGTCATTTAAAACGGGGATTGGTACTTGTGACTGGGCCTACGGGTTCTGGTAAATCAACAACCCTAGCCTCTATCATCAACCAAGTCAATATAGACCAAAAAAAGCATATCATCACTATCGAAGATCCCGTGGAATTTGTCTATCAAGATCAAAACTCTCTCATCAATCAACGCGCTATCGGACAAGATGCTACGGACTTCTCTACTGCCCTTCGTGCTGCACTGCGTGAAGATCCAGATGTCATCCTTGTGGGGGAGATGCGTGATATGGAGACCATTGAAACGGCGATGCATGCGGCAGAAACAGGTCACTTGGTTCTCTCCACACTACATACCGTTGATGCCAAAGATACTATCAACAGAATCATCGGTATGTTCCCAGGGAATGAGCAAAACAAAATCCGTATGTCACTCGCTGCCACTTTGCAAGGTGTCCTCTCCCAACGATTGGTTAAAACCGTAGATGGCAAACGCGCAGCAGCGATTGAAATCTTACTAAAAAATGCACGAATTGAGTCACTGATATCTGATTGTAGAGATAGTGAAATCACTGAGGCGATTGCTGAGGGTAAAGATATCTATGGTATGCAGACATTTGATCAAGCACTTTTAGATCTCGTCTCTCAACAAAAGATTTCCAGAGAAGAGGCACTACTTAATGCCACCAACAAAAGTGACTTAACCATGAAACTTGATGAATTGGATTCACTTGTCCATGGTATACAGGGCGTAGAAGAGTCTATGATTGATTTAAAACTACCAGAATAAGCTAAATTTTAGGTACTTTCTACTATAATCGCGCCCTAAATTAAAATAAATGAAGGAACACAATTATGTTAGAAGGTATCATTAGAGAGAGTATCGGTAAAAAAGCTACAAAAGCTTTAAGACGAGATGGTTATCT
>CAZCUH010000040.1:0-11424 GCA_964501795.1 uncultured Sulfurospirillum sp.
TTTTCCCCCATATTGGCACTATGAAAAATCACTGTATGATGCAATCTTGAAAAATAACGCAAAAGAAGTTTTTGTAAAGTAGGCTCGATAGATGGGGTAAACCAGGCGTTATTGGAGATAGCAATCATAAACTTTGGGTCGCCTTCAAATAGCTCTTCTCGTGTCGCTTCATAACAGATAGCATTTCTAAAACTTTCACCCTTTATCATGATATCGCTAGGTTTATCTGCTGCGATATAATCCTCTGCGCCATCATAGATGATTTTATTGATAAAATGCGAGATAAATTTGGGTAGAGGTATCTCTTCGCCAAAAGGGACAAGGACTACTTTATTGGCAATTTTTACATGTCCATCGATGAAATAATAGGTAGAATTATAAGAATTCTTGCCATCAAAATAGAGTCCCCCTGTGACAATCGTTATCTGCTTTGAGAGTCTATAGAGTTCTTCTAAAACTGCTTCTTCTTTGTTGATAAAGAGGGCAAAAGCACTTTCACTTAGTACAACGATATTATACTTTTTAGCGATCGCATCTTTGATGATGTTGAAATTAATCTTTATGCTTTTATCTCTATAGGATTCATCCCATTTTTTATCTTGTGGGGTGTGTAAAGAAGAGAGATAGATGCTCTGTTTTGGTAGTGGCAGTGGAGCAGGGGGCGTGAAATTGACGGCGCCTATCATGATAAAGAGTGCTAAAACTCTTAAACGATGGCGTATCATGATAAAGAGTGCGAGGGCGATTAAAATGAGTAAAAATTGCCACTTTTCAATACCAAAATAACTATCTAAGAGTGTGAGTTCAGGGACAAACCAGTTGTAATTTAAGGGATGCACATAGGAGAGAGAGGCTATCATGATAGCGCGGATAAGTGGTGAAAAAAGCCCCACAAACCAAAAGATAAATCCATAAACAAGTGCAAAGAAGATACTTAAAAGAGGGATAAGATAAGTCAAATGATAATAACGAAATGAAAAAGGTACCCAATAAAACCAAAAAAGTGCTACAAAAGCGCCACACCAAAAGAGTGTCATACGCGAACTTTTAAGCAAGAGATAAAAACCCAGTAGGGCAGTGAGTGTCGTGCTGATGTGTAAAAATAGTTGATTTTCAATTCCAAAATAGTGAAGATATATAAATAGCGAGAGAAGCAGGGCGATACTAAAGCCCTTTATAATATAGATAGTAGTAAAATATCCTCTTAAATTTTTTATCTTAAAGGATGGATATGCAGGGTCAAGAAAATATTTTTGCATCGTTATTACCGCTTATAGTTTTATTTGGAATTTTTTATTTTTTAATAATCCGCCCACAACAAAAACAACAAAAAGCACATAAAGAGATGGTAGCAAACCTTACAAAAGGTGATAAAATCATTACTACAGGTGGCTTGATAGCTGATGTTGTAAAAGCTGAAGAAGAGTTTATCAAAGTGAAACTTAATGATGATACGATAGTCAAAGTTTCAAGAGACTTCATTGCACAAAAAATAGAAGCGTAAGTGATGAACTTTCGCCTTATTCTTTTTGCTGTAGCGATACTCTTTGGTATCGTAGCGTCTGTGCCGACTTTTTTTGATACAAAAGGCCCTAAAATCAATTTGGGGCTTGATTTGCAAGGTGGCTTGCATATGCTTTTGGGTGTAAAAACAGATGAAGCCATTAAGTCTAAAGTCAAGACACTTGCCTCTTCTGTGAAATACTTCACTGATGATGAAGATATCATCATCGAAGGACTTAAAATCTCTGATGAAACGGTCTCTTTTACCGTGCTTGATAAAGATGAGCTTCCTAAAATGGACAAAATGCTCAAAGCCATTAAGGGGCTTAATATCAAAAAAGAGGCTGAACACTATACGCTTCGTTATACAGAGGCAGAAAAAGTGCTCATCAAGCAGTTTGCTATCAAACAAGCGGTGGATACTATTCGAAATCGTCTTGATCAGTTTGGACTCTCTGAACCTACCGTTGCCAAGCAAGGTAAAGATAAAATTCTTGTAGAACTCCCTGGTATCAAAACACCACAAGAGGAGCAGCGCGCGCGTGAGTTGATTGCCAAAGCAGCCCACTTGCAACTGATGGCAGTAGATGAGAAAAAAGCAGATCAAGTCTATACGCTCTCCGTAGCAGAGGCAAAAGAGTATGGAGATTTGATTTTAAATGATGCTAAAGCCAAAGATGTGAAGTATCTTGTCAATGAAGTACCAGTCCTTGATGGAAGTATGATGACAGATGCACGCGTCGCTTATGATCAATCACACAATCCTATCATCACTTTTACACTCAACTCTGCGGGTGCAAAAATATTTGGTAAGTTTTCAGGTGAGAGTGTGGGCAAACGCATGGCAGTTGTACTCGATGGAGTAGTCTATTCTGCACCAGTTATTCGTGAGCGTATTGGTGGTGGACATGGACAGATCTCGGGTGGATTTTCACTCCAAGAGGCACATGATGTTGCTATTGCACTTCGTTCAGGTGCTTTGCTAGCTCCTGTAACTTTAGAGGAGAAACGATCTGTTGGGCCTTCATTGGGGGCAGATAGTATCAAAAAATCGATGATTGCTCTGATTTCAGGCTTTGTTTTGGTCTTTTTCTTTATGGTTGTCTATTATGGCTATGCGGGCTTGATTGCCGATGTTGCTTTGGTGGCAAATCTCTTTTTGATTATTGCGATTATGGCGATGTTTGGTGCGACTTTAACCCTACCTGGTATGGCGGGTATCGTATTGACAGTGGGTATGGCAGTCGATGCCAATGTCATCATCAATGAACGGATAAGAGAGTTATTACATGCGGGTAAATCGATCAAACATTCGATTGAAAAAGGCTATGACAACGCGATGACAGCGATTGTCGATGCCAATATTACGACACTGATTGCTGCGGTAGTACTCTATGTGTATGGTACGGGGCCTATAAAAGGGTTTGCCTTGACTATTAGTATTGGTATTTTAGCCTCTATGCTCACAGCGATTGTGGGAACACATGGCGTCTATCAGTGGTTATTACCTCGTATAGAAAAGAGTCAAAATCTACGCAAGTGGTTTGGCATCAAAAAAGGAGAGAAATAATGGAATTTTTTAAAGGCAATAAAATCCATGATTTTATGAGTAAGAGTAAGCTATTTCTCGCTTTTTCTATCTTTATGGTCTTGGGATCGTATCTGCTACTTTTTACAAAAGGGTTACACTATGGTATCGATTTTGCAGGTGGAACGATTGTGCAAGTCAAGTATGATTCTCCCGCACCTATCAGTACCATTCGTGACAGTATCAAAAAGGATGCGCGTTTTACTTCTGCGGCTGTAACAAAATTTGGTTCAGACAAAGAGGTTATCATCCGTATCCCTACAACGACAACGACTGTGGGTAATGATATCGGAGATAGTGTGCGTGCTTTGCTGAAAGGTTCTGGTAATTTTGAAGTCAGACGCGTCGATATGGTAGGGCCAAAAGTAGGTTCTGAACTGCGTGAAAAAGGTTTGCTAGCGATGGGCTTTTCTATACTGGCTATCTTGATTTATGTGGCATTTCGCTTTGAGTGGCGTTTTGCTGTGGCAAGTATCTTTGCTTTGGTGCATGATGTTTCTATCGCTTTGGGGATGATTTCACTCTTTCAAGTGGATGTCAATCTTGATATTTTAGCAGCACTTTTAACCATACTAGGATATTCGCTCAATGATACGATCATCGTCTTTGACAGAATTCGTGAAGGTATCAAAGGATCAAAAATTAATGATCTCTTTAGAATTATCAACGAATCTGTGACTATGACACTTTCGCGTACTACATTGACATCACTCACCACATTCTTTGTGGTATTGACACTATTTTTATTTGGTGGAGAGATTATTTATGGCTTTAGTTTTACGATGTTAGTAGGTGTGGTAGTGGGAACATACTCTTCTATCTTTGTAGCATCACCATTTTTAAAGTGGCTTGGATTTTCAGTAGAAGCGTACAAACAAAAAGAGGCACAAAAAGAGAAAGCACGCATCGAAAAAGAGAAGATGCGCGCACAATTTGAAGGTGGCACACTCTAAATATGATTATCATGATAAGTAAAAGGAGATAGTAAATGGATTGGGGTAAGGTAGTTTATATATTTTTTGCGTTGATGTCATTGACGACCACGATGGGATTTTTGTTTGATCACAATACCATCGCACTATTTATTGCGGCGAGTATCAACTTGGTATCGACATTTTTAAAAATTGGTGTCAAAAATCTTCTTGCTGCGGAACTGTTTGCTTCTTCACTTGTGGCAGATTTACATCTTATACCTGCATTTTTATATGCCCAACTAGCCAATGATATTACAGCAGCAGTGGCGATGGCAGTGGGTGCTGTGGTAGCGAATATTTTCTCCATGGCACTTGTCTTGGTAGAATCATCCAAAGTAAGAGAAGAGTTTTAATGCAGTACAATCCAAAAGAGATAGAAAAGAAGTGGCAAGCCTACTGGCAAGAGCACGAGAGTTTTGAACCAAGCGCGGATAAAAGTAAAAAGAAGAAGTATGTCCTGAGTATGTTTCCCTATCCTAGTGGAAGAATCCACATGGGACATGTGCGTAATTACTCGATTGGGGATGCCATAGCGAGACATGCAAGAGTGCAAGGATTTAATGTTTTGCATCCTATTGGCTGGGATAGTTTTGGAATGCCTGCTGAAAATGCTGCGATTAAACATCAACTCCATCCTAAAAAATGGACTTATGAAAATATCGACTATATGCGTGGTGAGTTGGACGCTTTAGGACTCTCATTCTCTAAAAAAAGAGAATTTGCTACCTCTGATCCTCTCTATACAAAATTTGAACAAGAGTTCATCATCAAGATGTTTGAAGAGGGGCTTTTGTATGAAAAGAGTCAAGTTGTTAATTGGTGTGAAACTTGTCATACGGTACTCGCCAATGAACAAGTGGTTGAAGGGTGTTGTTGGCGTTGTGACAATAGCGTACAACAACGCGAAATGCCTGGATATTATATCCGTATCACCCAGTATGCGCAAGAACTTTTAGATGATTTAAAATCTTTAGAAAAAGGTTGGCCAAAACAGGTACTCACCATGCAAGAAAATTGGATTGGTAGAAGTGAGGGGCTGGAGTTTGATTTTACCCTCTCCAAGGCATCTATGGATACCTTAGATCAAGCATTTTCTAAAGTTTCTGTCTTTACAACGCGTCCTGATACCATCTATGGTGTCACCTATGCAGCCCTTGCCCCTGAACATGAAATCGTGAAGTATCTTATGGAGCATGATTTACTCAGTGATAGGCAAAAAGAAGTGCTTACAAAGATGCAAAATATGTCAGAGAGAGATCGTGGTATCGTAGAAAAAGAGGGCGTGGATTTAGGGATTAGTCTCATCCATCCCTTGACGAAAAAAGAGATACCACTTTGGGCGGCAAATTTTGTATTGGCCGCTTATGGTGGTGGTGCGGTGATGTCTGTACCCGCGCATGATGAACGCGATTATGCCTTTGCCAAAAAATATGCACTTCCACTACAAGAGGTCATCTATCATGATAGCAGTGACATCACTAAAAGTGCCTATACTGCGAGTGGAACGCTTATCAACTCAGGTGATTTTGATGGCTTGAACAATGAAGTTGCTAAAGGTGAAATCATTGCCTATTTTGAGAAAGAGGGACTTGGTAAAAAAGTTGTCAATTATAAACTAAGAGATTGGGGAATCAGTCGTCAGCGTTACTGGGGTGCACCGATACCTTTTGTGCATTGTGAGGATTGTGGCATTGTACCGGAGAAAAAAGAGCATCTGCCAGTCACCTTACCTGATGATGTGGAAATCACAGGGGAGGGCAATCCGCTAGAGAGTCATCCTACTTGGAAGCATTGTCACTGTCCAAAGTGTGGTAAAGCGGCGATTCGAGAGACCGATACGATGGATACTTTTGTACAAAGTTCTTGGTACTTCTTGCGTTATGTTTCTGAGAATGTATCAGATAGTGCCTTTCACAAAGAGGATGTGGACTATTGGATGCATGTGGATCAGTATGTGGGGGGAATAGAGCATGCGATTTTACACCTTTTATATGCTAGATTTTTTACCAAAGCGTTAAGGGATTTGGGCTATATCTCGGTGGATGAACCTTTTGCCAATCTTCTCACCCAAGGCATGGTCTTAAAAGATGGTGCAAAAATGAGTAAATCAAAAGGCAATACCATCGACCCTGATGCCATTATCAAAGAGTATGGTGCGGATACAGCAAGACTATTTATCCTCTTTGCAGCACCACCACAAAAAGAGTTGGAGTGGAATGATTCAGCAGTTGAGGGAGCGTTTAAATTTATCAAGCGTTTTGCGCAGCACGCTGAAAATGCAAAAGAGATGGATACCTTAGTAGCAATTGATCACAGCTCTTTAGCAAAAAATGAACAATTTGCGCGCAAAAAAGTTTATGAAGCTTTAAAAAAATCAACAGAAGTCTATAGCGGAAATTTTGCCTTTAATACCCTTGTCGCAGCCACTATGGAAGCGCTCAATGCACTCAATGCACAAGAGAATGAAGTCGTATGGTCTGAGGGATACTATATCTTAACCACTATCTTAGAGCCTATTATTCCACATGTTTGCTGGGAGCTTAGTGATAGGCTTTTTGGATTGAAAAATTTTAGAGAAATTCCACTCAATGAAGAGGTCTTTGTCGAGAGTCAACTCACCTTAGCTGTCTCTATCAATGGAAAAAGAAGAGATGAGATAGAGGTCTCTAAAGATGCTTCAAAGGATGCTATCCTCACATTAGCCAAAGAAAAATGTGCCAAGTGGATTGAGGGTAAGGATATAATCAAAGAGATTTATGTGCCTAATAAACTTGTCAATATCGTGGTGAAGTAGCTATCATGATAGGAAGGATTTGGCTTGTAACTTTGCTTCTATTTCTGAGCGCTTGTGGTTATAAGCCAACTTCTGTCTATACAAAAAATGTGCTAGGCGAGGCGATTTATGTGAAGGTGGAGACCTCGTTAGAAGATCCAGAAAATAGTGTTTTGATTCGAGATGCCCTTAATGAAGCTGTCATTTATAAGTTTCATGCCAAGATTGCTGATAAAAGAGATGCTTCCTCTCAATTATTGGTGAAGTTGGAACATGTCAACTTCCAACCTATCGAATATGACAGCAATGGGTATGTTATCGCGTACAAAACCAATGTCACACTGCGCACCACCTATCATGATAAGCACCATCAGCAACAATCTATCAAAACGCATGGGGATTTTGACTTTAATATCGCTTCCAATTCTGTGATATCTGATACCAAGCGTTTTAATGCTATCAAAGAAGCCTCACAAAAAGCTATGGATGCTTTTATCTCACAAATTGCAGTCAAAGGAATCAACATTGACCATAAATGAAATTGTAAAAGAGACCATCACAACGCTGACAAAAAAGCGTATTGCCATGACCCCAGAAAACTATGCCAATACCTTTTGTCAAGTTGCCAAAGAGAAGGGTTTTATGGTGGAAGATTGTCAGAGTGTGAGTCGTTTTATAGAGAAACTCAATCCTGCCATGCAGCATGATTTGTCTAAATACAATGTAAAAACAGCTGATGAACTCTTAACTTACTTAGTCGCCACATTAAATCGTTTGGTTGGACAGAGTGAAGGCAAGCAGTCTTTGATACTCATTGCTTTAGTCAAACGCTTACTTCAATCGATATCGCTTTTACATAACAAAGAGGCAAAAGAGCTTGCTAACGCTTCGTTAGAGCGTATTGAGTATTTAGCAGATGCCAATACCTTTAGCTTGATTAAAGAGAAGTGGTTTGCGTTTTTAACGGCTTATGATGATGAAGCGATGAAAAAACTGCAAGCCTATTATAGTATCAAGACAGATGATTTTTCTGAGATTGTAGAGGCGTTGATAGCGCAAGAAGAGCATCAAGAAGAGAGTCGTATATTAGAACCTTTGGCATCTCTTGTTATCGCATCCTTAACACCTTCTATCGCCTCTTCTATGGATGATGATTTAGCATCAATTTCGTATGAATTGCGTCATTCACCTGCTATCTTGACAAAAAAAGAGGTGCAAGATGAGATCAAATTATTTATCAAACGGCGTGTAAAACTTGATAAAGATGAAGTCAAAGAACGCGTCGAAACACTTGATAATCTACTCGGTGATGTCTCTTCAAAGATTTTAACACTGATTGATAAAAGCAATTTGAGCCGTGATAAGATAAGAGGTATCAAAGATGAGTTGATCGCGCTTGATTATACCAAACACAGTTTTGACACCATCAAAGAGAAGTTAGTCACTATTGCAAGTTCATTAGAGATAGAGACCGAATCATTGGTCTCTGTGATGGATAATGATGATAAACAAGTCAAAGCCTTACAACAAAAAGTGCATAAACTAGAGCTTGCACTTGCCAAAGCCAAAAAAGAGACACGAAAAGATTTTCTCACCAATCTCATCTCCAAACGAGGCTTGGATGAAGACTTAAATCGTGTAGAGAAGAGTTTTGAGCGTTATGGAATTGATTACTCCATCTGTTTTTTTGATTTAGATAAATTTAAAATGATCAATGATACTTTTGGGCATGAAGCGGGAGATATCATCCTTAAACATACTGGTGAAATCATGAATAGAGTCAAACGCGATGTTGATATCGTTGGTCGCTATGGTGGAGAAGAGTTTTTAGCAATTTTACCCAATACACCTTTGTCTGGTGCAGTAGTTTTTGCGCAAAAAATGAGACAAGAGGTAGAGGCGTATAATTTTTTATATAAGGGTGAGCGTATTACAGTGACCGTGAGTGGTGGTGTGAGTAATCGAAAAGATTTCTCCTCTCAAAAAGAGATGATTGAAGGTGCTGACAACTTGCTTTACAAAGCCAAAGAAGCTGGAAGAAATAGGGTATTTCCTGAAAACGCCTAGTCTAGAGAGCTTTTTAGCCAGTAAACCACTTTTCTATGCCGAGATTGATTATGAACGGATGCCGCGTGCTTGGAGGAGTATTCAACAGCATTTTAAGCTTCCACGCATCATACATATTGTAGGCACCAATGGCAAAGGAAGTACAGGAAGATTTTTAGCACATTATCTTTATCGCTCAGGCTTTTCTGTGGGGCACTACTCTTCACCACATATTTTGAACTTCAATGAACGCATCTGGCTTGATGGCGCTGATGTCAGTGACGCTGAGCTTTCCCTCTATCATGATAGGCTCTATCAACTTTTAAGTCCAGAGTTTAGGGAGAGTCTCTCCTTTTTTGAATATACAACACTTTTAGCCATAGCGGTCTATGAGCAGTGTGATTATGTGGTACTTGAAGCAGGATTGGGTGGCGAATATGATGCTACAGCGGTCTTTAAAAATATACTCACTTTAGTGACACCTATCGATATGGATCATCAAGATTTTTTAGGTACTAGCATCGAAGCCATCACACAAACAAAATTAAATGCTATACAAAAAATCGCGATACTTGCCACACAACCCCATAGCACGGTTTATGGGGTTGCACAAAGGATGGTTATCTCCAAAGGGATTGATATATTTAGATCTGATCAATTCTTTTCACAAGAAGAGTTAGCCGATATAGCGTCATTTTTGAAACAAAATGGGTTTCCTCTTTTTTTAAAGACGAATTTGGCTTTAGCCCTTAGTGCTATTAAATTCTTGGGTTTTTCACTCTCTTTGGATTTTATGAAAGATGTTGTACTCTTTGGCAGATGTCAAAAAATAGCCCCCAATGTGACGATAGATGTAGGACACAATGCCCTGGCAGCAAGAGCCTTGGTAAAAAACTTTCAAAAAAAAGAGTTGCATCTTATCTTTAATACCTTTGCCGATAAAGATTATGAAAAAACACTCGCTATTTTAAAGCCAGCTATTAAAGTAATTGAAATAATACCGATATTAAATGAAAGAATTGAAAAAAAAGAAAATTTAATAAAGGTCATTGAAAAGTTAAACATCCCCTATAAAGATTTCAAAAAATTAGATGACTCAGCTGCGTATCTCGTCTTTGGCTCTTTTTCGGTGGTGGAAGCTTTTTTAAAAGCGTATGCAAAAACAACAAAATCGGAAATTTCTACTTAATATACTTGGTATCATAGTGCTTATCTTTGTATTGGCGGCACTTTTTTTAACCTTGATCTCCTCTAGACTAGATGGCATCAGGGCACAAAAAGCGTATCTTGTTAAACAAAATCAACTTTTACAAAAGAAAATAGAGAAGAAAAAAGCCTTTTATGAAGAGATAGAAGATAAGATTTCTGATATACAAATACTCATCGATAAAGACCGCTATCATGATAACAAAGATGTCAAAAAACTCTTGCATACCATTACGCCAAAACAGAAAAAATTAATCATCCATGCTTTGCCAAGTGGCTATCCTTCTTCATCACGGCGTATTACTTCGACTTTTGGTTACAGGATGCACCCGATTTTACATAAGAGAAAATTTCATTATGGCTTAGATTTTGGTGGCAAAGTGGGGACACCTATTCATGCCACAGCTGATGGCATTGTAGAGTTTTCAGGATTTAATAAAGGTGGTTATGGAAATTTGGTGGTGATTTCTCATAACTATGGCTTTAAAACAGCGTATGGACATATGTTGGAGAAATTACCTTTTAAGAGTGGTGATTTTGTAAGAAAAGGGGATATTATCGGTTATTTAGGTAATACAGGTAGCTCTACAGGTACACATTTGCATTATGAAGTAAAATTTATCAAACGCGTACTTGATCCTCAAAACTTTATCCATCTTAGCCCAAAAAGTTTCGATAGTGTGGCGACGCATGAAAATCGTGTCAATTGGAGCGCTTTGGCAAATGCGGTGTTACATCATTTAGCGTCGAATGCGCTTTAAATTGATATGAAATTCTTTGGCTAAATCTTGCACCGTTTTCCCTTTCGCATTCTTAATATCATCACGCGCACCAAAAGTATAGAGTGTTTTCATCATCTTATCATCAAACATCATAAAGGCAAAATGCAAGGGGGTATTGCCATCTTCACAGCGGATATTGGGGTCAATTTTTTGCTCTAACATCAATCTTAGCATGGTATTATTACCAGACATGATAGCCGCTACAAGGAGATTATTGCCATCTCTTTTTTTGATAAAGACAAAGGCACCTTTTTTAAGAAGTGCTTTGGTATAAGCTAAATCGTTTTGTGCCACAGCCACAAAAAGTGCGCGAGATTTGTCAGGTGCTTGGGTATTGATATCCGCTCCCTGTTTGATGAGTGCTTTGATCTTTGTTAAATTGGCAGCGAGAATTGCTTTTTGTAGGGCAAAGGAAAGTGCACTATGGGGCTTATGTGATTTTTTTAACAGCGTTTTTTTCTTAGGAAGTTCCTTTTTCTCTGCCTCTTTTTTCTTTATCTCTTTTTTTGGTTTCTCTTTTTTGGCAATTTTTATGCCCTGCTCAAAGAGGCT
>CAZCUH010000041.1:0-3420 GCA_964501795.1 uncultured Sulfurospirillum sp.
AGAAGATATAAAGATGTATATCGATGAGTATTTTGTCCATAGACAATTTAGCGATGTTTATCTTTTTGAAGATTCACTTCTCAATTCTATCGAGTTTATGGAACGAGCCTTTGCAGGTGAAAAAGAAGAAGATATCTCTGAAGTGGAGTTTTTCTAATGATAAAGGTCTTTTTGATTGATGATTCGGTGATTGTGAGGCAGGGATTTAAAAAAATCTTTGCTGATGTCTCCGATATCGAGGTGATTGGTGAAGCAGACAATCCGGTGGATGCTTTTGATGAGTTTAAAAAAGTGGGTTTGCCTGATTTGTTCATTCTCGATATCGAGATGCCAAAGATGGATGGCTTGACTTTTTTGAAAAAAATCACAGCACAACGACCCACACCTGTCATCATCTGCTCTACACTAGTCACCAATGGCTCGACTGCTATGATAGACGCGATGCGTTTTGGTGCAGCCGATGTGGTGGCAAAACCCAAAATCAATCTTAATAAATTTTTTGGTGAGTATAAACAAGAGTTACTCGATAAAGTACGCGCCGTAGCAACATCAAAAGTGACCAATAATGCCAATGTCAGCACACAAAGTGCCGTCAGTAAAAGTAGTGGAAAGCCAAGTATGCCTTCTGCAAAAGTGGTGGCTATCGGCTCTTCTACGGGAGGGGTTCAGGTGCTTGAAGAGATCATCACCCATCTGCGTCCCAACCATCAAGGTATCATGATAGTGCAACATATGCCTGCTGGATTTACCGCGTCATTTGCTTCTAGGCTCAATGATATCTCGCCAAATTCTGAAGTGCTAGAGGCCAAAGAGGGTGATGTCGTGATGAATGGGCGTGTCCTGATTGCACCTGGTGATAAACATATGGAGATCAAAAAGGAGGGTTTAAAGTATGTTGTGGCTTTAAAAGATTATCCACGCGTCAATTCACATAAACCTTCTGTCAATGTGCTTATGGCTTCTGTTGCCAAAGAGGTCAAAGGCAATGCGACAGGATTTATCCTCACGGGTATGGGGGATGATGGCGCAAAAGGTCTCAAAGCGATGCGAGATGCAGGGGCAAAAACCTATGCACAAAATGAGCAGACAGCTACGGTCTATGGGATGCCAAAGATGGCAGTGCAACTTGGTGGAACCGATACTACGCTATCGATTTTTGATATTACAAAAACGATAAATGCAATAAAGTGAGTCAGTGATGAGTATAAGTAGAATACAACAGATGAAAGAAAATACTAAAGAGTTAAATATCCTTGTCGTTGAGGATAATACACTCTTTCATAAGATGTATGAGAAGATGCTGGGTGGGTATTTTAAATCTTATACAACTGCGATGGATGGCTTGGAAGGATTAAAGCTTTTTAAAGAAAAACCTCATTTTTATGACATTATCATTTCCGACCATCAGATGCCAAAGATGGATGGTCTTGAGATGACGCGTGCTATCAAAGAGATTAGGTCTGATGCACATGTGGTATTTATCACAGGTACAAGTGATATCAATATCTTGTCAGAGGTCTCTTTGCTCTCTATCGATGCTATTTTGATTAAGCCTCTTAAAAAGTTGCAACTTCTCTCCGTACTTGATGATGTGGCAACAAAATTGGTCGAAAAACGGCATATGCAACTTTATATCGAACAGTTAGAATCGATGAATCAAGCAATATGGAATTTTAAAGACAAGTTACGAAAAGAGTTGAAAAGACTCGATAAACTTCCTCGAGCTAAAACACTGCAAGAAGATTTAATGACACTGATCAATACCCCCGTTTCTCTTATGGATGGAGATAACAATCTGCATAAAAGTATGGATATCAATATCAATGATGAGATTGAAGAGGAGTTTGATGTTGAAAAGGCGATGCAAGCGTATAAAGAAGAGACGCCATCCAATAGAACAGTACCGAAAGAAGCAGTCATTGAAAGTGATGAGAATGAACATGAGGGGCGTTTCAAAGATATCAGATATTCGGTCGTAGATAAGATATCTGCGGAGGAGTTTGTCTCAGAAATTGATGAGGGAACATTTTCAGAATTGGATGACTTTAGAGAAGACTTGGATAATTTTAATCTACTTTTAAATGATATGAGTCTCTGCGAGCCTTCTCATTTTTATGGCTATTTAGATCAAGTAGTAGCATTTTATCATAGACTTTATAAGACAGTTAATTCTTTGGTTGTCTTTACTGCGATTGAAAATACTTTTAAAGAGTTTGCAACATTTATAGAAAACATCAAACGAGAGCAACTAGAGGACATAGATAAACAAAATATGCTCATTGATGCACTTTTTGCACTCTCAGATGATTTATCCAAATGGATCAATATCATATTTTATGAGAGAAATACAGACAATATACACTACTTTGATGCATCCTTTGCCAATACTTGTTTAGAGATAGAAGCGATGTTTAACGAAGTAGAGGCCGAGGCGGTTGAAGACGATGAAGAGTTATTGGAGTTTTTTTAGATGAAAAATAATAATGAAAGTGAGACTATCATGATAGAAGAGAGTAGCAAAAGGGATCTGTTTCTTGCCAAGATGCCCAAATATAATCCAAATCCAACGATTATGTTTAATCATAAAGGTGAAATAGTATTTCAAAATGAAGCGTCAAAAAAGATTTTTTCTGGGATTAAAAATTTGGCTGATTTTCATGCGATGACAAAGATAGAGATGCTCTCCTTGATAAGCAATGATGGGTCTTTGACAACACAGCATGTCTGCAAGGGGAGATACTATCAACTGAATTTTAAAGGTGTGAATGATATTGCTTCTGTACTTACCTATGCGACAGACATCACAGAGACGATTGCTACCTTTAAAGAGCTAGAAAAGACACAAAAAGATTTTATCTTTGCGATGGGTGCTATCGGTGAGAGTCGCTCACGAGAGACGGGAAATCATGTCAAACGGGTTGCTGCATATAGTAAGCTTTTGGCGCTTTTGTCGGGACTGACTGAAAAAGAATCGGAATTAATTCGTCTAGCTTCACCGATGCATGATATTGGAAAAGTGGCTATTACAGATGCTATCTTAAATAAACCTTCTAGGTTAACGGCTGAAGAATTCAATATCATGAAAGAGCATACGATTTTTGGATATCAAATGTTTGAGGGGTATGAACAACCTATCTTTAAAACGGCAGCAATCATTGCCTATGAACATCATGAAAAGTATGATGGGTCTGGCTATCCACGAGGCTTAAAGGGTGAAGATATTCATATCTACGGAAGAATCACGGCTATTGCTGATGTTTTTGATGCTTTGGGTAGTGATAGAGTCTATAAAAAAGCGTGGAAATTAGAGAAGATTTTAGATCTTATCAAGTATGAGAGTGGGAAGCATTTTGATCCAAAATTAGTCACGCTCTTTTTGGAGAATTTGGATCAATTTTTAGAGATAAAAGAGCAGTATAA
>CAZCUH010000041.1:3520-11347 GCA_964501795.1 uncultured Sulfurospirillum sp.
CCTTTAGGCGTGATAATTTGGTGCTTCTTTGGTGATGGTAACATCATGCACATGACTCTCTTTGAGCCCCGCTGAAGTGATTTCGACAAATTCTGCTTTTTCTTGAAAAGTAGGGATGTCTTTTGCGCCAACATAGCCCATAGAGGCACGAAGTCCTCCGATGAGTTGATGAATTACCGCACTCATTTTGCCTCGATATGGTACCATCCCCTCGATGCCTTCAGGGACGAGTTTATCTGCAGCGGTACCCTCTTGGAAATATCTATCATTACTCCCCTTTTGCATCGCACCGATACTTCCCATGCCACGATAGCCTTTGTATTGTCTGCCATTAAGCATGATGACTTCACCAGGGGATTCTTCTGTACCCGCTAGCATAGAGCCTATCATGATAGAGCTAGCGCCTACAGCTAGGGCTTTGGAGACATCTCCTGAGTATTTAATCCCGCCATCTGCGATGATAGGAATACCTAGTTTTTTACCTTCCTCGGCACAGGTGGAGATGGCGGTGATTTGTGGTACTCCCACACCCGCAACGATACGCGTAGTACAGATGGATCCTGGACCTATACCTACTTTGACCGCGTCCGCTCCTGCTTCATAGAGTGCGCGTACTGCTTCTGGAGTAGCGACATTGCCAGCAATGACTTGGACATCTAGTGAGGCTTTTATCTCTTTGACTGTATCCATGATCCCTTTGGAGTGACCGTGTGCGGAGTCAAGGACGAGGACATCCACACCTGCTTCAACCAAGGCCGTAGCTCTATCCATCTGACCCACACCGATAGCAGCGCCCACAGAGAGTCTGCCTTGTTTGTCTTTGAGAGAGTTTGGAAACTCTTTTCGCTTTTTTAAATCTTTGATGGTGATGAGTCCTGCTAGTGCCCCATCAGGGTCAACGAGAGGGAGTTTTTCAATCTTGTTAGTTTTAAATATCTCTTCTGCATCCTCCAAGGAGATGCCATGTTGGGCTGTGATGAGTGGGGCTTTGGTCATGACATCTTCGACATTTTGTGAAAAATCTTTCTCAAATCGTAGGTCTCGGTTGGTCAAGATACCGACAAGCTTATTGGCATCATTGACTACAGGAAAGCCTGAAATCTTATAATCCGCCATCAAGTCAAGGGCATCTTGGAGGGTGTTTTGTGGTTTGAGGTGGATAGGTTCGTTGATGATACCGCTTTCTGATTTTTTCACCCGTGAGACTTCTTTGACTTGAGAATCTATGTCCATATTTTTGTGGATGATACCAATAGCGCCAAGCCTTGCCATCTTGATAGCCGCTTGGTGTTCGGTCACGGTGTCCATCGCAGCAGATACGATAGGGATTTTTAGTGTGATATCTTTAGTGAGTTTTGAGGTTATATCCACATCGCGTGGTAAGACTTCAGAATACTGAGGAACCAATAATATATCTTCAAATGTGAGTGCTTTTGCTCGGATGTTTAACATGCTTTTCCCTTAATCTTTTAATATTTTTTCTAAACTCATGGCACCATCAAACATCACTTGTTCATTGTGCGCCGCGGCGATAAATTGTCCTCCAATAGGAAGCGCTTGTTCATTTTTTCCTAGAGGTAGTGAGATGGCTGGTAGTCCTGCTAAGTTCACACCGATGGTATAGATGTCAGTGAGATACATCTCCAAGGGATCAGAGATTGAGCCGATTTCAAAGGCAGGGGTTGGCGCTACGGGAGCAAATATCAAATCTGCCTCTTTAAAAATCTCATTAAACTGATCACGCACTAAGTGTCTTGTCTTTTGTGCTTGGATGTAGTAGGCATCATAATAACCAGAAGAGAGGACAAATGCCCCTATCATGATACGGCGCTTGACCTCTTCACCAAATCCCTCACTACGGCTTTTGACATAAGACTCTTTGAGGTTGGCAGGATTTGGGGTGCGATGACCATAACGGATACCATCATAACGACTGAGGTTGGCACTGGCTTCTGCCGAAGCGGTGATATAGTAGGCGGCGATTTCATATTTGGAATTGACCATCTCTTTGTAGATGATGGTATGTCCTGCATCTTCAAGCGCTTTGATAGCCTCTTGCATCTTGGTCTGTACCTCTTGGCTTGCTTCTTCGAGGTGACTTTTTATCACGGCGATAGTGAGCTTTCTCTCACTATCTAGCTTGTCGCTGACTGTGATATGTGCTTCATGTAAGCTTGTGGAATCTTTTGGATCCTCTCCAGCGATGATGTCATACAAGATAGCAGCATCTTCGACATTTTGGGTGATAGGTCCTATTTGATCTAGTGAACTAGAGTAGGCATTGAGTCCATATCGGCTCACTTTGCCATAGGTCGGTTTCATCCCTACGCACCCACAATAAGAAGCAGGTTGACGGATACTTCCACCCGTATCAGATCCAAGTGCCGCGATGGCGAGTCCTGCACCTACTGCTGCCGCTGATCCTCCCGAACTGCCACCTGGTACGCGTGAAGCGTCATGCGGATTTTTGGTGATACCATAGGCTGAATTTTCTGTGGAACTTCCCATGGCAAATTCGTCCATATTGGTACGCCCAAAGGCACAAAGACCTTTGGTTATCATCTTGTCGATGACGGTGGCATTGTAGGGAGCGATATAGCCCTCCAAGATTTTAGAGGCGCAGGTGACATTCCAGCCTTCTACTTGGATATTGTCTTTAATCGCGATGGGTACGCCCTCTCCATAGCTGTTGATTTCCTCGCCCGTAAACTGTTCTACATAGGCGCCTAAATCTCTATTTTCTTCAATTTTTTTTGCTAAATCTGATTTAAATGCAGATAATTCATCTGCGGAGAGTTGTAATGCTTCTTTTAGTGTAATCAAGTGTCCGCCTCTAAGGTAAAATTACGCTGATTTTACCCTTTATTTGTTGAACTTTATCTTTGAAAAAAGCTCCTTGAGAGTTTTAAATTCGTAATCACTCGTTAAAAAAGACTTTTTATGAGGCTGAGAAGTGCGCACTTTGAAGTAATGATCACCTAGTTTTGCAAGATAAAGCAAAGAGTAATAGGGGGTATATTGATTTGCCATATCAAAAACAGCACGCTTGACGGGATGCGTTTTATCAAGCATTCTATTGTCCTCATACATTTTTTCAAGATGTGTTAATTCACCTTTTTTCAACATAAAGTTAAGCGCAGCAATTACATCTCTATACTCTGTATCTAAAGTGCTATTTTTCTTTTGAGGATAGATATAACAATCTAAAAATGCTTTGCCCATTTTGGGATTGACATAGCGTATCATGATACCCAAGTCTTTGCTTTTAAGCGTCTTTTTCTCATATAACTCAAAATCTCCTATCTTTTTTGGATAGCTGATTTTTGAGAGGTCAAGGTGTCTGGTTTTTATCTCTTTTTTGATGCTAGGTTTGGGCGCTTTGTGTGCGCAACCAGAAAGTAAGGTCAGCACTAAAAAAAAGCTAGTTAGATAAGTATATTTCATAAAAAACTCCTTTGCATAAAACTACTGCATCATTGTAGCACAATTTAACTCTTTTTAAATTTTATCAAAGCGATGCCTATCGCGGTGAGGAGTAAAATCACCCCGATAGTGGCAAAGATAAAGTTTAGTGCTACTGGCTGGGTAAAATCTGGCATCAGCCTATCACCGCAGCGCATCTCGTACATAATGTGTTCTCATCTGTACTTTTTTGTTTCCAACATCGTGGACATTTGGCTTCGTTTGATAAGAGGATTTTGTAACTATCTTCTGCGACAGTGAAAGTCGCCAACGCTTCGCCTTTGGCATCTGCACTGATATCTGAAACCGTAAACCAATCCTCTGCATCTTCTGCTTTGAGCGTGCCTATCTGACTAGCCGTAGTTTGCAGAGCTAGCTCTAAAGTTGATTTGATTTTTTTCTCTTTTTTGAGGGCATCGACTACTTCAAAAAACTTCTCTCTAGCTTCTTTAAAATAGTTTGCATCAAAATCTGTCTCAACAGCTTCAAGCGGTTGATGTACCAAATCAAAAACATCCTTGGCATCTGCTTTGATGACACTTGGTGCATACTCTAAGACTTCATCAACGGTATAAGTAAGGACAGGTGCAATAAGGGTCAATATCTGTTTGGCAATCAGTGCCATGGCAGATTGTGCAGAGCGACGCAGGCTATCTTCTTTGGCATTACAGTAGAGCCTATCTTTGGAGATATCGAGGTAAGTACCACTGAGTTCGACGGTGATGAAGTGGTTGAGTGCGCTCAAGCCTTTGGAAAAGTCATAGTTTTTAAAATGGCTTTCTACTTCATCAAAGACACTCTTTGCCTCTTTGAGTATCCATTTATCTAGGCTATCCATCTCATCTACTATCATGATAGCATCCAAATCATCGATATTGGCTAGTAAAAATCGCAGGGTATTTCTGATCTTTCTATACTGTTCCCCAACTTGTTTGAGGATTTCATCCGATATCTTTTGGTCATTTTGATAATCACTCATCGCGACCCATAGACGCAAAATCTCCACGCCATACTGTTTAGCGATGTCATTTGGTGCGATGACATTGCCTTTGGATTTGCTCATTTTCTCACCATTTTTATCCATCGTAAAGCCATGTGTGATGACATTTTTGTATGGGGCGATACCGTTTACGGCGCTAGAGATAAGCAAGGAGCTTTGAAACCAACCACGATGTTGGTCACTTCCCTCGAGATAGACATCGGCTGGGTACTCGCCTGCATCATAGGCATCGGATTGGAGGACTGCTTTCCAAGTCGAGCCACTATCAAACCATACATCGAGGATATCCATCACTTTTTCTAAATCATCAGGATTATAGCCACTAGCAGGGTCTAGTAAATCAGAGATTTCCAAGTCCCACCAGGCATCAGATCCTTTCTCTTCAAAGATGTTGGTGATGTAGTCAAGGACATTTTTATCAAAGATGACTTCATCTGTTTTTTTGTTTCTAAAAAAGGCTATTGGCACACCCCAATCTCGCTGTCTGGAGATACACCAATCAGGGCGATTTTCTATCATAGAGCCAAGGCGGTTGATACCACTTTCTGGGTAGAACTTTACGCCATGCATATTTTTGGTAGCATTTTCGCGCAAGCTCTCACTGCCTGCTTTTTGATCCATCATGATAAACCACTGCTTGGTGGCACGATAGATGACTGGCTTGTGTGTTCTCCAGCAAAAAGGGTAGGGGTGTCTAAACTTGCTCATCTTTAAAAGCGCGTCGCCAAGAAGTTCCAAGATAGGTTCGTTGGATTTGAAGATATGCATACCGACGAATTTTTCAGGCTCTGGCAAGAGTTTTTCGCGTACCACTGTCTCGTCAAAAAGCCCAGAATCATCAACGGGCATGACTACTTCCAAGTCATATTTGAGTCCCACGCGGTAATCATCTTCACCATGCCCCGGTGCGGTATGGACACAACCAGACCCGCCATCCATGAGGACATGCTCGCCGAGGATGATTTGTGAGTTTCTGCCATTGAGTGGATTGATGGCGAAGAGGTTTTCAAGCTCTGTGGAGGCAAAGGTTTTGATGATTTCACCTTTGAGCACTTCTTCTTCTCTCATCGCTTCATAGCGTACTTTGGCGACGATGTAACCATCAGCGGTGAGCACATACTCTTCATCAGGGTTGAGAGAGATACCGACATTGGAAGGAAGCGTCCAAGGCGTAGTCGTCCAGATGACCATCGCGGCTTTATCGACAGAGAGTTTGGCTTTGGCATCTTTGTCTAGTTCAAAAGCGACATAGATAGAGTAATCTTCTTTATCTTGGTACTCAATTTCTGCTTCTGCAAGGGCAGTTTTGGCAGCCCATGACCAGTAAACAGGCTTGCTTCTCTCTAATAAAAGTCCTTTTTGTGCGATAGCACAGAGCGTGCGGTAGATATCTGCTTCAAAAGCAAACTTGAGCGTTTTGTAAGGGTTTTTCCAGTCTGCTACAACGCCGAGTGTCTTGAATGCTTCACTTTGTAGGGTGACGAATTTCTCAGCGTGTTCACGGCAGAGTCGTCGGATGGTAGTGATAGGTAGGCTCTTCTTTTTTTCACCAAGTTTTTTCTCTACTTGCTGCTCTATGGGTAAACCATGACAATCCCAACCGGGTACAAAACGGACATTTTCACCTGCAAAGTAATGGGACTTGACGATGATATCTTTGAGGATTTTGTTCAGCGCGTGTCCGATGTGGATATCGCCGTTGGCATAAGGAGGCCCATCGTGAAGGGTGAAGGATGCAGCACCTGTTCTGTTGCTAATCATCTTTTGATAAACATCTTTTTCTTCAAACCACGCTTTATAGCGTTTTGGCTCTTTTTCGGGAAGATTTCCACGCATCGGGAAAGCGGTGTTTGGTAAAAGTAGGGTATCTTTGTAGTTCATAGTTGGATTCCTTATACATATATTGTCGCGGAGTGTAGCGAACTTGGACTTAAGGGCACCTATTATTGAGATGCCCCTTGTAGGGTGCTAAAGTTGGATGATAGTATCATGATAGGCAAAAAAGGAGCTATCATGATAAATGCTTTGGTCGTCGTGGGAAATAATATCAAGTATAACAGACCTTTTATGGAGTATCTAGAGCGTAAAGTATGTGAGCGGTTGGGGCATTTGGATGCGATTTATCATCTGGATAAAAATGACTCTAATCTCTTTTTATCTTTAGAAGAGGTGATTGAGAGAAGTAAAAATATCGTCATCGCTTCAAGGGATGCTTATAGTTTGGTGGGCAAAATTATCGCGACTTTGACGGATGACAGTATGGTTGTAAGAGAGGGGATATTAGCGCCTGCAAAGGCTATAGAGTATCATCATGATAGCTATCTGCTTCACTATCATGATAGTGCCATTAATGTGATAAAGATTCATGAACATGCAACGCTACCTCCTATCATGATAGCACCATCTTCGCAAAGTGTGAGTTTTTTTCTCGTAGATGCACAGAGTGAAAAGGATCAAGAGCAGTTAAATAATATCGTCAAAATCAATGATGTCACATTGAGTATGACGACGATAATAGAGGGGCTAGTGTTTGTCAAAGCGCATGGATTTATACACGGACAACAAGATGGATTTATCCGAGCATTGGCATTTGGCTTTAAGGACAAGGTGCTTTTTGGAGAGGATTTGTCGCAAATCATAACAGAGCGATTGATAGCAAGTGGGCAGAAGGTATGCTGTGCGGAGAGTTGTACGGGAGGATTGATCGCCAGTGAGATTGTCAAAAATGCGGGAGTATCCGCGATATTTGATGGAGCCTTGGTCTCTTATGCCAATGACATCAAGATAAAGCCACTTGGTGTCAAAACAGTCACGCTGCAAAAATACGGCGCGGTGAGTGTGCAGACCGTTTATGAGATGCTAGAAGGTGCGCTAAATCTCTTTGATGCGCAGCTGGCAATAGCAGTCAGTGGCATCGCAGGACCCACAGGTGGCAGTAAAGAGAAACCAGTGGGCACAGTTTATATAGGGGCAACAAGTAGAGATGGAGAGACCTTTATAGAAAAAACAGACTTAAAGGGAGATAGGATGTATATACAGAAACAAGCGCTATTTTGGGGCTTGAAGCTACTTGTTCTTAGTAATAAAAAACTTTTTTTCAATATTCTTCCAAAAACCCTTGACAATTAAAAAGTTTTTGACTATAATTTCACCTCACTTGCCAACTAAGGCAAGCAAAAATGACTCGTTAGCTCAGTAGGTAGAGCATTTCCCTTTTAAGGAAGTGGTCGTTGGTTCGAATCCAACACGGGTCACCATTTTCATTGTTTTTTAATTTTAAAGTCAATGAGGTTATCTACTTAAATGTAGCATTATGACCCCATCGTCTAGTGGCCCAGGACCCCGCCCTTTCACGGCGGTAACAG
>CAZCUH010000042.1:0-1798 GCA_964501795.1 uncultured Sulfurospirillum sp.
ATTGGTATCTAGTCTAAAAATCCTACTCTTAGAAGATGACAGCATCCTCTCAGAAATCCTCGAAGAGTTTTTACTCTCACTAGGCTATCAAGTCTCGCTCGCCTTAAATGGCAAAGTCGCAGAGGAGTTAGCCTATAGCGAAAAATTTGATCTCTTTATCTTGGATGTCAATGTTCCTTATGTCAATGGATTTGAATTTTTAAAATCTCTTCGCGAACTCAAAAATGAGACACCTGCCATCTTCATCACCTCACTTTCAGACCCTGAAGATATGAAAGAGGGATTTGCTGTGGGAGCGGATGACTATATCAAAAAGCCTTTTGATTTGAGTGAGTTAGAGCTTCGTATCAACAACATCAAACGCCATTTTAATTTGGAAAACCACACTATCATGATAGATAAAAATATCACGCTAGATATGCAAAATCTCGTCATCATGATAGCAGGTGAAGCGAAAAATATCACGGGCAAAGATGCAGCCGTTTTGGCATATCTCGTGGAGCATCATGATAGGGTGATTTCACTCGAGGAACTAGGTGTGAATGTCTGGGATTATGAGAATGTTCCTTCGGATGCGACGCTTCGTACTTACATCAAAAATATCCGTAAACTCATAGGTGACGCGTACATCAGCAACCTCAAAGGAGTGGGTTATCGTTTTAACAAGCAGTGAAAAAAAGACACTTTATAAGTTTTTGGCACTCTACTTGGGGTCTGCTTTTTTATTTTTGACATTTATTGCTTGGTTTTTTTGGCAGATGGAGTACAATCTACAACGCGATTTGGTCTATGCCAAGATGCGTCAAAATGCTGGAGAGATTGCTGCAAAACTCACCCAAGCGCATATGCACCACAAAAAGCTTGATTTCTCTACACTCAAAGCACAAAAAGGTTTTCGTCTAGGACTTTTTGATGCACAAAAAAAGCCTATCATGACAGAGATACAACACACCATACCACTGCGTGAGAATCTCTATCAAAAAAAGGGGCACTTAGGCGTGGTAGATAAGAGTGTTTTGGGACATATGGGTGTGGATTATGTCGTGGTGGAGGAGATGCGATTTACCAAAGATATCAAGGCATTTACTATCAAGGTGATTGCTGTGTTTGTTGCACTTTTTTTGCTTTTGTCTATGGTGGGGTATTGGCTGGCAAAACTTTTTATTAAGCCTATTCACGCCGAAAGAGAGAAGCTCAATCAATTTATCAAAGATAGTACACATGAGTTAAATACCCCCATCACCGCACTTTTGATGAGTACCTCCTCACCCAATCTCACAAGCGAGAAAAATATAGAACGAATCCTCCTCTCTGCCAAAAGAGTCTCTGAGCTTTATGAAGATCTCACCTATCTCTTTTTGCGCACAAAACAAGAGCCTAAGCAGATGCTAGCCTTTGATGCGGTACTCAAGGAGCAGATAGCCTACCTAGAGCCTTTTGCCAAGAAAAAGTCTATCATGATAGAGGCAGAGATAGAGCAGATGGATTTTCTCATCGACAAAGAGTCCGCCGTGCGCCTCATCAACAATCTCATCTCCAATGCGATCAAATACTCCCAACAAGGCGATACGATAGAAATCACACTAAAGCAGAGAAAACTCATCGTCAAAGACAACGGCATCGGGATAGAAGAGGAGAAACTCCAAGACATTTTTAAGCGATTTTACCGTGCAACGAGTACCAATGGAGGATTTGGTATCGGGCTTGATATGGTAAGAACTATTACAAAAAATTATGCTATCATGATAGAAGTACAATCAGCTTTAGGGGTGGGGACTACCTTTACGCTGACATTTCC
>CAZCUH010000042.1:1898-11171 GCA_964501795.1 uncultured Sulfurospirillum sp.
ACAGAATTTTTTAGCGCAATAGTGACGCTGACTTATGCGATGGCGCCTTATATATTGTTTGGGCTTTTATTTGCTGGGATTTTGCACGAGGTCGTACCTGATAGTATCGTGACCAAACACTTGGGCAAAGAAAATGTCTCTTCGGTAGTCAAATCAACGCTCTTTGGTATTCCGCTTCCTGTCTGCTCTTGTGGGGTGATTCCTCTAGCGACTAGTATCAAAAAATCAGGCGCTAGCAAAGGTGCAACACTCTCTTTTCTCATCTCGACACCGATAACAGGCGTGGACTCTTTGTTGGCGACTTATGGGATGTTTGGCTGGGTATTTACGATATATCGGGCATTGACTTCGATGATTATCGCTATCGTAGCGGGCATAGCGACCAATCTCTTTGATAAAGAAGAGGAAAAACCACGCTTCACACCCAAGATGTCCTTAAGCCCTATGCAACCTTTTGCTACCAAAGCACCCGAAAGTGAAACGGCGAGCTGTTGTTCTAGTCAAGGGAGTTGTTGTGATAGTAACAACGAAAAAAAAGGATTCTCTCTCAAAGGGGCACTGCGCTATGCCTTTGTGACCCTGCTAGGAGATATCGCCAAGCCACTCTTTTGGGGTCTGATTTTGGGCGCGCTTATCACTATCATGATACCCCAAAATTTGAGTGATATCTTGAGAGAATATAGCTGGCTCTCTTATCTCATCGTTATCATGATAGCCGTGCCGATGTATGTCTGCGCGACGGCTTCACTACCTATCGCGGCGGGATTGATGCTCTCTGGCGTGAGCGCTGGAGCGGCATTTGTCTTTTTGTCTGCGGGACCTGCAACCAATACCGTGACAATCGGCGTGGTCAAAAAGATGCTAGGATCGCGTTCACTCGCTATCTATCTAAGCTCTATCATCGTGGGAAGTATCCTCTTTGGTCTGGGACTTGATTATCTGTTTGATTTGCAAGATATCAATCCTGCGTCACTGGTGCATATGAGCGAAGAGGGTGGCATAGTCGCGGTAGTGAGTGCGATTGTTTTATGGGGATTTTTGCTCTATTTTTTAGCAAAACCGTATCTGGCAAAGAGGCTATCATGATAATTATAGTAACAAATATTTAACTTTCAACCATAAAATGTTAATATAATGCAATTTATATCTTGGAGACATTTATGGTTAAAAAATCATTGTTATTGGCATTTGCGACACAAGCACTTTTTGCTGCGGGAAGTTTGGCTACTTTGAAATATGGTTTAACATCACTTGATAATAGTGGTGGATTTGACTTTTCTAAAAACTCTTTTCGGGTGGATGCGATGTTTGATCAGGGGTATGTTATCAAGCCTCGTGTGGGATTTGGGTATATCAATGTTGATGAGAGCAAAGCAGAAGGTGGTGTAAGTAGTACTTTACAATTTGATGCTGAGGGTGTGTATGAAGTAGAATCGCGTTATATCTTGACACCCTATCTTTTTGCAGGATTGGGCTATGAGTATGTTGTAGATTCGCGTCCCAATTTTGATAGTCAATTTTACCTCGATGGAGGTATGGGGCTTCGTTATCCATTGGACAATGGAATCAACCTCGTAACAGAGCTAAAAGGGCTTTATATGCTCAACTCCAATAGCAACCAAGATGGCGAGATTGCCTTGTATGTCGGTGTGGGTCTTCCCTTTGGACGAAGCGTGAGGCAAGCACAAGATAGTGATGGAGATGGCGTCTATGACTATGCGGATACCTGCCCAAATACGGCTGTTGGTACACAAGTCGATCTCAATGGCTGTCCACTCCAGCAGACGACACTGGCACTTGATAGCGATGGTGATACTGTGCCAGATAGTCGAGATGTTTGTCCCAATACACCACTAGGTGTCGGTGTCAATGATCGAGGATGTCCTGTGAGAGAAGCGGTACAGGCTAGGACATTGGAGCATTATGAGCCTACTGTCATCGGTGAGAGTGTTGTGACTTCGGCACCTGTTGGGGCTGAGGTAGTGAGCAGTGGAGAAGTCGTTGGAGAAGTGGTAGGAGAAGTCATCAGCGAAGAGCCTGTAAAAGTCTCTAAGGTACATAAAGAAGCAGATAGTGATCATGATGGTGTCAAAGATTCACTCGATCAGTGTGCCAATACCCCAAAAGGTTTTTCTGTCAATGCCATAGGCTGTGCGGTCAAGAAAAACTTAGATGTACGCTTTGAACCCAATTCTTTCAATATCACAGCATCATCAAAGTCTGCTATCGTCGCCTTTGCAAAGTATCTCAAACGCTACCCCAATGCCAATGTAAAGATTACAGGTTACACAGATTCATCAGGAAATCGTGAAAAAAATAGAGTCATTTCCCAAAAGAGAGCGCAGAGAGTCAAAGCGCTTTTGGTGCATTATGGTATCGCTGCATCGCGTATGCGAGCTATCGGAAAAGGAGATTTGAATCCTATTGCCACCAATGATACGCCTGAGGGTAGAGAACAAAATCGACGCGTGGAAGTAGAGATAGAGTAAATAAAATTAAACTTAACCATTAAAATTAATACAATACTAAGAAAGATTAGGTATAATCACTAGTTCACAATTCTAGTGAATTTTAGTTAGATAAATATAATAAAACGGAGAACAATATGGCAAAATATGTAGAATTAACAAATGACAACTTCAATGATACAATCGCTAAGGGCGTTACTTTAGTAGATTTCTGGGCACCATGGTGTGGGCCTTGTAGAATGATTGCGCCAATTATCGAAGAGTTAGCAGAAGATTTCGACGGAAAAGCGACAATCGCAAAAGTCAACACTGACGAAGAGCAAGATATCGCTATCCAATATGGAATCAGATCAATTCCAACACTTTTAGTTTTCAAAGACGGAGAGTTGGTAGATCAGATGGTAGGTGCAGCTGGTAAAGAAGCACTTGCTGACAAAATCGACTCTTTTCTCTAAAGGGTTTTGACAAGGGGCATCCGCCTCTTGTGATACTACATGCGTACACGATTCTCCTACAATTACCTTTTCGCCTCTTTTTTTGGTGCTGTCATGATAGCAGGGGCTTTTGCTTACTATAACTATAAATTTTCAGAGTACAAATTTTTTGATTTTAAACAACATACTTTCTACACTAGCAAAGATATTTTTGTACCATCCCACAAAGCTTACACAGTTTTAGTCTATAGTTCCAATATGCAAGATGTGAAAAAGCTTGCAAAAAGGCTTTCAAAGGCAAATCCTATCCTTGCGATAGACTTGTATCAGAAGAGATTTAAAGAAGAAGATAGTATCATATCCATATCAACGGGGATGAACACGCTTTTGAAATTTATACAACGGTTCAATATCTATGATGTGCCTTGTACTTTCGAGATAAAGCAGGTAAAAAATGAGCTTTATAAACAAGATACGATGATAGAGAAATTATAGACTTTAGCTAGAGCTACCCGTAGAGGCTCAGACCAACGGGAGGATTTGCCCTCGGAGGCTAGCTCTAGCTAAAGTCTATAAAAATATACAGAGGAAATGATGATGTTAGATTTAGCAATTATCGGTGGTGGTCCTGCTGGATTGACTGCGGGCTTGTATGCAACGCGTGGTGGATTGAAAGATGTGACGATGTTTGAGATGGGTCTGCCCGGTGGACAAATCATGAACTCTTCGGAGATCGAAAATTATCCAGGCATCAAAGAAGTGGTTACAGGTATGGAGCTTATGGAGCCTTGGCCTGAACAATGTATGCGCTTTGGTCTCAAACACGAGATGGCAGAGGTCAAACAAGTCAAAAAAACAGGTGAAAACTTCACGGTTATGTTAGCTTCAAACAAAGAAGTCGAAGCCAAAAATGTCATCATCTGTACTGGTTCTACACCAAAGCGTGCTGGCTTTGAGGGTGAAGATGAATTTTTTGGCAAGGGGGTGAGTACTTGTGCCACTTGTGATGGATTTTTTTACAAGGATAGAGAAGTTGCTGTGCTAGGTGGTGGCGATACCGCTTTAGAAGAGGCACTCTACCTTGCAAATATCTGTTCAAAAGTCTATCTCATTCATAGAAGAGATACTTTTCGTGCCGCACCTTCAACGATAGAAAAGGTGAAAAAACAAGAGAATATTGAGTTAGTGCTCAATGCAACCATCAAAAATGTTTATGGCGATAAGACGGGTTTAAATGGCGTCTTGACCGTCGATAAAGAGGGACAAGAACGAGATTTACAAGTACCTGGTATCTTTGTTTTTGTCGGAATGAATGTCAATAATGGCGTCTTAAAACAAGATGATGGTACTTTTTTATGTGAGATGAGTGAGTATGGCGAGGTCATTGTTGATTTGAGCATGCGAACTTCTGTGGAGGGACTTTTTGCGGCGGGAGATATCCGTATCGAAGCACCAAAACAGGTCGTATGTGCAGCAGGTGATGGTGCAGTCGCAGCACTACAAGTCATAGCAAGATCACTATAACAAGATACGACGCGAAAGCGTTGTGCTTTAGTGCGAGGAATTGTTATGAAGCTTTGCTTTATAGTAAGGAGACCATAAAAAAGATACGGCGCGAAGCGTTGTGTTTTAGTGCGAGGAATTGTTATGAAGCTTTGCTTTATAACAAGGAGACCATAAATAAAAAAGATACGATGCGAAGCATTGTGCTTTAGTGCGAGGAATTACTGTGAAGCTTTGCTTTACAGTAAGGAGACCATAAAATAAGAGGAAAAGAATGATAAATGTAGGAATTCACGGCGGAACAGGTAGAGTAGGCAGACTTTTGATAGAAAATTTAAAAGGTGATGAAAATGCCAAAGTGTCAGTAGTTCATGCGATGGAGAAGATAGACTTTGTGATAGATGAGTCTATCATGATAACCAATGATACAGGTGTCATGTTGGAGCATTGTGATGTCGTGATTGACTTCACTTTGCCAGATGGTACAGAGGCACTTTTGGAAGCTGCGTTAAAAAATCCAAAACCATTGGTGATAGGCACAACAGGGCTTAGTAAACATCAGCTCAATCTTCTCGATGAGACAGCACGCAATATGCCTGTACTCTATGCGACCAATATGTCTTTAGGTGTGGCAATACTCAATAAATTAGCCGCACTAGCATCAAAAGCGCTCAGTGACTTTGATGCAGAAATCGTAGAGCAACATCACCGTTACAAAAAAGATGCACCTAGTGGTACTGCACTGACTTTGGCTGAGCATGTAGCAAAGGCTAGAGGCTTGGATTTGGACAAGGTGCGTGTGAGTGGTCGTGATGGAAATATCGGTGAAAGAAGCAAGGATGAGATAGCGGTGATGGCACTGCGTGGTGGAGATATCGTAGGACGACATACGGCAGGATTTTACAATGATGGAGAGTTTATAGAGCTCAATCATACAGCAACGAGTCGTGATACTTTTGCCAAGGGTGCGATTAAAGCAGCAAAGTGGATAGTTGGCCAAAAAAATGGCTTATACAGTATAACAGATTGTTTAGGGATATAGGGAAAAGATATGTGTGCAGTAGTAGGAGTATTTAATGTTCCATCAGCGTCAAAGGTAGCATATTATGCACTTTTTTCGATGCAACATCGTGGGCAAGAGGCAACGGGTATCAGCGCAAGTGATGGAAAGAGTATTCGGACAAAAAAACGACGGGGTTTGGTGACAGATGTCTTTGATGGTGAAGAGAATTTTGCGTACCTCAAAGGCTCTATGGCAGTAGGACACAACCGCTACTCCACAGCAGGGTCTCACTCTGTCCTTGATGCACAGCCTATTGCTGCAAAGTATAAGTTAGGTGAGATTTCTGTGGTACACAATGGTAATCTCATCAATAAAGATGAAGTACGGCAAAGACTCATCGATGAGGGAGCGATTTTTCAATCCTACATGGATACGGAAAATCTCATCCATCTCATCGCTAGAAGTCAAAAGACAAGTTTAGAGAGTCGTATCAAAGAGGCGCTTGATGATATCAAGGGAGCGTACTGTTTTATCATCCAATCACGCTCGAAGATGTTTGCTATTCGTGATAAGTATGGTGTGCGACCACTCTCTTTAGGAAAGTTTGAAAATGGTGGTTATATCGTAGCGAGTGAAACTTGTGCGTTTGAATTGGTAGGTGCAAAATTTGTACGGGATGTAAAGCCTGGAGAGATGCTCATCTTTGAAAAAGGACAAGAGCCAACATCGATACAACTCTATGAGCCACAGCCTCGTCCTTGTGCTTTTGAGTATATCTATTTTGCCAGACCTGACTCGGTGATAGATGGTAAAAATGTCTATGAAAAAAGACTAGAGATGGGAAAAGTCCTAGCTCAAGAAAATCCTGTCGAAGCAGATGTTGTGTTACCTGTACCAGATAGTGGTATCGCAGCGGCACTTGGCTATGCCCAAGAGAGTGGCATACCCTTTGAAAATGCGATTGTGCGAAATCACTATGTCGGTAGAACTTTTATCGAGCCTATCCAAGAGATGCGTGATTTGAAAGTGCGATTGAAACTCTCACCTATACGAGAGCTTATCGATGGCAAACGGGTAGTTATCATCGATGACTCCTTAGTGCGAGGAACTACCTCAAGGCAAATTGTCAAGATGCTTAGAGATGCTGGAGCCAAAGAGGTGCATATGAAACTCGCTTCTCCACCTATCAAACATCCTTGTCGTTATGGTATCGATACGCCCTCTTATGAAGAACTCATCTCTGCCAATATGAGCGAAGAAGAGATTTGTGAAAAGATTGGTGCTGATTCGCTTGCATTTTTATCTATCGATGGTTTAAAAAAGAGCTTGGGCGATGATAGAAATTACTCTTTAGTGAGTTTTGATGGGGAGTATTTTATTGCTTAAGAAGATACGATGCAGATAGAAAAACTGCTTGAAGTGGTAGAAGGCTCTATCAATGACACCTCTAGGATAGAGGCTATTTATAGTGCAACAGTTTATCTGGCAAAGGTAGGCGAGGGCTCACTTTTTATCTCTGATAATCAAGAAGAGATTGATGCGGCTATTGCGAAAGGTGCCAGTGCTATCCTCTATGCTGATGAGGCTATCATGATAAGGGATATGGGGTTAGCATGGATCAAAGTTGAGGATATCATGATAGCGGCTTTTCAGATAACCCAAGAGGTTGTGGATGATGAGGAAGCACTATTTTATTATTTCAATGAACATGAACTTGCCTTTTTGAAGATGATTCAAAAACGAAAAAGTGACATAGAGTTTTTATCTAGTGACTGGAAAAAAGTTTTTGAGAGTGTACTTAATAGCAAGAAAAAGTTTTTTCTCTCGACAGATTTAGAGATGATGCGAAAACTCCGACCCAAGGCTAGAAAGCTTGTCAAAGAGGTAGATGGATATATCATCTCTGATACCCTGTTTCGATCTACTTTCAAGGTTGAAAAGTATGTTTATCAGTATAAAGAGATGGTGCCATTTCATTTAGAACATGTTTTGAAAGTAGTGCATTTTTGTCAAACACATGGCTTTGAATATGCTATAGAAAATATTCGTTATATCCCAAAATTTACGCCACTATTTATAGAGGGTGAACCGATGCTCAATGAAGAGAGCAAGAATGATAGAACCGTTATCGTCTGCGACAATCTAGAAGATATCATTGAAGCGAGACTCTATGTCAATGCCCCTAGTGCTTGGATTGTGAAGAGTATCGTCCTTACACCGCCAAAAACGACGGTAGAGGGTGTGAAGAGACCTTCTTATTATAGTTCCCACGAAGAGGCACTTGATATCCTCAAAGGTGCCAACTTCAATTATGCCTTTATCTATGCAAAAGATAAAAGCATCAAAGATGCCATTCGCAAAGAGTATGCACTTTTTTAAAGTGTGATACGCTCACCTTCTTTGACAATGTGTACATGATTTTCAAATTGTGCTTTGATGGCTTTTTGAAATACCTCTTGCTTATCTTTTTCCCCATGGATGAGGTAAATATCACCAAGGCTTTCAAAGTCACCTATCCATGCTAGGAGCTCTTTTTGATCTGCATGGGCTGAAAAGCCGTTGATAGTATGCACTTTCGCATTGACCTTGACCTTTTCATGATAGAGTTTGACAAATTCTGCCCCCTCCACAATCTTTCTACCTAGTGTGCCATAGGCTTGATAGCCTACGAAGATAACTGCATTTTTAGGATTCCATAGGCGGTTTTTAAAGTGGTGGAGGATTCTTCCTCCTGTACACATTCCACTACCTGCGATGATGATACAAGACTCTTCTTGGTTGATTTTTTTAGAATCATCAGGTTTGAGGGTATATTCTAGAAAAGGAAATTCAAAAATAGTTCCATCGCGTGTTAAAAAATCATTACAGCATTTACTGAGTTCATCATGATAGAGGTTGTAAAGCGAAGTAGCGCGTATCGCCATAGGGGAATCGAGAAAAACCTTACATTTTGGTAACGCGTTTGAATCATACATACCCTTTAAAATGCAGAGAATCTCTTGGGTGCGTTCTATAGCAAAGGAGGGGATAAGCACACTACCTTGAGAGAGTAGTGTCTCTTTGATGATATTTTTAAATTCTTTTTCACTCTCATCCCATCGACTTCGATAGTGGGCATATAAGGCTCTGCTTTTTTGGCTTGTTGTTCAAAGGGTGATACGCGATCGATGCGTGTGCCTATGGCGTAATGGTTGTTTTCGCAGAGAAAAAGTAGGGGGAGTTTTTGCGCGGCTGCGATGTTGAGTGACTCAAAAAAAGCCCCACCATTGCTCGCTCCATCGCCAAACATCACGAGCACACCATGCGCGCTCTTTTGATACTTCCTCGCATAGGCACAACCCACGGCATTGGGGAGTTGTCCACCTACGATAGCGTCCCCACCATAAAAGAAATGACTAGGGTCAAAAAGGTGCATCGAACCACCACGCCCTTGACTCACACCCGTCACTTTTCCAAAGAGTTCTGCCATGATATATTTGGGTTCAATCCCACGCGCTAGGGCGAGTACATGCTCACGATAAGTCGTGAAAACATCCCCCTTGCTAAAGGCTTTCATCGCCGCGACACTCAGCCCCTCTTGCCCTATATCGAGGTGTAAAAATCCCGAGATATCCCCCTGCATATAGTGCTCTTTTGCAGCGAGTTCAAACTCTCTTCCTAGTAGCATCAAGTAGTAAAGCTCTTCTAATAGTAATTTATCCATCTCAAACCTTTCCTCTCTTTTGAGCGTGTAGCTATGAAATTATAGCGAAGTTAGGAGGAGTGGAGGTGTGACTTAAGTGGCATTTTGGGTGATAAATAGCGTAGAAATGGTGACCCGTAGGGGATTCGAACCCCTGTTACCGGCGTGAGAGGCCAGTGTCCT
>CAZCUH010000043.1:0-11113 GCA_964501795.1 uncultured Sulfurospirillum sp.
CCACCTATTTTATAAGCTTCTTTGATGCCACATAGATGCATAGCCGCCAAAAGTAGTTCATTGATTTCACCCTCGGGTGTTGGGGTGCAGACGACTATCTCCTCGACACCCGCCACGATAGCAGGAATAGCATTCATCAAAAGTGAAGAGGGATACGCCGCTTTTCCTCCAGGGATATAGAGCCCTGCTCTATCCACAGCGCTGACTTTGACACCCAAAACATTGCCATTTTTTTCAAAATCAAGCCAAGACTTTGGTAGCTGCTTATCATGATAGGCTTTGATACGATCATAGGCTAAGTGTAAGGCATCTTTTAAGCTTGCATCCATACTTTCATAGGCTTCTTGCATCGCCAATGTATCAATTTTTAAGGCATCATCACTTTTGGCTTCCCAGTTATCAAACTTGGCAATATGCTCTTTGAGCGCGCTATTACCTCTTGTTTGAATCTCCTCGATAATACCACCTACGATACCAGTAACTTTGGCGATATCCATCTTTCCTCGCCCTAAAAGTGCACCAAACTCCGCTTCAAAATCCGCTGAACTGCTCTCTATAATCTTCATGAAATTTTCTACCATACCTTTTTAACATACTCTCATTTCCAAGCAGACCACCCTGATGGATATAGAGAATATCATTTTTGAAAACAGATTGATGCGCCATCATCGTCAACCACCCTTTAGGGTCATAAAGCAAATCAAAGGCAATATCTGTTGTATTTTTTAATTCTATCCAAATTTCAAAAAATTCTCTATAAAGTTTGCCAAAATGGTACTTTTTTTCTACATTTAAAATAGTAGGATAGTGTGCAGACTCTTTTTCTAGGGATTGAAACTGTTTGTGCAGATACGCACTATCTCCCACACAAGGTGTGGTATAGACTTTAAAGTCTGTATGCTTCTGCAGATAAAGCGCCGTAGTCCCCGTTCCTGATGGTAAAAATATATCAATTTTCTTATCATGATAACAGCTATTTATCTCCTCAGCTAACATCTTGATGCCATATTCTGAAGCTTGCATATATCCACCTTCAGGGATAAATAATTCACTATCATGATAGCTTTTGGGAGGTGCTTGTGTAAAAATACGCATCCCATTATCGCAGGCAGCTTTATAATTGCCATGTGGATTATCTACAAGATAAGAGGCGATATGATGCACATAATAGTCAAACTCCCATCCCCTCATTTTTGCCAAAACGGAGAGTGAATACATCGCGTTGGATTGCGCTGAACCGTGAGAGATAATTTTTTTGATGTGAGGAAAGTCATGGGTGAGATAGTAGTGAAATTTTCTTGCTTTGTTACCAGAGAAATGCTTATGCAATAAGTCATCTCTCTTGATAAAGTAGTCACACCCTCTAAAAGTGATGTTGCTAATGGGCGAGGGTTTAGTTTCGATCAATACAATTTAAATCAAAATAGGCTTGCTTGAGTCTTGCAACCATAGACTTTTCTCCTTCGCGAAGCCATTTTCTAGGGTCATAGTAACTCTTGTTAGGCTTATCATCCCCTTCTGGATTGCCTATCTGTCCTTGCAGATACTCTCTATATTTGAGTTCATAGACACGCACACCATCCCAAAATGCCCATTGGGTATCCGTATCGATGTTCATCTTGATGACACCATAAGAAATCGCCTCTTTGATTTCTGCTTCACTAGAGCCTGAACCCCCATGAAAGACAAAATTTACTGGTTTTTCAGATAGATGATGTTTTTGTGCAATATATTTTTGAGAGTTATCAAGTATTTTGGGTTCTAAAGAGACATTACCAGGCTTATAGACACCATGCACATTACCAAATGAAGCAGCGATAGTGAATTTATCAGAGATAGCAGAAAGTCTTTCATACGCTTCATTGACCTCTTCTGGTTGGGTATAAAGCAGACTATTGTCAACATCTGAGTTATCCACACCATCCTCTTCACCACCTGTAATCCCCAACTCTATCTCTAAAGTCATGCCAATTTTACTCATGCGTTCTAAATAGCGTTCGCAAATTGAGAGGTTCTCTTCTAAACTCTCTTCTGAGAGATCAAGCATATGTGAAGAGTACAAGGGTTTACCTGTCTGCTTAAAATGTGCTTCACTAGCATCTAATAGACCATCAATCCATGGTAAGAGTTTCTTCGCGGCATGATCAGTGTGTAAAATCACTGGTACACCATAAGCTTTGGCTACGGTATGAATATGTTGTGCACCCGAAATAGCCCCTAAAATAGCGGCTTCTTCCTGATCATTGCTCAAAGCTTTTCCAGCATAAAATGCTGCACCACCATTTGAGAATTGGATGATGATAGGAGAGTTTATCTCTTTTGCTGCTTCAAGCACAGCATTGACCGAGGAAGTTCCTACTACATTGACAGCGGGAATAGCAAAGCCCTCAGACTTTGCTAATTCAAATACCTTTTGCACATCATCTCCAGAGATAACACCTGCTGGGACATGATCTAAAACCTTATTGCTCATTGCTTTCCTTAAAAACTATTTGATTTTAATATCGGCTTTTGCTTTTAATCCTTTAGAGACCTCTTTCATATGTGCTTGAAATTTTTGTACTTTTAGTGATTGGATGATATTTTTCTTCGCTTTTTCAAATGGAACATTTTGCGCTTTTTTCTTATCTTCTACATAAATAACATGGTAACCAAACTGTGTTTTGACTGGCTTTTTCGTAAAAGTTCCTTTCTTAAGTGCAAAGGCTGCATCCGCAAAAGGTTTTACCATCTTAGAGGCATCAAACCACCCTAACTCTCCACCATTTGGCCCTGAAGGACCTGTGGATTTTTCAGCAGCTAATTTCACAAAAGTTTTTTTCACATCTTTTGCTTTTTTGAGTTGTGCGATGATTTTTTTTGCTTCAGCTTCTGTTTTGACTAAGATATGTTTCGCTTTTGCCATCGCTGGTTGTTTAAACATTTTCATATTTTTCTTATAAAATGCTTCTGCATCCGCATCTGATACTTTTTGTGCATCAAACTGCTTTTTCATCCAAATTTCAAGTGCCAAATCTTTTTTCATTTTTTTGAGTGTCTCTTGATACATTGGATCTTTTTCGATACCAGACTTTGCTGCTTTATCAGCTAAAAGTCGCTTTTCAATTGCTTGTTCGATGACTTTCTTTTGTTGCTCTTTTTGTAATTTATCAAAGTTAGCACCTGGGATAACAGATAAAATCGCTGCGATATCCTGATCTTCAATCTTTTCGCCGTTGACGGTTGCATATGTCTTTGCACAGAGTGTAGAGCTAGCCAATAGTGTCAGTGCTACGGTAGCACTTAATAAATATTTTTTCATAATAATCCTTGCATGTTTTTAAAATCATACTATAACAGTCCTTGATTAATGCAAAGTTAATTTCTCATAAGCTAATCGTAAACTTTACACCATCCTTAATATTTTCAACATCCAAGCTTCCTCCACAACTCTCTTCAATGATAAACTTAGACATATAAAGTCCTAGTCCCATTGAGTTGTCTGCATTTTTTGTCGAAAAATAGGGCTCAAAAATCTTGTCAATGATGGCTTCATCAATGCCTCCTGCATTATCTGAAACTTCTATGATATTTTTATCCCCTTTTTGATACTCGGTGATAATGATTTCTGGGTTTTTAATCTCTCTTTTGATTAAAACATTGACAGCATTTTTGATGAGATTCAAGACCACTTGTACCACTTCATTGGGATAAGTTTCGATACTGTTATCTGAATGGTACTTTTTAAGAATCGTAATATTTTCTTTGGTTAATAAAGGAGACATGATAAAAAGTGCCTTTTTGATAATCTCGCGTGTCTTTATCGTATCTCGTTTTTTTGTGGGTTTAAAAAAGTTGGTAAAATCATCAATTGTCTCAGAGAGGTGTATGACATACTCTTCTATATTGTGTAAGGCTTGTTCTACATACTCAGGGGTCCAAGAGTCTAGTTCAAACTTTATCTGCATACCTGTTGCAGTAGCCGATATAGCAGAAAGTGGCTGTCTCCATTGGTGTGCGATGAGACCCATCATCTCACCTAATTGGGCGAGTTTTGAGTTATGTATCATGATAGAGTCTTTTTTACGATTTTCCTCTACCCCTAGATGTACGCGTTCTTCAAGGTCGCTATTTAACGCTTCTAATTCCGCTGATGAGACTTGTGCAATCGTGCTTAAGACTTTTATGGTTTTATAATCCAACTCATGCTGTATACTATTTTTCTTTTCGATAAAAGGATGGGATTTTATCTCTGTGCTTTCAGAGAGTGCTAGGACAGTAAAGCTTTGGCTTAAAAAATTGCATTGCTTGGCGTTGGCAAAAAATTCACCAAATCCAAAAAAACCACTCATCGGTGCAATCGTTTTGAGTGCTTCTATCTCTTTATGTGCAAAATGTTCTAAAAAGCGACGCCTTGCACTAGAAGCGTAGACAAAAAGTGTTTGCGTTGGTTTTGTATTTGCCCAGTCAAAAAGTCTTTTGTATGCTTTGCTTACTTTATCGATATTGGCAAAGGCGATTTGTAAAATCTCACCTTTTTTGATGTTTGACGCAAAAAGTAACGAGCCATCATGAGGATCAAAAATGGCTGGCTTTGAGATATAGCCCTTCTCTGTCGAGAGCACAAAAGGAAATTGCAAAGAGTGCAAAGGGAGCGATGTTTCACTCTCTAAACCTAGATACTGGCTATATAAAACTTTTATCGGCTTCTTCTCCAAGGTATAGATACGATTTTTTTCTACCTTATCAACTATAAACTTTCTAGATATCGGCTCCCAGTCATGGACATAGGTATTTGAAGCGTGTAGAGATTTCCCAGATAGTGCTATTGCCATGATCCCTTTTTTCACAATTTTATGCGCATCAAAGAGAAAAGAGCGTTGAAACTTACCCGCATCAGATGCCAAGGCACCAGAAATGACTAATGCACTATTTTTGGGCGTATCATGATAGATACCATTGAGTAAGTCCTGCGCATTTAAACCTTCAAATGTAGCAAAAAGGATGAGGGCTTTTGTCTCTTTTTTGACTAATGTTTGTGCTAGACTTTTACCAAGTTGATAACTCTTTTCATTCTCTTCGAGAAAGGAGATCTCCACTTGACTTTTTTCAAATAGCGTGATAGAGATCACTGTATTTTTACGCAACACTTTTCCATCAATAATTTCACCATCGCTCGAACATCCAGCAATGATAGCATGAGGCAGTAGCTTTTTGATCTTGGCAGAGAGTGTCAAAATAGCTGTTGTGGAGACAAGAGAAGTAAAAATCTGTACTAAGATATTTTTTTGCTTATTTAAGCCTTCTCGCTCTAGAAAACTTTGTAATTTTTCAATATTTCTATATCTGATATTAAAAGTTTTCATAAAACATCAATGCCTTCAAAGTTAAAAATCTTAAACAATGAAGGGATTATATTAAATTTTTTATAATAAAAATATTAAATGTATAGTAAATATGACATTTATACGCGGGGTATTGTCATTTCATAGATAGCTTGCCTCTCTTGCTCTACTTTTTTGATATCTCCTGCTAGCTTCTGCAGGGATTGTTTCATGCTTTTTGGTAAAGTGTCCATAATCTCATCTTTGCTGTATTCTCTTCTTTGTGCATATGCTTGAGTAGCAGTGAATATGATTTGAATGGTAAAATACGCCTCCTCTTCCTTGAGCGTCATCTCACATCTTTTTTGGGACTTATCTGCATCAAGTTGCTCATCATGATAGTGATTCAATAAACCAAGTAGCACATGCTCTAAGGCATCGCCATCAATAGCCGAAAAGTAGATTTGGGCATTCTCTTCTAAGCTGCTATCTACTTTTTGATTATTGATAGTAGCATCCAACTCTGAAAATTTATTTTTTAAAAGTCTTACTATCACATAATAGAGATTGATGGCTTTGTGTTTATCCATATTTTGTACAATAGAGGCATCATCACAGAGAATAGAGAGTTTTGTACTTAATTGATAGAGTAGCTTTTGCATCGTCTGATCTTGATTGACTTGTTGCCATACTAGATTTCTTAAAGTTAAAAAATCATCTCTGAAAGCTTCTAAGTTCTTCTCTTTTAAAGCAAGTTTCATGCTCTCTTTTTCACTATTTTTTTGCGGTAAATAATCATAAACATTGACTAATTTAAGAAGGTAGATGCCTCGCTCATGATTGATCATATTTTGCAAAGATATATTAAAACTATAGGCTTTGCCAGCGCGTTGTACTTGCACAAGATAAGTAAACGATTCTCCCTCTATCAAGGTCTGCATCCAATCCTTGGGATGATAATAATTTAAATAATTTGCTTCATCAGACACAGGGACAAATTTGCGCACTAAACGCGGATTGGATACGATACGATTAAAGGCATTTACATTGAGAAAAAACTTTTCAAATATGGCATTTGCTTCCACTATTTTCTCTTGTGTAGCATCATAAATACACATGATATTTTCGCTACGCTCAAATATCTCTTGATAAATATGCATCAACGATTGGGCTTCTTGAAATTTTTGTGATGCTAAATGTTTAAAATAGTTTCTTTTATCCAATCTATCTTGCGCATTTTGTATCAAAGACTTCACACGCAATTTAAAAAGTACCTTATCTAAGGGTTTTTTGACAAAATCAACATTTTGAGCATGAAAACTCTCTTTTTTCTCACTTTTATAATCAGTTGTCAATAAAATGATTTTAGGTATATCTTGGCTTATTTCGATAAGATTTAATTTACTCACGACATCATACCCATCCATACCAGAGAGTTTATCATCTACAAGTATCAAATCCAAGTTGAGATAATGCATCACTTTTAAAGCACTGCTCAATGATGCTGCTTCATAAATCATATATCCCTCCTCTTTAGGAAGAAATTTTTGAATCATATATATATCTGAACTATTTTCACTAATGACTAATATCTTCGTATGCTTTTTGGTAGATTTAGATGATGGTGGCGTATCAAATATAGAGCCAGTATCTATCTCTAAGGCATGTTTCTCTCTGTTTTCAATTGCCATGGCAATACCCTTATTATATAAATTCTATTATACATATCGGCATTTAAAAAAAATATTTTACATTATTGGTTAAAAGTTATCAATATTTAACTAGTGAGATTAATAAGGAAGAAAATTAAATTATTTAATATTCAATCCAAAATAGCCAACCACTATTTTGGATTGTAGAGGCTATACTTACCACTTTCTCAATTTTACATGACACGCAGTACACTGCTTAAGTACTTTAGTAAAATGATTCATAGCACCATATTTGTCATTGTCAGCAAACTTTTGAGCTAAGCGCGCAGCATGTTCATCTATCTTTCGTTGTTGCTTTCTTGCAAACATCATCGCATATCTTTGATCTTGTGAGAGTGCTTCACCAATGCGTGGTGGCTGTATGGTCATCGCATGGTTACGCACTTTTTGTACACCCGAATCAATCATCTCTTTGCTATTATACAAAAACCCTTTCTGTATCTCTGCCATACCATCTGCCATCGCTGTCATATCTGCAATCCTATCCTCTTTGCTATACTCTGCAAAAGCAAATGTACTTATAAGCATCACTGCAATCAAAACTCTCTTCATTCCTGCTCCTTTTAAATATATATCATTATAATATCTTATAAAATGTTAAAAAGAGATTATAATAAAAATTTATTTCTTAGAAAATAAAGCACTCACTATGACCTTAGTTAAAGATTTTAAAAAGCCTTCATTTTTATCTTGATAATGCAAAGGACGACAGGATTTGATAGTACCTATCCCTACACGGGCGATGAGTATTCCATTGGCAACCCCTTGTGCACCATGTACAGAGAGCTTTGAGAGTAGTGAAGTACCCAAGATATCATGCGAATGATTTGCCAATATATCAGTGACGGAGGCAAATGCTAAGGTTACAAATACTCTCTTAAAGAGTGATATCTCTCCTAAGAAATTGGGACGATAGCCATATATCTTTGCAATATCATGCACCATCACATGGCTACGAGAGAGAATCAACACAGCATCAATCAATGCCACTGGAGAGATGGCTGTTGAGAGAGCCGTTTGATTGGCATATTTGACGATGACTTCTCTAGATAGCTTATCTAAAGGTTGTAACAATTTTTCATCAAGACGCTCAAGCACTTCATCTTCCAATAAGCTCTCTATTTCTCGCTCCAAACTTTGCGCACGCATAGCGATATCTTCATTATCATGATGCAGATAAGGTGCAATCACCTCTTTTGCATAAGCATATACATCAGGCGAAGGGCTTTGTAGTAAATCTTCCCCTCTTTTTTGTAAAGTATCAATACGGCGTATTTTAAGGTATCCTAGATACTGCTTGATGATACCATAGCCAATGATACCAATCAAAGTCAAAAGCATGAGCAGATAAATAACCCCAAGAACAGGTGCATTACTGAGCATCGATGAAGCACTCATCGTGGCATCATAGATGGTTCCTATCATCATGATAGCAAAGAAAAGTCCTAATACCAACAAGCCTTTTTTAGCGCCACTACCTATCCCTTGAATGGCTGTAATACGCTCTTTTTCAAAAGATTCAATATCTTCATAGACGACATCTTCATCCTCTACGCGTTTAGGTGTGTGGGCAATAGAAACTTCTTGTGCATCTTTTTCTTCATCCATGATAATTCTTCCAGGCATCTTTTTCATACTCTATCCTTTACTAAGCTATAAATCACTCTATCCATTCTTATATGTGGCACTGCTTTGCTATCACTTTTGGGAAATGGTATAGGTTTAAAAAGAGGAAAATCAAAATGGTGATTTTGCCAAAATTTCTCATTTTTGTAATGTTTTGGTAAAACACCAGGGTAATGTACAGAAGGGGCATCTTCATCCTCTACTACCCCTTTGACACATTCTAAAATTTCGCCTTTATACGCCGCTTGGACATACTCCGTACACTTGATAGCAGCAAAAATAGTCACTTCTGTCTTGGCATGCCCAACATCTAACTCATTTTTCAAATCACCTATCATCTCTTCTAAAAAGCGCTTATAACTATTGTGCTGTGGTGGCGGAATATAGTCTGCTTTTGTCGCGGCAAAAATGACATGATCAATTTTCAAACCAAATAATTTAGTCAAAAAATTGTTATGTCCATAGGTAAAACTCTTGAGTATATGTTTAAAAGCAAGATGCATATCGCTAAAACTATCATACCCATACTGTAAAGTTTTGATTAAATCAACCAAAATGATTTGTGTATCAAAATATTTAAAATGCTCAACATAAAGACGCTTCACAACCTCTTCTAAATAGGCTTTATATCGTTTCTCAAAACGCGCATAGATAGAATTTGGATGCACTTTTTCTCTAGGTATCGTTAAAGGTAAGGGAGAGAAATGCAGCAAAGGATCTCCATCCATATCTCCAGGTTCTAAAAATCGTCCAGGTTGCACAAAAGAGAAGTGCTGATAGTGCAAGCTTTTGAGGTATTCACAATAACTATCAAAGATATTGATATCACTCTCACTATCATGATAGGCTCCATAGAGATCTAAACCATCTAGCATCCCTAGCCACTCAGCAGAGAAAGGTTCTCTTTTACTCTCCTTTGCCAAAGCTAACATCTGCGCAGACCATGAGGCAAAATCTAAATCCAACATCGAGAGATCTAGCAACCATTCACCAGGATAATCTACTAATTCAATATTGACTACTTGATTTTGTAAAAAAGCATATTCACTTTTAAACTCTAACTGCAGCGTTGTTTTACTCACTTGTTTCGTCGCCTTTGGCCAAGTGGGATTGTCTTCTCTAAAAGCGCGTAATTTTGAAAAGTAATCAAAACGCACATAGTGCGAATCTGGTGCTAGTAACCTTGCCTTAAAAGGGCGCTGTAGTTTTTCATTGAGGTAAGGTAGCTTATCATTGGCTATAAGCTGATTAATCAATGAAGTTAAAAAGACTGTTTTTCCGCTACGACTCATACCCGTTACTGCCACACGAATCGTATTATCAGGTGTAGGAATTTTAAAAGGGAGTTCAATATCTTTAATAAAACTTAACAAGTAAGGCTCCTTATTCTCCTTTGATTATATCAAAAAATTGTGAAATATCTGTTTTTATACTATAATACCAGCAAACATGGAGGGGCGTGATGCAAAAGATAAAAAAAGAAGAGATAGAAGAACTTCTTACAATCATACCAAGAGGATATCCTCAACAAGATATATTTCATCTAACAGATAATTGTCTTGGCATGTGTGAGGCACTGCATGAACTCTGTCAAGCTGAGCATTATCACTATGATTTAATGATTGGCAATCATGACTATTATAGTGCTTTAAAAGCTTCAAGTGATTTAAATATAGAAGCATTTGATTTTAAGAAGAGTCGATACAACAAACATGCAAGGCAATATGATTTTGTATTTGTACAGATAGATTTAGAGGCGATAGACAATATTGGACTTTTTTATAAAAAACTTTATGCCATCAGTAAAAATGGAAGTAAAGTACTCTTTATTGTAGAAAAAGAGCGTGATTTATTAGCATTTGAAGAGGTATTAATTGCTCACAATTATGTCGCTGTCAATGCTATTGAAAATACATTTGAAAATTATCATATCATGAGTGCACAAAAGATGCACGGTTGGGGGAATTAGGGCTTATCATGATAAGCCCTAATGAAGGGACAATAACTTAAGAAGCCATTGCCTCTTTTGCATATTTTTCACCGAGTTCATAAGCAACTTTATTGACATCATGAACCTTTGGTGGTACTTTGGAAAGCATCGTATCTATCAGGACTTCTTTATCAAGTGCATCCATCATCGTATTTGCAATAGCAAGTGCAACAACTGATTGCGTGATGACATTCCCAACTTCTTCTTTAGCGATAGTAATAATAGGAATATCATAAATTCTCCACTTTTTTCTATCTTCATCTGTTGGATGTACAAGATTTGGATCAACGACGATAATACCACCCTCTTGTACACCTTTTTTAAACTGTTGATAACTCACATCAGCAACAGAAAGCATAAAATTCACTTCACCATCATTGGCATAAGGATAAAAAATCTCTTCATCATCTAGTGTGATGTCAACTACCGTAGGACCACCACGCACTTGGGAGGTATAAGTTGCTGTTTTGAGTCCATATCCA
>CAZCUH010000044.1:0-10899 GCA_964501795.1 uncultured Sulfurospirillum sp.
TCGGTAAAAAAGCTACAAAAGCTTTAAGACGAGATGGTTATCTAATCGCCAACATCTACGGAAAAGGCTTAGAAAACATCAACGCAGCATTTAAAGACAATGAATTTATCAAAGCTGCACGAAAAAAAGAGACATTAATTTTTGATGTAAAAGTTGGCGATAAGACACTTCCTGTCATCATCCAAGAGTACCAAAGAGATCCTGTTACAAACAGAATTCTACATGTAGATTTGAGAGTGGCACAAAAAGGTCTTGAAGCGAAGTATCTTGTACCTGTTAAAACCACTGGCTCTCCAATAGGTCTTAAAAACAAGGGTGTTTTAATCACTTCAAAAAAGAGACTTCTTGTAAAAGCTAAAGCAGAAGATCTTCCAAATGCATTTGTACTTGATGTATCTGATCTTGATGTGGGTAACTCTATTCTTATCCGAGATATAGAAGTACCTGCAAATGTAACACTTATGGATGCAGACCGTGTATCTGTCGTTGGTGTTATCAAAGCGAAGTAAGCTTTTGTGATTTTACTTGTCGGTTTAGGAAATCCTGGTACCGAATATGAGAAAAATCGCCACAATATAGGCTTTATGGTCATCGACAAATTGATTGATGACCTCAAAGCTGTCAATATTACCAAGTCATCTTTTAAAGGTGCACTCTACAAAACACCTCACTTTTTACTTTTAAAACCTTTTACCTACATGAACCTCTCAGGAGAGAGTGTACAAGTTGTCAAAAATTACTTTAAAATCGATGATGTGGTTGTTTTTCATGATGAATTAGATATTCCCTTTGGTTCTATACGCATCAAAACTGGTGGATCTTCGGGTGGGCATAATGGACTAAAATCACTAGACACACACATTGGAAATGACTATGATAGGGTGCGGCTAGGTATCGGAAGACCTCCAAGAAAAGAAGATGTCACTAAACATGTATTGGGTAATTTTTCCAAAGAACAACTGCCCTGCTTAGAAAAGATTATCATGATAGCAAGTGATATCGCCAAAGAGACCCCTACCCTCACAAATAAAGAGTTGATTCAAAAATATGTCTCTAAAAAAAGCATCTGCCCATGAAAATTTATCAAAAATTTTTGGGCAAACTTTTTTTAAAAAACTTTATCATTCTCTTTTTAGCCATGGAGCTTTTTTTCACCGGTATTGATATCATGCAAAACTTTAAATATCTACCTCCCTCCGCCAATTTGCAAATCATGTATGCCAGTAATATTTTTTTAAACTTTATCAATTATACCCTACCCCTCTCTTTGATCTTTGCCATGTTAAGTACTATTTTCCAACTCATACGCTCCAATGAACTCGTCTCACTCTATGCCTTGGGTGCTTCTAAAAAAGATGTGATTCTTCCTCTCTTTGTACTCTCCTTGCTACTGACACTCTTTTATATAGGACTCAATAGCTCAAAGTTTGTTAAAGCCAATGAGTATGCTGATAGCATCAAAAGAAATGGAAAAATATCCGATACAAGCAAACATCTCTTTTTAAAATCTCATGATGATTACATCTATATCGAAAGTCTCAATCCCCTTAAAAAAGAGGGAGAAAATATCAAAATTTTTAAAACACAAAAAGGACATCTTCACCATATCATTACTGCTAAAAAAGCCTATTTTAAAAAAGACCACTGGCAGCTACAAGCAGTGCAACAATTGACAAAACCAGAGATTAACTCCCCCCATGCAAGACTCACTTACCAAAATATAAAATATATGGATGCCCTAGAGGGCTTTAAACCACAGATTATTGACAATCTCTTTAAAGGCAAAAGCAAATTAACGATACAAGACTCTTTTGCTGCGATAACACTACTCAATACGCAAGGCTTAAAAACAGATAAGCTCCGTGCAAATCTCTATATCATGATAGCCTTTCCTCTCTTTGCACCACTGGCGATATTGGCACTTTTTTATCCTCTTCCTGCACAAAGAAGGCAGAGCAATCTTGCCCTCCTTAGTTCTGTCAATATTCTAGGAGTTTTGATACTTTGGGGTATCTTATTTACCTTAGCCAAGATTGCTAGCAATGGTGCCATTTTACCCGAACTTGGAATCATTTTGCCTCTGTTTATACTCTTTTTAACTGCTTTGTATATCATCTATAAGAACAGATAAGATAAAATATCCCCAAAAACACTAGGCCTTCTATCATGATAGACTATAAAACACTTACAGCCAAATATGGCACACCGCTTTACCTGTATGATTTTGATTATATTACGCAACAATACACGGCACTTAAAGAAGCTTTTAGAGCTAGAAAATCCCTCATCTGCTACGCTGTCAAAGCCAACTCTAACCTCTCTGTCATCCAGCACCTAGGCAATATGGGTGCGGGTTGTGATTGTGTCTCTATCGGAGAAGTCAGGCGTGCACTTTTAGCAGGTGTAGCACACTATAAAATCATCTTTTCAGGTGTCGGTAAACGCGATGATGAGATTTTAGAAGCGCTTCGAGAAGATATCTTACTGATTAATCTTGAGAGTGAAGCGGAGTTAGAGCGCGTTGAGTTGCAGGCAAAATCTCTAGAGAAAAAAGCACGCATCTCCATCCGTGTCAATCCAAACATCGATCCTCAGACGCACCCTTATATCTCTACGGGCTTACATGAAAATAAATTTGGAGTCGATTTAGATACTGCCAAACGCATGTATATCAAAGCAAAAAATTCACCATTTTTAGATCCTGTAGGCATCCATTTTCATATCGGTTCACAACTTACCGAACTCACACCTATTAAAGAGTCTAGCGAAGTGGTTGCTGATTTGGTAAGAAGCTTACAAGCCATTGACATTGATATTAAGTTTTTTGATATCGGAGGAGGTCTTGGTATCGATTATGAGGGTGAAACCTTGATAGAGCCTTATGACTATGCACAAGCTATCCTTGAAACTTTAGGCAATCTTGATGTGACAGTGATGTGTGAACCAGGAAGATTTCTCGTAGGAAATGCTGGCGAATTTGTGACAAAAGTTTTATACGAAAAGATCAATGAAGACAAGCGATTTGTCATCGTAGATGGAGGCATGAATGATTTGATTCGTCCTTCCCTTTATAATGCTTTTCATCGTGTAGAATTACTTGATCGAACAGACAATGTCACAAAAGCAGATATCGTAGGACCCGTCTGTGAAAGTGGTGATTTCTTTGCAAAAGATATAGACTTTCCTCAAAGCTATCATGATGACTTGGTCGTGATCAAAAGTGCAGGCGCTTACTGTTTTACCATGAGTAGTAACTATAACACAAGAGGACGCGTTGCAGAAGTAGCACTTGAAGAGGGCAAAGATAGGCTTATCCGTGCGCGTGAGAGCTTTGAAGATATGATACAAAATGAGAAAGCCTATCTTAACAAATAGCGATAAGGAGCTATCATGATAACACTAGATGAACTAAGAAAAGGTATCAATGATATCGATGATGAACTGCTCATACTACTCAATAAACGCATGGAGTTTGTCAAACAAGTAGGTCATCTCAAGCAGAGTGATGGCTCTAGTATCTATCGTCCAGAACGAGAGCGCCAAATCATCCAAAGATTGACAAAACAGAGCCAAGGAGCACTCACCCAGAGTGCCATCGAAGCCATATTTATGGAAATCTTTGCCGTGAGTAGAAATCTCGAACTTCCTGAAAAGATAGCCTACCTAGGTCCAGAAGGCTCTTATACCCATCAAGCAGCAGAGAGTCGCTTTGGTGCGCTTAGTGCATATTTACCACTCAATTCTATCGAAGCCGTTTTTAAAGTGCTAGAGAACAAAGAGGCAAAATATGGTGTCGTCCCTATCGAAAACAATACAGAAGGTGCAGTAGGTGCCACATTGGATTGTTTAGGTAAATATACAGCACGCATCATCGCGGAAATGTATTTGGATATTCACCACTCTTTTGCCACTTTAAGTGAGGATTTAAAAGATATCAAAGTGATTTATTCACATCCTCAAGGCTACAATCAATGTAAAAACTTTTTAGAAGAGCATTTTTTACAAGATGTAGAGTTTATCCCTACCAGATCCACCGCAGCTGCAGCACAAAGAGCAAAAAAGGACAAACATGCCGCTGCAATCTGCTCTCATATCGCAGCAAAAATTCATGGTTTACCTATTCATTTTGAGAAGATAGAAGACAATCTTGCCAATAGAACACGCTTTTTAATTTTGAGTGATTTTAAAAATGAAAAAGGCTCTCATGATAAGACATCTATCCTTGCACAAACGGATGATAAACCAGGGGCACTATTAGACTTTTTACAATCTTTTGAAGCAAACAAAATCAATCTCACCAAGATAGAATCAAGACCACTCAAAGATAAAGCCTTTAAGTCGCTTTTTTATATCGATTTTGAAGGGCATATCGATGATGAAAATATCCAAAACATCATCCAAAAATATCCTCACAAAATCAAATGGCTCGGCTCATATATCAAAGGAGATAATGATGAAATTTAACCCCAATTTAGAAACAATACAAGTCTATGAAGGGGGCAAACCGATCGAACTTGTCATCAGAGAATATGGCATCAAACCTGAGGAGATAGTCAAACTCGCTAGTAATGAAAACCCATTTGGTGTCAGTCCAAAAGTGGAAAAAGCACTACAAAAAGCTGCAAAAAATGTCTATATGTATCCTGATGATAGTATGTTAGCACTCAAAAATGCCTTATCCAAAAAATTCCAAGTCCCCAATGAAAATCTCATCATCGGAGCAGGAAGTGATCAAGTCATCTTCTTTGCTATCCATGCCAAAGCACATCCAAAGATGAAGATTTTGACGGCCAAAACCACTTTTGCGATGTATGACATCTATGCCAAACAAGTTGGAGCTACTATCCTAAAAACACCCTCACATCAACATGTGCTAGCAGAGTTTTTAGAGATTTATGAACAAAACAGAGATATCGACATCATCTTTTTATGCCTACCAAACAACCCACTAGGAGAGTGTCTCAAACAAGAAGATGTTTATCAATTTTTGGAGAAAATAGACGCAAATACCCTCGTGGTGATCGATGGAGCTTATCAAGATTTTGCTTCTGCAAAAGATAGTGCCATGCATATAGAACCATCCCATCTGATAGAGAGATTTCCAAACTGCCTCTATCTCGGGACTTTCTCAAAATCTTATGCTTTGGGTGGTTTGCGTGTGGGGTATGGTATCGCACAAAAAGAGATCACTGATACACTCTATAAAATGCGTCCTCCTTTTAATGTAACTTCCCTTTCCTTAGAGGGAGCCTTAGCGGCTTTGCAAGATGATGACTTTCTTGAAAAAACCCTAGACAATAACTTCAAAGAGATGGAAAAGTATGAAAACTTTGCAAGAGAAAATAAAATAGATTTTATTAATAGCTTCACAAATTTTATTACTTTACTTTTTTCAGATGACCTCTCTTCTAAAGAGTGTGCTCAAATCTTATTAAAAAAAGGTATAATAATAAGAGATTTAACCAGCTATGGTGTCAATGGTATTCGAGTTACGATAGGTACTCCTTCACAAAATGATAGATTTTTAGAGGAGTTTAAAAAAATAATATAACACACAGGTAGAGTATGGATTTTAAAACGCTAACTGAGCAGATTACAACACTCTTTACATCACTCAATAAAAGACAAAAAACGATTATTGCCCTCTCTACCATGGCTGTGATTGCTTTTGTTGTATTTTTAGTACTCTATAGCAATGCAAAAAAAGCAAATGATGGCTATGGTGTTTTATTTAACAAGCTTTCACCTGCGGACTCTGCGCTTGTCATCAAACAGTTAGAAAAAGACAATATCCCTTACAAAATAGTCAATGAAAATGTCATCAAAGTCCCTAAAGAGCATCTCTATAAAGAGCGTATCGTCGTAGCTTCTCAAGGCATACCTAAAAATAGCAAGGTTGGATTTGAACTCTTTGATACACAAAATTTTGGAGAGACAGACTTTGCTCAAAATATCAAATACTTACGCGCCCTTGAGGGAGAACTTGCACGCACTATCGAAGCACTCACACCTATAGAAGATGCAACCGTACATATAGCACTGCCCAAAGAGACCGTATTCGTACAAAAAGAGGCACTTCCTACTGCTTCAGTCGTACTTAAAACACTCCCCTCTATGAAGTTGACCGCTAGACAAGTTACTGGTATCAAAAATCTTATCTCTGCTTCTGTCACTAAACTTTTGCCAAGCAATGTAAAGTTAATAGACCAACATGGCGATCCCTTGGATGAGGGCAGTGACACGGGTTATGGTGCAGAAGATATCTCTGCTCAAATTCAGTATAAAAAGAAATTTGAAAAAGCTTTAGAAGAGAAAATCAATAAAATCCTCTCTCCTGTTGTAGGTGGTCGAGAACACTTGGTAGCAAAGGTGACAGCAGATTTCAACTTTGAACAAAAAAATATAGTGGATGAATATTATGATCCAGAGTCAGTGGTAAGAAGTGAACAAAGTAGCGAAGAGAAAAAAGAGGGTGCAAAGTCTGATAAAGAAGCCTCTGGTGTCCCTGGTGCCATCTCCAATATCTCACCTAGCAAACCATTGGATAAAAAAGGGAAGAAAAATGGTGAAAAATATGAAAAGAGTACCACCACAACCAACTATGAAATCTCTAAAAAAGTCACTAATACCCATGGAGAATTTGCGACACTCAAGCGTATCACCGCTGCTGTCGTTGTAGATGGTAAGTATAAAAAGAGTGAAAAAGATCCTAAGAAAATGGACTATATCGCTTTAGACAAAAGTGAACTCAATGCCATTGATGGCATCGTCAAACGCAGTATAGGCTACAATGAAAAAAGAGGTGATGAAGTGACTGTCACTAATTTACAATTTAAATCTGATGCTGGCAATAAAGAGCCAGAAAATATCTCTCAAACGACTGCAAAATATATCAATCCCCTCTTGCCAATTTTAAAATATCTCGTGGCTGGTATTCTTTTATTACTCTTTTACAAAAAAATCATTAAACCATTTTCCGAAAAAATGATTCAAGATTTTGAACAAGTCGAAGAAGAAGAGGAAGTTGAACTACACGACATAGAAGATGATATGGAAGACAATGAAGCACTCGAAAAATATAATGAAGCCAAGAAAAAAATAGAAGCCCAACTTGGAATCAACGAAGAGATGGATGAACAAACACTCAAACATACCATACTACTTGAACGCATGCAAAAAGATATCAACAATAATCCAGAAGAGTTAGCAAAACTCATCCAAACTATCATGCAACCTGGGACGGATATCTGAGATGAAGAGGAATAAGCATGGATGATATAGACACAAACGATATTGCTTTAACCAAAGAGCAACAAGAGGTATATGATAATTTAAGTATCGGTCAAAAAGTGGCCATTTTATTGATGCAACTAGGGGAAGAGACAACTTCACGGGTCTTTGCCAATCTAGATGTAGATTTAATCACACAAATTTCTACAGAATTGGCTTTGGTTAAAAATGTTGAACAACCCATCTCTGCTATGATACTAGACGAATTTAGTACGCTGCTAAAAAGTAATCAATACATCTTAAACGGTGGTTTAGACTATGCCAAAGAGGTGCTCTTTAAAACTTTTGGTGTAGAAACCGCCAATTCGATTTTGGCCAAATTGACAAAGGATTTGGGCGATGCACAGAGCTTTAAATTTTTAGCAAAAGTCAAACCTGAACAACTAGCAGATTTTATCGTCACAGAACATCCACAAACTATAGCCCTAATCCTTGCACATATGACACCCATAGCAGCAGCAGAAACGCTCTCCTATTTTGAAGATGATTTAAAAGCTGATGTCACCATACGCATGGCAAATTTAGGAGATATCTCCCCTTCTATCATCAAAAGGGTCTCTGCTGTTTTAGAGAGTAAACTAGAATCTCTCACCACCTACAAAGTAGAAGTGGGTGGCCCACGCGCTGTGGCTGAAATGCTCAATAAATTAGGACAAAAAGCCACAAAATCTACTATCGAACTTGTTGAAAAAGCAGATAGTACCCTTGCTGGTACTATCAAAGAGTTGATGTTTACTTTTGAAGATATAGAAAAACTAGATGCCAATGCCATTCGAGAATTGCTCAAAGTACTAGACCAAAATCAACTCATGGTTGCATTGAAAGGTTCAGGAGAAGATTTAAAAGAGAAATTCATGTCAAATATGTCGCAGCGCGCCGCAGAAGCATTTGAAGAAGAGATGCAATTTTTAGGTGCTGTTAAAGTCAAAGATGTCGAAGATGCCCAACGCGCTATCGTCGAAGAAGTAGGCAAACTTGCTGAAAAAGGACTTGTACAAATGGGTGATGCAGACGAGGTCATAGAGTAGCATGGGAAAGGTCATCGATTCTAGTAAGCTGGATGAACATCATGTTAAAAAATTCCAATTTGCTTCCTTGGAAGTGAATGATGAAACAAAAGAACCTTTTAATCATGCGCTTTTTTCCACACCTCAAGCAGCCCAAGAAGCTTCCGAGATAGAGGAAGAAGAAAAACCACAAACTAATCATGAAGCTGATAGCTTATTACAAAAAATAGAGTATCTTAGTAGTGAAAATATAAGACTTGAAAGTGAACTTGAAACGCTACAAAAAGAGGTTGAAGAGAAGATAAATAGTACCCGCACTGAAGCTTACGAAGAGGGAAGAGCAGAAGGTATAAAGGAGACACAAGCAACCCTACAAGAACAGAGTGATGATCACAATATACAACTCATTAAGTCTATCACCGCACTTGATGAACAGATCCAAAAACAGGAAATATTTTTTAATGACTCCAAAGACGAACTCATAGAAGCAGCAAGCATTATCGCAAAAAAAATCATCAAAAAAGAGTTAGAAGAGCATTCTCAAATCGTAGCAAAAAAATTAGCTGATGCCTTTCTAGATGATTTAAAAGAGGCAAGTGCTATCACATTGAAAGTCAATCCAAAAGATGCCCAGTATATAGAAGAGCAATTTAAAGCACGCAAAAACATCAAAATAGATGCCGATGATGCCATAAATAAAGGTGGAATCATTATACTTAGTGATATAGGAAATATTGATGGCAATATCGATACACGCATAGAAAAAGCGATTGCCTTGATTAAACGAGAGGGTTAGCATGAATATTAAAGAGTATTCTTTAGATGAATTAAATACTCTGTGCTCTGAAATCAGAGAAAAAATACTAGAAACTGTGAGCCAAAATGGAGGACATTTAAGTTCCACACTAGGTGTTGTGGAACTCATTGTAGCCATGCATTATGTCTTTGATGTAGAAAAAGATCCCTTCATCTTTGATGTCTCACACCAAGCTTATGCCCATAAACTTTTAACAGGTAGATGGGACCAGTTTAGTACACTTAGAACATTTGGAGGTATTAGTGGTTATACCAAACCTTCAGAGTCGCCTTATGACTACTTTGTAGCAGGTCATAGTTCTACCTCCATTTCACTAGCAGTAGGTGCTGCCAAAGCCATTAAGCTTAAAAATGAAGATCGACTTCCTATCGCACTTATCGGTGATGGCTCCATGACTGCAGGTATGGTTTATGAAGCGATGAACGAACTTGGGGATAGAAAATATCCAGTGGTGATTATCCTCAATGACAATGAGATGAGTATCGCCAAACCAATTGGCGCTATCTCCAACTACCTCTCACAAGTGATGGCTGGTAAGTTTTACCAAAAAATGAAAGCAAATACAAAAACGATTTTAGAACATCTACCAGAAGGTGCCACCTATGTTGCAAAACGATTTGATGAGAGCCTCAAGCTTATCACACCAGGTCTCTTATTTGAAGAGCTAGGCTTAGAGTATATTGGTCCGACCGATGGACATGATTTAGAAAGTTTAATAGAGAGTTTCACCCTTGCAAAAGCGATGAAAAAACCTGTTCTTATCCATACACAGACTATCAAAGGCAAGGGCTATGATAAGGCTGAAGGTAATTTTGAACATTGGCATGGTGTCAGTAAGTTTGATGTTGAGACAGGTGAACCCCTTAGCAAAAGTGGAAGCAAAAATGCAACAACCCTCTTTAGTGAAAGTCTGTTAAAATTGGCACAAAAACATGACAATGTCGTTGGCGTTACCGCTGCCATGCCTAGTGGTACTGGTATCAAGCTCTTGATGGAAGCGCTACCTGAGAGATTTTGGGATGTTGCAATCGCAGAGCAACACGCGGTCACTTCGATGTGTGCCATGGCAAAAGAGGGATTTAAACCTTTTATCACTATCTACTCTACTTTTTTACAACGCGCTTATGATCAAGTCATTCATGATGCCTGTATCATGAATTTACCCGTTGTCTTTGCCATCGATAGAGCTGGTATTGTTGGAGAAGATGGTGAAACACACCAAGGTGCTTTTGATATCTCCTATCTGCGTGCTATTCCAAATATGACACTATTTGCACCACGCGATGGGATAACCCTGGAAGCTATGCTAACATTTGCCTATCATCACACTGGTCCTTGTGCAATGCGTTATCCTCGAGGTGCATTTATCCAAACAGATGATTTTATGTGTGATAAAATTGAGCTAGGAAAAGCGCAACTGTTAAAAAAATCTCATGGAGATATTCTATTTATTGGTTATGGAAATGGAGTGGGACGCGCTTACCAAACGATGCAAGAGTTGGACTATCATGATAGCATTGCACTACTAGACTTAATGTTTGTCAAGCCCTTAGATAGCGTGCTTTTAGAAAGTCTTTCTACACAATATAAAAAATGGTTTATTTTTTCAGACTCATCCAAGATGGGTGGTGTTGCCTCTGCTATACGAGAACTTGATATACCTGATATTGAAATCATCTCCTTTGAGTATGATGATACATTTATCCCTCATGGAAATACAACTTTAGTAGAAGAGTCTTTGCAAATTCGCCCTATAGACTTAGCAAAGAGAGTGAGCCAACATTT
>CAZCUH010000045.1:0-10812 GCA_964501795.1 uncultured Sulfurospirillum sp.
AGGTGGTAAACTTATGACGACGATGTTTATCGCTTTGGCGATGATTGAAGCACAAGTTATTTATGCACTTGTTATCGCTTTAATCGCACTTTATGCTAACCCATTTTTAGGTTAGTATAGACCTATCATGATAGGCAACCCTATCATGATAGCCTCAAAATGTATAGATACTGCATTGTAAAATAAAAGTATCGACTACATAATTTGCGATCGTGGTGGAACGGTAGACACGCGGGCTTGAGGGGCTCGTGCTTCACGGCGTGGGGGTTCAAATCCCCCCGATCGCACCATCTTTTATCAACACTTTTTTCATATACATTAAAATTTTATTTAGATTAAGTATTTTATAATATAATAAGAAAAAATTCAATAGGCTTCACTATGGACTTTCAATTACTCTATGAAGAGACAAAAGATTTAGACCTTCTATTTGTGGAAGATTATGCCCAATTGCGTGAAAATTCTATTGAGATATTGGAAGACTATTTTCGCTATTGTGAAGGTGCTGTTGATGGTAAGGCTGGCTTGCAACAGTATGAAGCCTATCATGATAGGAAGGGCAAATATTTTGATTTAATCATTACGGATATCAAAATGCCTGAAATGGATGGTATCGAGCTTACAAAGGCGATTTATCAACGCAACGAAGAGCAAGCTATCGTGGTTCTCTCTGCCCATCATGAATCTGAATATCTACTGACTTTGATCAATATAGGGATTGATCAATTTATCACCAAGCCTATTGATCATGATAATATGCTTGAAGTACTCTATAAAGTCTGTAAGAAAATCAATAATAAAAAGGGTGAAAATCTCTTCAATGAGCGTATTATTCTAAATAGTCATCTCTATTTTGATAAGCGTGCAGTTGCCTTATATGATCACAATAATCTTGTCAAATTGACAAAAAATGAACTACTGTTTCTAAAACTGCTTAGTGAGCATTTTGAAAGGATATGCTCTAATGAAGAGATAATCAACTATTTTGAATATGAAGGTGTCATAATTTCAAAAGATAATATACGCTCTTTAGTTACTAGAGTACGCAAAAAGTTACCCGTTGATTGTATAGAGAGTGTGTATGGGATAGGCTACAAGCTCTTTGCACCTTTAGAAGAGAGCCTCTCCAAGTGACTATCATGATAGGCGCTTTTACGCTATTGCAAGGAATTTTTCAGTAAAATCTAGAAAACTACATAAGGGTATTCATGAAAGATATCGATGCGATATTGCAGGCACACAAACTCTCCAAATTAGACTATGCACACATTAAAGAGATACTAAAACGAGAACCAAATTTACTAGAAATTGGGATTTTTTCAGCGATGTGGTCAGAGCACTGTTCGTATAAATCAAGTAAAAAATATCTCAATGGTTTTCCGACCTCTGCACCATGGGTGATTCAAGGTCCAGGAGAGAATGCTGGTGTGATTGACATTGGTGATGGTATGGCAGCGGTCTTTAAGATGGAGTCACATAATCATCCCTCTTTTATAGAGCCTTATCAAGGTGCAGCGACGGGAGTAGGGGGTATTTTAAGAGATGTCTTTACCATGGGTGCAAGACCTGTGGCAAATATGAATGCACTGCGTTTTGGTGATATTACTAAAGAAGACGATATCAGTCGCCATCAGCGCTATCTTGTACGAGGTGTGGTTGCAGGTATCGGGGATTATGGAAATTGTATGGGTGTGCCTACTGTGGGTGGTGAGACATTTTTTGATGCTGCCTACAATGGCAATATCTTGGTCAATGCCTTTACACTAGGTACTTGTAAAGTAGATGAAATCTTCTATGGAAAAGCAGAAGGAACAGGAAACCCAGTCATTTATGTCGGTTCTAAAACAGGGCGTGATGGTCTTGGTGGTGCGGTGATGAGTTCAGATAGTTTCACAGAAGAGAGCAAATCATTGCGTCCAACGGTACAAGTGGGTGATCCTTTTGCCGAAAAGTTACTTTTAGAAGCCTGTTTGGAGCTTTTTAAGCATGATTATATCGTGGGCATCCAAGATATGGGTGCAGCAGGATTAACATCAAGTTCCTTTGAGATGGCGGGAAGAACAGGCTCGGGTATGATTATGCATCTAGATCGTGTGCCTGCTAGGGAAGAGAATATGACACCTTATGACTTCATGCTCTCTGAATCACAAGAACGCATGCTCATTTGTGCCAAAAAGGGTTATGAAGATAAAGTCGTTGAAATCTTTGAAAAATGGGATTTGGATGCTGCGATTATTGGTGAAGTCACTGATACAGGAAATATGGAACTTTTTTGGCATGGTGAAGAGGTAGCCAATATGCCCATTGCGCCTGTTTCTGAAGAAGCACCTATTCTTGATCGTCCTATTGCTAAACCCAGCTACTTAGATAAGATAAAAGATACGACGATAGATGCTTTTGAAAAGGTAGAGAACTCTGAGGCATTTGATAGACTCTTTGCTAGTGTAGAAGTGGTGGATAAATCATGGATATATACACAATATGACTCTATGGTACAGACCAATTCAGTCAAAGCTCCTGGTAGCTTAGATGCCTCTGTGGTGAGAGTCAAAGAGACGGGTAGGGCGATTGCTATGAGTAGTGATTGTAATCCGCGATATTGTTACATCGATCCAGAAGGAGGGGCAAGTGCTGCTGTGATGGAGAGTGGAAGAAATGTCGCCATGAGTGGTGCTAGACCATTGGCTATCACAGATTGCCTCAATTTTGGAAATCCAGAGAAACCTGAGATTATGTGGCAGTTTGCACAAAGTTGTGAGGGAATTAAACGCGCTTGTAAAGCGCTTCATACACCAGTGGTGAGTGGTAATGTTTCTTTGTATAATGAGACGGATGGTGAGGGTGTTTTTCCTACTCCTTCTATTGGTATGGTTGGGGTCAATGATGATGAAAATGCTATTTTACCTTCTTCTTTTCAAAAGCAAGGGTCAGCCATTTATCTACTTGGTGAGACCAAGCATGATTTTGGTGCTTCTCTTTACATGAAAGAACTTTTTAACAAGGTAGAGGGCACCTTAGCCACTATTGATTTAGACAAAGAGTTACAGCTATGGGATTTTGTGATAGAAGCCAATAAAAAAGGGCTATTGTTAGCCGCAAAAGATGTGAATGTCGGTGGTATTGCCATAGCATTAGCAAAAATGGCAGTTTTAGCCGATAAAGGCGTGGCGTGTGGCATCAGAGTAGAGGATGAGAGAGATATCTTTTCTGAGAGTTTTTCGCGTGCTTTGGTAGAGGTAGAAGATACAGCTGCTTTTGAAGCTTATGCGAAAGAAGTGGGTATGAGGATAGATAGAATTGGTAAAGTGACAGAGGATAAAAAGTTTATTCTCAACGATGTCAAAAAAGATTTATCCAAGATGAAAAAAGTCTATTTTGAAAGATTTAAAGAGGTAGTAGAGCAAGACATCTAAAAGATGTCTGCTTTTCTTCTATAAAAGAGGAATCTTCTATAGCCCTAGTGCGCTTAGGGTCTCCTTGGTAAGTGCACCAGAAGAGAGGCTTTGTGATTTTTGAAATTTATGCAAGGCTGACTTTGTTCTCCAACCCATGATACCATCAATTGGTCCTGGATTAAATCCTGCATCTTTGAGTGCTTTTTGGACAGATTTGATATTGACTCTTGTCATGCTTGATTTGCAGAGTACGGGTTGCCATTTTAATACCGCATCACTAATCTTGATTTTCTTAGTGACAGTTCTGTACTGTTCAGGAATGGTATTGCGTTTTACCACGGCTGGTGCAACTAACTCTTTGACTTTTATGGTCTTATAGCGTGCTGGTATTGTAACAGTTTTCGTGCTTGCTGGTTTATCTATCACTCTTTTTGTGACTGTTTTGTAGCGTGCTGGAACAGGGATAGTCTTTGTGGTTGCTGGCGTCTTTAAAATGCGTTTAGTAATCGTTTTATAGCGCGCTGGAACCTTGACTAAACACATGATCTCACAAGTGGCATTGTCTAGTTTTTCAACAGGACCACGACCTTGTTTCCAAGTTGTATGTGCTGCTTTTACCAATATCTTCTCTGTTGTCGTCTCATAGGTAGCGGGCACACTTACCACGCGTTCTGTAGCAGGTGCCACAAGAACCTTTTCGGTGATAGTTTTGTAGGTTGCGGGGACTGCTACAATTCTCTCACTTGCCTCTTTGACTAAAACTTTTTTTGTCGTCCACTTATATTTTGCGGGAATAACTTGCAGACGCTCACTAGCCTCTTTAGCTACAATCTTCTCTGTTTGTACCTCATATTTAGCAGGTGTTAACACCCTAGCATAACATTTACCAGGCTCAGCGTTTGGCGGGTACAGCGAACTCTCACCAGCAACTTCTTTGACGACTGTCCTATTTTTTGCTTGTGCGATAGCTGCTTTTAACGCTGCAATTTGCTTGTCTTTCTCATCGATTGGCGTGAGTGTTGGAGCTGCTTTGACTACTGCGGGGGTAGTCGCCGTTGTGGCAGCACAACTCTTTTTTTCAGCACAACCACTAAGTGCTAGTGCAACCGCTGCGGATAATAAAATCGGCGCACTACTGTTTAAATTCATTTTCATAACTTTCTCCTTGAAATGTAACTTCAAATTATCCTATAATAGGGGTTACACTTCAATAAGCTATATGAATTAATAATTATATTAAAACTATTTTAATAATTCTTTTACGAGGGTAGAGATTGTTTTGCCATCGGCTTGTGAACCCACCTCTTGAGAGACAAGTTTCATCACCGCTCCCATATCTTTCATGCTACTTGCTCCCACTTTTGTGATCGTGTCAGTGATGATGTTTTTTAGTGCTTCTTGGCTTAATTGTTGGGGCATATATGCTCTCAATATGGCAGCCTCTTTTATCTCTTTATCATAGAGATCATCACGCCCAGCTTCTTTAAATTGTGTCGCTGCATCTTCTCGTTGTTTGAGAGACTTTTGAATCAACTTAGTGATACCTGCATCATCCAGCTCAATGCGTTCATCTACTTCTATCTGCTTGATAGCTGCCATCAAAAAACGGATAGTGTCTCGCTTAAAATTATCTTTTGCAAGCATAGCTGCTTTTAAATCGCTTTTTAACTTCTCTTTTAGCGTACTCATCATAACCCTTTTGGAACATATTTTGCTTCTATTATAACCAATACAACATTAGGAAAATATGTGAACAAAATCAAACTATTTATCATGATAGCCCTTGTCAACATCTTAGGAGGTTGTACATCGCATATGACAAGACCAGCCTTAGATATGCAGGCACCTGATTATGTGCAAAATCCTTCTACGAGTGCCAATAAAAAATGTTATGCACATGAGGGATCCGTCTATGGAAGAGGGCAAAACCCAATCTTTAGTGATAGAAAAGCGATGCATGTCAATGATATTGTTACAGTTGTGATAGATGAAAGTGCGACACAATCTTCAGTGGGTAATAAAAAGATATCTGATCTTTCACAAAACAATTTAGGAGGAGGGGTCTTTGGAGGAGGGCTGTTAAAGCCTCTTAATGGTTTAACCGATGTGAGTTTTAAAACCAATACCAACAACACTTTCTCAGGTACAGGTACGACCTCAAGAAATGAGAAGTTTAAGACGACGGTGACAGTGAGAGTGGTAAAGGTACTGCCTAATGGAAATTATTTTATCGAGGGTAGTCGCCAAATCCTTGTCAATGATTCTAAACAGATTGTAAAGGTTGCAGGGGTGATTCGCAGTAACGATATCGACCAGTACAATACAATCAATTCAAAATATATCGCCGATGCTAAGATCATGTATCTCAATGAAGGAGATATTGAGCAAGCCACAAGAAAACCGTGGGGTTCAAAGATGGTTGATAGTGTTTGGCCATTCTAAAAACATTTCATTTTGAAATATTTTGTCTATCATGATAGCTATTATAGTATAATGATGTTATGTTTATAGATGAATTTTATATCAATGTATTATTAGGGTTTTTTTCAGCACTTTTATTGGCAGGTGGATTGTTTTGGTGGTTTTATCAAAGGCTATGGTATGCGAGTAGGGTGCTTGAAAAGAAGCTCTATCTAAGAGAACAAGAGCTTCACAAACTCTCTTTGACGCTGAGGACTTATAAGGAGAGAATTACACAGTTAAGCAGCAACAAAGAAACTATGCGTCAAGAATTTGAAAATATTGCACATGGGATATTGAACCAAAATACGCAAGCACTCAATAGGCAAAATAGTCAAGATCTCCATCAAATTCTCAACCCTTTTAAGGAAAATATCAAAGCTTTTCATGATAGGCTTGAAAACTATTATGGCGCTGAGTCAAAAGAGCGTTATTCTCTCACAAAAGAGATTCAAAACTTACAAGCCTTAAATCTTCAAATCAGTGAAGATGCACTCAACCTGACTAGGGCACTAAAAGGTGACAATAAAGTTCAGGGTGACTGGGGAGAGATGATACTTGAGCGCGTATTGGAGTCTTCTGGTTTAAAAAAAGATCGAGAATATAGCATACAAAAGTCTTATCTAGGGGATAAAGGTGAACGATTTCGTCCTGATGTTGTCATCCATTTACCAGAAAATAGAGAGGTGATTATAGACTCAAAAGTCTCTTTAAAATCTTATGAAAATTATTATACCGATAGTGAAAATAGTGAGAAACATTTAGCCACATTTATTGCCTCTATCAATGCGCATATCAAATCACTCAGTACAAAGTCATATCAAAAGCTTGAGGGAGTCAATTCATTAGATTTTGTACTACTTTTTATCCCTATTGAAGGGGCATTTCTTTTAGCATCTCAAAAAGATAGAACACTCTTTTCGCGTGCTTATCAACACAATATCATCGTAGTTTCTCCCTCTACACTATTGGCAGTGCTACGCGTGATAGAAAACGCTTGGCGCTTTGAATATCAAAATAAAAATGCACAAGTCATTGCTAAAAAGGCAGGAGATTTGTATGATAAATTTGCTGGCTTTGTTGCACAGATGCAAAAAATAGACAGCTCACTACACAAAGCACAAGAAGCTTATGATGATGCCTTTAAGAAGTTAAGTACAGGTAAAGGCAATCTGATGCATCGCGTAGATGAGCTAAAGGCACTAGAGGGTGTTTCAAGCTCTAAGGAGCAGAAGAACGGGTAAGATTATATTTTAAAGAGAATATATATTATGTTAACCAATAAAGAGTTGATCTGTTTTTTAGCTTATCATGATGACTATTTTCCTAGGCAAAAACTAGAGAACATCTTATCTAAGATTTCATCGCGTTGAAAGGATTTGGTGATTGAAGAGATATTTTCGATGGCTTCATTGATTTGAAAAGCAAAGAGCTCTAGCTCACCAAAGTCTAGCAAGGCTTTGGCTTCCTTGATAGCATGAAGCGCATTTTGTGTTGCTTGGATTTGTCTTTTGGAGATAAGAATTAAATCATCCTCAAAACTTTGGGAATCTAAATATTTTTTGAGTCTTTGGGTGATAGCACTTGTATCTTCTTTGGATGAGATATAGAGCGGTTCTTCAAGAGAACTTGCATCAAAACGCTGTTCTAAATCTTTTTTGTTAATGGCTATGATGATTTCCTTACTATCATGATAGTGTCTTATCAACGCTATAATCTTTTCATCATCAGCATCTTTAGGAGCACTTCCATCAAAAAGTGCAATGACAATTTCAGACTCTTCAATGGCTTTTTTACTTCGCTCTATTCCAATTTTTTCGATAGATTCTTTGGCTTCTCGTATGCCTGCTGTATCGACAATTTTGACTAAGTGCGTACCTATCTTGATCTCTTCTTCTATGGTGTCTCTAGTGGTTCCTGCAACATCTGAGATGATGGCTCGATTATAAGAGAGCAGTGCATTAAGCAGTGAACTTTTGCCTACATTGGGTTTACCAATGAGTGAGACTTTAAAGCCATTGAGTAGCCCTTCCCTACTTTGACTTGCATGGACACTTTTTTCTAAAAGTGCTGCATTTTCATCTAATTTTGTTTCTATTTGATTGAGTAAATCTTGGGGTAAATCTTCTTCTGCGTAGTCGATATTGACCTCTACAAAAGCTAAAATTTCGACCAATGAGTCGCGTAAAGTCTCCACAAATTTGGCTAAATCACCCCGTAACTGTTTGGTCAATATAAGCGCAGCGTCGATACTTTTGGTCTCTATGAGTTTTGCAGTTGCTTCTGCCTTTGTCAAATCCATGCGTCCATTGAGTACGGCACGCTTGGAAAACTCACCAGGCTCTGCCAATCTCGCACCTTTTGCTAAAAGTGCTGTGAGTATCATATCAGCAACTACCAAACCACCATGACATTGAAACTCAACAACATCTTCTCCCGTAAAACTATGCGGATTTTGAAAGAAAAGTACGATGGCTTCATCTAAAAATTGATTTTGATGATTATAGAGTTTACAGAGTGTTGCAAGACGGGGAGTGAATTTCTCTTTTTTAGTCAGTGTCAATGCAATATCAAGGGCATCTTTCCCACTCAATCTGACAATGGCAATCCCCCCTACTCCATGCGCAGTGGCGATTGCTGCGATGGTATCGATTAGCTATCCTTTCGATATTCATTGACGATGACAATTTTTCGGCCATCTTTAATGGTTCTTATTGCGACATATTTATCAGGATACGCAGCGCGTAATTTCTCTAAAGCAAGCTTTACTAAGATTCCATCAAGTGGTTTTGTTTGTGCTTTTCCCTGCTCTTGGACTCTCTCTTTGATACTTTGTAGATACTCTTCTATCATCTCAGTTTGGTTTTTTAGAAATTCTGCTATTTCTAAAGAGATATTTTTATTATATTTTATTTTGATCCAATTGTGAAGGATGTAAGAGAGTGCTTTATAGCGATATCCCTCTTTCCCAATCAACAAAGCAGCATCGTCTCCATCAAGCTTGATAGAGACGATATCTTCTTGGATATCTAAGTTGCTAAGGCTAATGGCAAAGCAGGAATTTTTGAGTAACTCCTCTATGCCCTGCTCTATCTCTTTGAAAGTTGTATCGGAGTGAGTCTGTTTTGTTTTTAATTTCCCCTTGATAGATGCCGTGATAATAGCTGGTTTTTTAAAAAGCCCGAGTAAGCCTTTTGAAGGTGCTTGCAAAACTTCGATATCCAAATCAACAATAGAATGATTTAACTCCTTTGAGGCTTTGGTATAAGCCTCTTCTAGAGAAGGAGCTGTGATGCGTATCATGATAGGGCTACTTTCTTCTCTTTGTCAAAGATACTATTGACATAGTATTGCTGTGCGACAGAGAAAAGGTTATTGATAAACCAGTATAGTGTCAATCCTGCAGGGAATGTCACAAAGAAAAATGTAAAGATAAGTGGTAAAAACTTCATGATTTTTTCTTGCATAGGATCGGTAAAGTTTGTTGGTGTGATACGCTGTTGCCAAAACATCGTAGCACCCATAAGGATAGGCAGTACATAATAAGGATCCATAGCGGAAAGATCATGTATCCAGCCAGTCCAAGGTGCATGTTTTAGCTCTATCGCGTTGAGTAAGACCCGGTAGATGGAGAAGAAAATAGGTATTTGCATCAGCATTGGCAGACACCCACCCATAGGATTGGCACCATGCTTTTTATAAAGCTCCATCATCTTGGCATTCATCTTTTGTGGATCGCCTTTATGTTGCTTTTGAATCTCTTTTATTTTTGGTGAGAGTGCTTTGAGTTTATTCATACTCACCATACCTTTATAGGTGAGTGGGAAAAGTACAAGCTTAATGAGGATTGTCATGATAACAATAGCCCAACCCCAATTTCCAATCAGTCCATGTATATATTTTAAAAAGAGAAAAACGGGTTTTGCAAGAAAGGTAAAGAAACCATACTCTATGATAGCGGTTAATCGTGGATCAATTTTCTTTAAGCCTTCATACTCTTTACCACCCATATATCCATTGAGTGTGAGTGAAGGTGAACCTTTCACAAAGACAAGTGGGTTTTCATCTGCATCTTTGGAGATAAAAACATTCATTGCATTGTCAAAATCATAAAAGGCTGTAGTATAGTAGCGATCATTGGCAGAGGCGATATTGGCACCATGAAACAGTTCATTGCCCACGGCATCACCATCTGAAATCTTTTCGATATTTCCCTCTGCTTTACGAATCAATGCGCCTTTAAAAGCGTACATATCTGCTTTTTCATCAGGACGGAATCCTGGTGATATAAAATAAGGAATATCGTGGTTCAAAGTAACATGCAGTTTGTACGAGCCATCTTTATGAAAAGTGATTTTTTTTGTCACTGTAGTGGAACTTAATTTTTGGGTGAGTGTTAAGGTTTCATTTCCGTTGACAACCTCTAGTGAAGGGGTATTGGTACTATAAGGCACTTCAAAAGCTTCACTATTTAAGTTTGCATCTGAAAATCGCATCTCCAAGGGTTTTAGCGCATATTTTTCTGAGACGATATTAGGATATTTACCTTCTTGATCTTTAAATCTCTCTATCAATACTTCATACTTCACAATGCGTCCTAGTGCATCAATCTGCGCACGGAACTTTTGACCTTTCACGACGGCTATAATTTTGTGTGCGCTCCTCACGGCAGGTGCTTGCTGTGTCACTGCCGTACTACTATCTTGTGGTGCAGCAGTTGAGGCAGCCTGTGTAGGGGCCATAGGATTGACTTGCTTTGTGCTTTGATTTAACTCTTTCGCTTGTATGCTACTGGAGCTTTTTTGTGGTACCATAAAATACTCATAGGTGATAAAGAATGCAAAACTTAGCACTAACGCTAAAATCATTCTGGCTTGTGAACTCATGTTATCAATCAATGTTTTCCTTTTTGAAACTTTTTATAAGATAGTAAGCGTGGGGTTTGCTACCCACTCCT
>CAZCUH010000046.1:0-2632 GCA_964501795.1 uncultured Sulfurospirillum sp.
TTTACTTTCCTTCGTCATCCTGTTATCATGATGGGAGATTTTATACAGTGGTTTGAGCGGCATTTCTATCATGATAGCGTTTGGCGTGGGGTGTGGCTTGCTCTCTCTTTGCTTATCCTTATCATGATAGTCACCCTACCTATGGCTATCATGATAGACAATCCTCTCATCTTAGGACTTATCGCTTCGATGGGCATCGCCTCAAAGATGCTTTATGAAAGTGTGCGTGACATCATCAAGCATCCTGAAAATATCCGCTATCTTGTCAGTCGTGATACAGAGCAACTCAGCCCAAGTGACATCAACAAAGCTGCCATCGAGACCTATGCCGAAAACCTCAGCGATGGTGTCATCGCACCACTTTTCTACCTCTTTTGCTTTGGGATTGTGGGGCTGTTTGTCTATAAAGGTATCAACACGCTTGACTCTATGGTAGGTTATAAAAATGCCCGTTATGCGAGATTTGGTACATTTTCCGCGCGCTTAGATGATGTGGCGAACTACTTACCCGCGCGTATCACCGCTATCATGATAGCCCTACTCCTTGGCTCTAAAAAAGCTTTGGGATTTTACACCCACGGACGCCATCACGATAGCCCAAATGCAGGACACCCAATCAGCGCTATGGCGCTTGCAATCGGTGTGAAACTAGGAGGCGATACACGCTACTTTGGCTCTCTGAAAAAGAAAGCGTTTTTTGGAGAAGGGCGAGAAATCATCACCCATCATGATATACAAAAAGCACTCACCTTTCAGAAGAGAATGGATATCATGATAATCATCTCACTAGGACTCTTATGTACCCTCTCGTTTTAGGCTTGAAATTTGCCCTCTCGTACTTTACTATCTTGCCTGTGCACTTTAAAAAAAGTGATGATTTATCCTCGCCCAAGGTACTTGTAGGGATGTTGTTTTTCTTACCTTTGGTAGGACTCATACTCGCTAGTATCGCTATCATGATAGGCTCTCAAGGTGGGTGGCTCTGGGCGATAGTCGGGGCGGTGATGTATATGGTGCTCTATGGATTTATCCACACCGAAGCCGTCTGTGATGTCGCGGATGCCCTCTATGCCAAGCACTCGGGAAAAGATGCTTATGCCATCATCAAAGAGCCTACGATTGGGGCGATGGGGCTTTTTTATGGTTTGGCTTTTTTCACGCTTAAAATTGCGGCGATTGTCTCGCTATTTTTGGAAGAAAAGTATCTGCTATTTGCCTCTGTGGTGATAATCTCTCGGCTTGGATTGCTCGTGCTTATCCGTCTACTTACATTCAAATCCTCTTTTGTCAATCAACTCAAAGCCGCACTCACGATGCCTTATCTGCTTGGCGCGTTGGGAGTATTTTCACTCATTGGTGTTATCATGATAGGTAGTCCATTTCTCTTTTACCTACTCTTTGGCATCATCCTTAGCTACATCATCGCTCGCTTTATCGGCGCGAAACTAGGCTTTATCAATGGCGATGTCTTGGGCGTGACACTAGAGAGCGTGGAGATACTACTCTTTATCTTATTTGGAGCACACGATGTCGTATAAAAGTTGGTTTGATGCACACGCCAAGAAGCATAAAAAGATTGTCGATAAATTGGCCCATCTTAGCGATGATGCGTTGATTGATTATTTTGATTTTGACAATATGGTCATCCATGAGCGTGATTTTTGTCCCCTTTATCAAGAGAACAAGAAGTGTCATGATATGGAAAATCTCAACTGTTATCTCTGTGCTTGTCCCAACTTTCGCTTTGATGATAACAGCCAAGTAAAACAAGATGGCAAAACCCTCTTCTCCACCTGTTCCATCGATTCCAAAGATGGCGACCAATATATCGGAGAGGATGCCATCCATCAAAACTGCGCTGGCTGCCAAGTACCACATCATAAGGCTTATATCAAGAAGCACTTTTCGCGAGATTGGTTAAAGATTATGAAAGATGTATCTAAATAAATTAAATAATTTAACTTTAAGAATTAATATTATAATATATTTATTATTTAAGGATTAGAATGAAATTAATTATATCGATATATCTTTTATCTGTATCCCTACTTTTTGCAGATACTGTGGGCATAGAAAAGAGTTGGAACTCCGTGCCTTACTCTGAGTCTATGCAGGAATATGCACAAAACGATGCACTACTCCTCTCCTCTAGTGAGCAGCAAGAAGCGGTCAAAGAGTGGGTTACCCCTATCGAACAGACAGATACCTATACTGACGCAATCGTAGATGATACACCTACCCAAACGACGCAAGAATCTATCCCTATGGCCACTATCTTACCAGCGGAACCTACTCCTAAAGAAGTCGTTGTTACGCCACCTGTTACACATACCAGCACAAAAATAGCCACAACAACGCCATCTGTCACAACACTACAACAAATCACAACATTTTTTAAGCCACTATTGGATTTTTTCAATCACTACCCTGCACAATTTTTTACGCTTGTAGGCATCGTTTTTGCACTCTTTTTTCTACTTTTTTATCTGCCACTCAAATTGAGAGTACGAAGAGAAGAGGATGAAGAGATATCTATCTATCCTCAATCAAACTCATTTGTATAAATTCTAGACAAACACTCATCTATATTGATTAATTATTAACCAATATCTTGTTTTAGAATCTTCCCACT
>CAZCUH010000046.1:2732-5937 GCA_964501795.1 uncultured Sulfurospirillum sp.
TCAAGTTTCACAATGTAGCCTATACCATCTACGCGATGATTATCATATCTGTCATCGCGTGGTTTGCCTATAACCTCACCCGTGAACACAAAGCATCCCCGTTGGTCAGGATACCGTTTTATGCATATATCGCATTTTTAGTTGCTGGAGGTGTAGGGCACCATATATTTACCTACAACACCATTCCTTGGGTTTCAGAAGATATTATGAGACATGATATTACCCCTGATAAAAGCTTTGATATTGAGATTGCAAAGCACAAGTTTAAATTACCTGCAAAGATGGAAATCGCTAAGGGTGAAAAAGTCTTGTTTGATGCGCATAGCAAAGATTTGGTCTATGGCTTTGGTCTCTTTCGTCAAGATGGCACGATGGTCTCACAAATGCAAGTCAATCCTGGCACGAGAAATGACCTGCTTTGGACTTTTAATGAGTGTGGAGAGTTTGATATCAGATCCACCGAATATGCAGGACCAGAGGGCAATGATATGTTTGTCAAAAAAGCAGTCATCGTCACTGGTTGTGGCGATAAAGGAGGCAAATCATGAGTATCATGACAGGCACAAACTTCAATCCATCTTCTCTCACTGCCTTGCAAAAAGTCACACTTCGAGCCGTTGTGATGAGCTTTCTCTTTTATGGGCTTGCAGCGATTGAGGGAACCTTGATGCGTATGGCACTTATCAACCCTAGTATCCCGCCTATCGAAGGATCTGCAGAGCACTATTTCTCTATCATGACAGTCCATCCAATTATCGGTATCTTTGGATCTACCTATCAGCTGGTATTTGCAGCATTTATGTTTTTGATACCTTACTTGACCAAAAAACCACTCTATAGTGTCGGCATCGCGAACTTTGTTTGGATGATGATTACGATTGGATCAGCCTTAGCATGGATTGCAGCATTTATTTGGCACTATGCACCCCTCTATACACTCTATTGGCCACTACCTGCTGATACACAGCAATTTAGCGTTATTGGAGGTATCGTCTTTATCATTGGGGTTGCGCTTATCATGGTAGGAACATTGGCATTTATCTACAACATCTATGCCACCATCTTCGCCAAAGTAGGTGTCCATGCCAATAAAACAACCAAAGAACTTCTTATCTCTGGATTTGGTATCGATGGTGTCTTAAACCTCAAAAACAAACTTTTAGGGAAGCCACCCTATTCAAAAGAGCCAGCCCTCTCCCTTCCTGTTGTAGCGATTTTCCGTGGAACAGTTGATACTTTTTTGGATGCAATTGTGATTTTGGGAGCTGGGGTACTCGTTTTGGTCTATCTCATCGCAGATGCAAGTGGCGCAGCATGGAATGTCCATGCCGTCGATGCACTCCTCTATAAAAACTTCTTTTGGTGGGGGCTTGACCTCGTGGCGGATGGATTGGTACTCATCTATATCGCGGGTTCTTGGTATCTCTTGGCAACGATCATCACAGGGCAAAAACTCTTTATGGAAAATGTCGCAAGAGCAGCGCTACTACTAGAGCTCTTTGTTTCATGGATGGTTTGGTCACATCATCTACTTGGGGATCAAGGACAACCTGAAATGATGAAACTCATTTCTGGTGAAATGGTGACAGCATTTGAGCTACTCACACAAGGGTTAGCACTCTTTATCACCCTAGTTACACTTTGGAAAGCACGACCACTCAAAATGACGATGGAACTCAAATATCTCTTGGCGGGTCTTTTGGGTTTTGGTCTCGCTGTACCAGCTGCGATTATCCAAGCAGATATGGGTATGAATAGAATCCTTCACAACACGCAGTGGATCATCGGTGCACATGTGCATATAGCGCTATTAACAGGGCTTTATATGACACTTTATAGTGTGGTCTATGTGCTTTGGCCCCTTGTCACAAACAACACCAAACTCTTCTCTATGAAACTTGCCAATGCACACTTTTATCTACATCTCATAGGAAGTATCGGTATGGGTGCATTTATGGGTATGGCAGGACTTGAAGGGATGCTTAGACGACACTTCTATATGGATGGGGAGTTTAGAACCTTTATGATTTTGGCGGGTATCTCAGCTATCATGATGGTCACAGCTTGGGTGCTGTTTATGATCAATATCATCATGTCTGTAGGTATCAAGGGACTCATTGGGATCTTTTTACCAGCACAAGATGATACAGCAACATTTGGCATAGATCCACAACCATCTGTCGTCACAGCGTTGAAAAAATAGTACCTTTCGATACAAAGCTTAGACTTTGTATCGAATCTTAGCAAAGAGGGGAGAAAAGTGTGTTAAACCAAGAGAGAGTCATTGATGAGATTTTGCATGTGGGACTGTACAATTTGGTGCTTCAAGATATGCAAAAAATCGTGGGGCAAGAGAAAATAAGCCCAGCCCAAGCCCAAGAAGCACTCGATGAACATCCGCAACTACTACGCGATTATATGCAAACCACCGTCGAATACAACTTGAGCAATATCCACCTCAAAGATATCGACACCAACTCGCTTGATGATACAGCCAAAGCACGGGCAAAGCAGATCAATGAGAACTTAAAAACACTCAGAGAGATAGAGAAATATACCTTAGATTTTGAACAAAGCTCTACGCTTGTGATTATCTTCTCGGTGGAGTTTTTTGTCCTCTTTTCGGTGCAATATTTTATCGTATTGCTCAATCTAAAAGCTTGGCAATGGTGGATTTATGGACTTTTTGCCCTCTCTATCGTCGCTGCATGGATGTATGCCAAAAAAGTACAAAAACGCTATGAAATCAATAACAAAAGATATATCCAACTCTATGAACAAACCCTCACCCTCATCAAAGCGCTAGAAGATGAGGGTCACATCAACAAAAAAGATCTCTATATAAGTGAATGCGATGAACACATTTAAACCACTCACCCTCTCCTATCTTTGGGATAGAGAAAACTTTGAAAAGGCATTTGAAAATGCCTATACACATCAGTACAAAAAATCTGCAAGGCGTTATATAGGATGGCTTTTTCTTGCCATGGCACAATTTGGTGTGGTCGCGGCACTCAAGGGTGGCTCGGTCGCTTTGTTGATGCTCTCAACACTCTTGATATTGTATTGGTATGTGGGTAAAAAATGGCTCGTACATAGACGCTTACTGAGAGCATTTGAAAATGCAACACTAAAAAACAAATCCATCACACTACACATCACCCAAGAGGGTATCGTCCAGGGCGAAGATACTTTCTCTTGGGAA
>CAZCUH010000046.1:6037-10644 GCA_964501795.1 uncultured Sulfurospirillum sp.
ACTACACATCACCCAAGAGGGTATCGTCCAGGGCGAAGATACTTTCTCTTGGGAAAACTTACAAGGTGTCGTTCCTATAGAAGATGCTATACTACTCTATCATGATGATGAAGCATTTTATATCCCCAATAGTGCTTTTGGCGCCTATGAAGATAGAGGAAGATTCATCGCATTGGCAAAAGAGAAAGGGCGATATTTCGATGTTTAAACTACGCTATTTACCACAATATATCTTGGCACTCTTGTTAGCTATACTGCTCTTTTTGGAGGGGTGGACCTACTATCTGGGTACAAGTGCTGTAACCTTTGAGAGACTCATAGGCTCCAAACCCTATCATGATATCAAAGATCTCTCACTAAGACGCTACAAAGAAAATGCCTTTTCTTGGCATCTCTTTACCATAGAAACCGATGAGACCACGCAGGTAATCAATGCGCTTAAAAACGCCTGTCATCTCCAAAAAATCGCTATCGAAAGTCTGCCAAAAGAGGTCGCACAAACAGACAAAGAGATGGTAGAAGTCATCAAAAAATCTCCTCTTATCTATCTGAGCAAACAGTACGACTTGCAACACCCAAAAGAGGGAAGAATGTGTCTGGTATTTGCCGACACTACACATCTTTATCTCTTCATCAATGGCAATCTCTAAGGCACTATCATGACAGAATATATTTATATGGCTATCATCATCTTTTTTGTACTTATCTTGCTCGTAGTCGCAAAAGTAGAAGATGGTGAGGATATGAATCACAAAGAAAAGGAGGAGACATGAAAGGATTTTTACTATTTTTAGGGCTGATTGTACTACTGATTGGTAGCTATATCTTTTACCATATCAAGCACCCATCAGATACGATGATTGTACGACAAGGTGCATATTGGACGATTTTAGATTATAATGCGAGTAAGTAAGCAGCTATCATGATAGTACAAAAAGAAGATGGAAGGATTCTGACACAATCCTTCCACCTATGATTTTTATGAAGTCATAAACAATTTTTTGTATTCTTCTTCATCAAATCCTACAATGACCTTACCCTCATACTCTATCACTGGGCGCTTGAGTAGATAATTTTCTTTTGCCATCCACGCTATCTTGCCTTCATCATCAAGATTAAGTTCTTTGAGCTTGAGATCTCGATATTTTTTGCCTTTATTATTGAAAAGGATATTGATATCGACTTGTTTGAGCCATTCTCGAATCTTTGCTTCACCCACTTGTTCTACTTTGTAATCCACCATTTCATAATCTATGTTATGTTCTTTCATAAATTTTCTAGCCTTACCGACTGTCGAGCAAGTTTTGATACCATAAATTGTCATACATTTCCCCTATTATATTTTGACTAATCATAACAAATATAGGCTCAATTTGACTTAGCTCAAACGAGGCTTAACTAAAAAATATAACTTAACTATAAAATATTATCTAAATTGATAATTCAGTAAAATATTATTTACTTTATAAAAGGGATAGTGCTATGAAAAACTTATTGGCAGGGATTTTAACGCTTGTTTTGATTGGGGCATTGACATATTTTTGTTTTGAAAATAAATCTGAAACCATCAAAGAGAGATTATTGGAGAAGGCAAATAGTCAATATCAATCTGAAAGTATGTATTGGGTCAAAACAGATTTAGAGGGGCAAGATTTGCAGATGAAGCGCATCATGATACTTGACGGTACAGCACCATCTCAAGCACTCAAGGAGAAGGCAGAAGAGCTAGCACTGCATATAGAAGGTATAGCTGGAGTTAAAAATCATCTTACAGTGGCAAAGAGCGTACAAACACATCTTGTGGAGCCAATCAAACAACAAGAGAAACACATTACACAAGCGCTTCATAAAAAATCCACCATACCATCACCGTATGAGCTCAATATATCCAAAGATAGTGATGATATGGTTATCATGACAGGCTATGTCCCAAACAAAAAGACAAAACAAGCGCTACTTGTAGAAGCAAACAATCTCTTTATGCCAGTCAATGTGATAGATTCTCTAAAGATTGCTGATGGCGCACCTGAGCATTGGGAAGAAAATGCCCTATTGGGTCTTGAAAAATTACGCGTCTTAGAAGAGGGAAAACTTCGTATATCTGATGATCAAATCACCTTTGAAGGTAGCATAGAAAATCAAGCCCAACATGACAAATGGGTAGAAAATATCAAAGCAAGTTTGCAAGGTGATTTGCAAAGTACCTTTAATGTCAAAGTCAAAGAAGATACCCCAAAAGAGAAAAAAGAGAAGATAATTACAAAAACCCAAAAACCAAGCGTACCCGAAAAGAAAAAAGAAGCGACAGCACCTGTCTCTTGCCAAAAAGCTTTAACAACGATTATGAAAAACCATAAAATTCATTTCAACTATAACAAAGCAACTATCAACAAAAATAGTTACAAATTGATGGATAAAATCATCAACATCGCAAAAGAGTGTCCATCCGAGCGGATTATCATAGGAGGACATACCGACTCCATAGGTAGCTATGCATACAACAAAGTCCTAAGCCAAAAAAGAGCCAATGCTGTCAAACATTATATGGTCAAAAAGGGTATCAAAGCAACAAGGCTAAAAGCCATTGGATATGGTGAAAGAAAACCCATAACGAGCAATATGGAAAAAGCAGGCAGAGCCAAAAACAGAAGAATAGAGTTTACAATTCAAGGAGTGAAACAATGAGTATATTTGCAGAGATATTTGTTTTGATGATAGGGGCAAGTGCATTAGGCACGCTGCTAGGTTGGTTACTTCATGGTAGATGCGACAGTGCTTCTTATCATGATAGCGATGAGAAGGTGCAATCATGAATACCATTTTACATGAGATATGGCCATGTCTTTTAGCAGCATTGTTACTAGGTGCACTCCTTGGTTGGTGGCTTAGACGCTGCAAAACAAGAAAAATGACAAACTTGAAAGCGCATAAAGAAGTTGCGATACACAAATATGATAGCAAAAATGATGCTATCACCTTAGTATCACAAGAAAAAAATAATGTAGATGATGAAACAATAGCACTCAAGTATCACATCAGCAAGCTAGAACAAGAGCTTCAATCATCCAAAATGAAACATGTCGCACTTGAAAATGAATATGCCTATAAACTCAAACAAAAAGAGCAATCTTTTTTTGATAGAGATAGTGTTATCAACGCATTGAAAAAAGATTTATCCAAGCTCAAAGAGCAAAAAGAGAATGAAAAACAAAGCTTGCTAAATCAACACGGGCAATCCTCACAAGCACTGCAAAAAGCACAAGAGGAACTGGCACAAAAAGAGAAAGAGCTTGAGCAAATAGAAGCACAAAAACGCGATATAGCATTGCAATCACACTACTATGAAACTGAAATCAAAAATCTCAAAGAGAGTGAAGCCAATCTACAAAAAAAGCTTCAAGAGCTTGAGCATGCACAAAGCGATAAATCAAAAGAGTTGCAAGAAAAATTAACACTAGCCCTTGCCACCCAGACCAAAACCAACAGAGCTTATGAAGAGCTAGAAGAACAGAAACAACAACTACAAGAAAAATTGTCCTCTATTGAAGAGACATATGAGCGTAAACTCAAAACTTTACAAGATGCTTATGAGACAAAAGAGAAGGAGCTTCACACACTCCAACAAAAAGAAGACGCGGGAAGAGAAGCGTTTGAAAAACGCCTACAAGAACATAAAGAGCATGAAAAAAACTTAGAGGTTAAAGTACAAGACCTAGAAAAAGCGCTACGCCATGCAAAAGAGAAAGAGCATACTTTAGAAAATAAAATTGACCAAGCCTTACAAGCACAATCCGAGACAAAAAAAGCGCTTGAAACAGCAGAAAAAGAGAGACTAGAAGCTCTCAAACAACAAGAACCTACAGAGCATGATAGTGATGCTAGAGAGAAACTTGTCAAAGTCACAATGAATAACTTACAATATCGAAAAGAGATTGAAGCCCTCAGCAAAGAAAATGAAACGCTTAAAAAGACGATTCAAAATAGTGAGAGCACATCACAAGCAAAACCAAAATTTCTAGAAAAACCAAATGGAAAAGCGGATAATTTACAGCTTATCAAAGGCATCGGCAAGACACTAGAAGAAACGCTTAATCATCTGGGGGTCTATCATTTTCAACAGATTGCTGCATGGAGACCACAAGAAGTCACATGGGTCAATAAACACCTCTCTTTCTCTGGACGCATAGAGAGAGAAGAGTGGATCAAGCAAGCCAAAGCGTTGATGCAAGGTGAAGATACAGAGTTCTCAAAACGCGTTAAAGATGACAAAGTACCTACCAGCAGTGACGATAAAAAATCTACACTAAAACGCCATAAACATAAAAAAAGATTACACAAAAAGTAGAGAGATACCCCTCTCTACGCCAGCAAACTTTTTCCTATCAAAACAAACGCCCCAAAAGTCGCCATCCCAAGCACCACTGTTTTTGTATACCTAGGATTAAAAAAGTGCGAAAAATAAGGCGCTATAAAAAATCCTATGATAAATCCTGGCATCATATATAGACCTGAAATCATCTGCGTATAGGAAAACTCCCCTGCCACATAAAACACACCAAGCATCACGATAGAAAAAATCGTATATAAAAATGCCAAGGTCGATTTGA
>CAZCUH010000047.1:0-10517 GCA_964501795.1 uncultured Sulfurospirillum sp.
CGTCGCCCCTCCACCATATAAAACACCACAGGAATCACTATCAAAGTCAAGAGCGTAGAACTCACCATTCCACCAATCATCGGTGCGGCGATTCGCTGCATCACTTCGCTTCCCACGCCTGTGATATACATGATAGGCAACAAGCCACCGATGATGGCAAATACCGTCATCAGTTTAGGGCGCAGACGCATCACCGCGCCGTGATAGACAGCCTCTTTGAGTTGTGCTTTTGAGAACTTTCCTTTGCGTTTATCTAGCTCTTCTTGCAGATATATCACCATCATGATAGAGGTCTCTGCCGCCACGCCAAGCAGGGATAAAAACCCTACAACGACCGCGATAGAGAGATTGAAGTTCAAAAAGTCCACATACCATAGTCCCCCAAGTAGCGCCAACGGCAGGGTGAAAAATATCGCCGTCGCATAAGTCAAGCTTCCAAGGGCTAAGTAAATCAACACATAGATAAGCACCAATGCCAACGGGATGATATACATCAAGCGTTTTTGTGCTGATTCTAAGTACTCACTCTGCCCTGCCCACTCGATGAAGTAGCCTTCAGGTAGCGTGAGTTTGTCGATGATTTTTTGGGCTTGGTCTTTATAAGTCTTGACTGAAACACCTTCTTTGGGTGTGATATAGATGAAATTGACACCCAAACCTCGCTCAGATTTAATCACGCTTGGTCCCTCATGATAAGCCAGCGAGGCAAAGGTAGAGAGAGGGAAAAAGCCAAATTTTGTCTTGACTTGTATCTGCTTCATCGTCGTGATATCCGCGCGTTGGTCTGCCTCTAGTCGCAAGGAGATATCATAGCGTTCCACCCCGTGATAGAGCGTAGAGACTTTTGCCCCACCCACGCCATAGCTGATGATATCGAGAATCTTTTGTTTACTGATGCCATAGCGACTCAGGGCTTCTAAATCTAGCTTGACATCCAGATAGTAACCGCTATTGACCTTGTCCGAAGAGACAGAGAGCGTCATATTTAGATCTTTGAGTGCCATCTCAATCTTGGTCGCACTCTCTTCAAGCTTGCCCAAATCATCTCCATAAAGCTTGATACCAAGTGGTGTCCTGATACCTGTGAGCAACATATCTATACGCCCTCGGATGGGATAAGTCCATGAATTGACCAGTCCTGGTATTTGTAGCTTCTCATCTAGCTCTGCCATCAATTTTTGACGCGTCATCCCTGCGCGCCACTGTGATTTATCCTTGAAGGTGATAATCGTCTCTATCATCGAGAGAGGAGCGGGATCCGTCGCCGTATCTGCACGCCCTGCCTTGCCAAATACCTTCTCTACTTCTGGAAAAGAGGCGATGATGGCATCTGTTTTTTGCGTCAGCTCTTTGGCGACATCTATGCCTATCCCATAGGGCGTGACAGGCATATACATCACCGATTGTTCATCCATCATCGGCATAAATTCCCAATTTTGTTTTTGATAGAGTGGTACTATCATGATGATTAAAATCACTGCCCCCACAAGGACAATATAGCGCATCTTTATCGCCACTTTTAACAAAGGCAGATAGAGCATCTGAAAAAATTTATTGAGCCAATTTTTCTCTTCAGCGATAATCTTGCCACGAATCAAAAAGAGCATCAGTATCGGCACCACTGTGATAGAGAGAATCGCCCCTATCATCATCGCAAAAGTCTTGGTAAAAGCAAGTGGTGTAAAGAGTCTCCCCTCTTGTCCTGTAAGCGCAAAGATAGGCAAAAATGAGACGACTATCAAAATAAGCGCAAAAAAGATAGGTTTTCCCACCTGCTTGGACGCTGCTAAAATCGTATCAAATCTCGCCTGCTTATCATGATAGCGTTCAGGTGGCAGGCGCAAGAGGTGTTTGTGCGCATTTTCCACCATGACGATAGCCGCATCTACCATCGCACCAATCGCGATAGCGATACCACCTAGTGACATGATATTGGATCCTATCCCAAAAAGCTTCATCAGCAAAAATGTCAAACCCACCGTCAATGGCAAGATGAGGATGATTACAAGCGCTGAACGAAAATGAAAGAGAAATAACAACACGATGACCATCACGATGATACTCTCTTCGATGAGTGTGCTTTTGAGCGTATGGATAGCCTTGTCTATCAGGGAGCTTCTATCATAGGTCTCGACGACTTCCACGCCCTCGATGCCCAAACTTTTTAGCTTCGCTTTGACCGCTTTGATGACCGCATAAGGATTTTCACCAAAACGCACCACCACGATACCGCCGACCACTTCGCCCTCTCCGTTTAAGTCTGCCATGCCACGACGATTTGCTGGTACTTCTCGCACGCTGGCGATATCAGAGATTTTCAGTGGCGTCGTGCCTATCGTTTTGAGGGTGATATCCTCTATCGTTTCGATATTTTGGATATAGCCTTGGGCTTGGATGATCTGCTCTTGTCCATTTTCTAGGATGAGTCCGCCACCCATATCGGTATTGTTTTTTTGTATCGCTTTGATAATCGTCTGATAATCAAGATGATACTCTTTGAGTCTATCTTGGTTGATGGTGATTTCATAATTTTTGATATAGCCACCCAGCGAAGCCACCTCACTCACGCCATCCACACCCAATAGGGCGTATTTATAGTAATAATCTTGCAAGGTTCGCAACTCATCTAGTGACTTGGTATCGGATTTGAGTGCATACTCATACGCCCAGCCCACACCTGTGGCATCTGGGCCCATCGCGACTTTGGATGATTTGGGAAAGGTAGGGGCTAGTTCAGAGAGTTTCTCCAAAATCCTCGCCCTTGCATCATAGATATCAACCCCATCTTTAAAGATGACATAACAAAGGGCATTTTGAAAACTACTCATCGCTCGTACCGTTTTGATATTTTTCAGCGACATCAAGTTGGTAATCAGTGGCGTGACAATCTGATCTTCGATAATCTTTGGCGATTGTCCTGCCCACTTGACCTGTACGATGACTTGCACAGGAGAGAGATCAGGAAGCGCATCTAGTGCGCTATTTTTCAGCGCCCAGAGAGATGCACCGATGAGCATCATGATAGTCACTAGCACTAAAAATATATGTCGCAGGCTTAGTTCTATGATTTTTCCTACCATTACCAATCCTCATCATCATCGTTGTCATAGAGTCCATTGGTGAGTGCATCTGCATCGAGCATAAAAAGGGTGTGATCTATCACTTTATCACCCGCCTTTAAGCCTTTGGTGATCTCATAAGTATGCGCATCTATACGCTGGGCTACGACTTCTACTGGCTCAAACGCACCATCATCCAAGGGCTTAAATACAAAATGTTTTACTCCTTTGGTCAAAACAGCAGATTTTGGCAGTGTGAGCATAGGCGCTTTTGTATCTTTGAGAAAGACTTTGGCAAAGAGATTTGGATAGATGTTGCCTTTGGGATTATTGACTACTAAACGCACATCTATCTTTTTGCTTTTCTCATCCATATAAGGATAGATAAAGTCCACTGTGGCTCTTAGAGGCGCTAATCCCTCTATCATGATAGTCGCGTCCATCCCTTTTTTGATAAAATCTATATCTTTTTGATAGACTTGCATCAACACCCACATTTGTCTATTATCTACGATTTGATAAGCGAGCATTCCTTTTTTGAGATAGGCGCCATTATTGACATTTTTCTTGAGGATGATGCCTGAAATAGGTGCCATGACATCGACGGTATAATCCCTAGATATCGTATCTCCTATCTTTAAAAGATGAAGCTTTTTTTGTAAGTTTTTCAGCACTGATTTTTGTCTCATTTGGCGTGCAAGGTCGATTTCTGCTTTGATTTGCGAGAGTGCATCAGAGTAGATTGTAAAGAGTTTGTCCCCTTTGTTTACAGAGAGAAAAGTTTTATCTGCATACATTTTTTCTACAAAACCAGAAAAACGCAGTGTCACATCTACGATTTTACTCTCATCGTAACGGGTCGTGGCATAAAAAGTTTTTTGTTTTGCTTTTTGCACACTTTTGACTGTGACGATTTTCTTATTAAAGAGTTGTTTGACCTCTAAAATCTCTGCTTGTAAACTCACAGTACACAACAAAACCATAAACACGCGTATCATGATAACCCTCCCTCAAAATAAACTAACTTCGCATAGGCAGAAAAATAACTATCCATCTCATCATAGGCATCCAACTCCAAGACGATACGCCCATTAAGATTGTTGACAAGCGTCGTTGTGGAGCTATTTTTGGTAAATAATTCTTGTGCCAAAAGTTTACCTATGTAGCGTTTTTTAGGTACTATCTCTCGCATCAGTATGTGAAAATTCTTTTTTGCATCTTGCATCGATGCTTCTAAGACTTCTATCTCTTTTTCTAATGCAAAAAGACGCGAAGCGCGATGTTTTTTGGCTTGTGCGAGCTTCAAAGAAGCGATTTGGATTTTGCTATTTTCTCTGCCACGAATGGGCAACTCTATCCCTGCGTTGATGGCAAGATAATCACTTCTATCCTCGCGTTGGAAATAACCAAGACCGAGCTTGACATCGGGTATTTTAGAGGCTTTTGCCAACTTGAGCGCCTCTTGTGATTTTTCTACTTTTAATGTTTCGCCTATCATGATAGGGTGTTTTTGTAAATTGATAGAGAGATTTTTATCCATCTCAAGCGCCACCTCCACGCTAGGTACATCTTCATACACCAAGGCTTCGATTTTGTGAAGAAAGATACCTTTCATTGTCACGAGTTTTCGCTTTTTAATCAGCAATCTTTTTGCCAATATTTTGGTATCTTCTATAAGACTTTGTGGTGATTTTCCTACTTCAAAAAGTTTTGTATGTAGGCGTTTTAGTTTTTTGACATTCTGTTGATAGCGTATTATGAGATTTAACTTTTTCTCGATGATGGCTACCTTGTAGGCGTATCCACGCAGCAGTGATGCTAGTCTCAATCCTCTATCATGATAGCTACTCTTGGCAATCTCTACCTCTCTCAACGCGACATCACGCTTTAAATCTACTTTACCCCCAAGTGGAATCTTCTGTGAAAATGTCACAAAATGCGTCTGCATAGGTTCACGATCACGCGCTGTGATATCATCAATCAAGAGGTCATTTGCACCGATACCCAGCGTAGGATTTTCCCAAGTCCCAGCAAGGTTGTGATTTTCATCCTCTATCATGATAGCGTCTTGTGCTTGTTGGAGTGTGAGATTTTGCGACTTGAGCTTCAAGAGTAGAGACTCTAAACTCTGCCCATAAGAGAAGCTTACACACGCAAGTAGTACCCATAACTTTTTCACATCTTATCCTTATAGATTCACAGAACCTCTGATTTTATGTACTTCCTCATCTGCCGTTTTGAACTTCAATTGATACTGCCAAGTACCCGCCATAGAGAGATTGACTTTGACTGCTGCTACGCCCTCTTTGGTCTTGGTTTTATCTTTGGATTCCATATAGGGCATACCTGGCATCTCTGGCATAAAAAACTTCACTTTGACCTTGGCATCTGCCTTTTTCCCATCTTTAAAGAGGGCGATTTTGATTGTATTGTTTCCAACAATGAGTGGTTTTTTGGAACTAAGTGCTATCTCATACCCATCTTTAGTATGCATCTTGTGAAACGCCCCTGTCGTCTTACTTGCACTCATCGAAGCACCACATTTTCCTGCACCACACTTCATACCTTCAGCATTGGCAGAAGAGAGCATCAAAAAAGCCACCGTTGTTGCTAATATTAATTTTTTCATCTTTTTTCCTTGTTTTTGATGACTTAGTATAAAACTTTAGTGTGGAGTGTGTGTGGAGTCGTCATTTTTATGCTATAATACTTTTATAACTATTTATTATAAAGGTGTGCATATGAAAATTCTTCTTATTCTCCTCTTGTGTGCAATTTCAGTTTTTGCAATGACACTTTCAATCACGGGAACTGTCGTCTCTGATAACCAAAAGATGATAGGTGCGAGGTATATGGGGTATGTCAAACATATCTATTTTGATATTGGGGATAAGGTCAAACGCGAAGATACACTTTTTGAGCTAGAATCAGCCGAATTTGATATCCTCAAAAATCAATCAGACCTCGCTATCGAACAGGCTGAAGTGATGGTCAATATGTATAGAACTAGGCTCGATAGTATCAATCGAGAGAGAAGGGCCATGAAACTCAAAGGAAATAAATTGGGTATAGACTATCAAAATCTTTCTCTCGCTGCTGCCAATGTAGAATCAGGCTTAGCTGCGGCAAAAGCACTGGTAAAGTCAGCTATCACCAAGGTCAAACAAGTCGCCACCCTCTCTGATTACCTCGAAGTCAAAGCACCCAACGATGGTATCATCGTCCAAAAGCGTATCCGTGTGGGCGACCTCATCGCACCAGGGATGCTGACGATGGTACTGGTCGATTTAAATCACTTGGAGATAGAAGCCCAAGTCGCAGAATCAAACCTCTTGCATGTCAAGGCAGGTACAGCAGTAAAAATCACTATTCCATCTATCAAATATACCACTATGGGCAGTATCAAATCTGTCGTTCCTAGTGCCAATCCAATGGCACATACCTTTACCATCCGCGTAAAATTTAAAAAAACAAACGATATGATTTTTCCTGGTATGTATGCCAAAATTGCTGTAGATTTACCTAAAGGGCTTGACTAATCGTCCTGCTCTTTCTTTACATCCATTGCCTTGGCATTTGACATCAAGACAGGAATGAAAAAAAGTGATACTAATGTCGCTGCCATACTACCAAAAATCAAAGCCACACCCAAACCACCAAATATAGGATCTGTCGCCAAAAGTAACGATCCTAGTATGATAGCAACTGCAGTTAAAAGGATAGGTTTGGATCTCGTGGCAGTAGCGATAGCAATAGCACGGTTTTTCTCCACACCCTTTTGCATCAGCGATCTTGTAAAATCAATCAAAAGCAGAGAGCTTCTCGCACTAATCCCCATCAAAGAGATAAATCCTATCAGCGATGTCGCTGTCAAAAAGAAATGTATATTGAGTAGATGAAGTTGCAACTTATCAGCGACCCAATGCCCCGCAATCACTCCAATAATAGAGAGAAAACTCCCAACCAAAACAACCCCTGAAAGTGCAAAAGATTTATAATAGACCACCATCAACAAAAACATCAAAACCAAAGCCGCGATAAATGCCCCACCCAAATCTCTAAATGTATCCAATGAGACTTTCATCTCGCCATCCCACTGTATATGTACCTCTTCTTTACTTTTTTTATCCACCAAAAAGAGATCAAACATAAAGGTTGACATACCCGGTGATTTTGTAATATTGAATTCATCTGATAGCCGTTTTATCATGAGATCCCGAGCTTCTAGCAATGGATAAACTTGTGAAACCATATCGCACTCTGCTGTAACAGTCACCATATCTTTGAGATCCTTGCGTGAAATCATAGGCGAGGAGTGACTCTTTTTTATATTGACGACCTCTTTTACAGGAACCAACATCCCTTTATTGTTCATCAACTTTAAAGCAGAGAGTTTAAGTAGTAAATTGTCTCGAGAACTCTGTGAAAAGGTACGACTCTCCTCAGTCAAACGGACAAATATCGGAATCTGATCTTGTTGATTTTTGCTATTTTTCACCGCAATTTTCATCCCCTTAAAGGCCAAATAAAGGATTTTATTGACTTGATCTACACTCAGTCCCGAGCGTATCACCTTCTCCTCATCAGGGATGATGTCAAATTTTGTATAGATATCATCTTGCATAATATCCACATCTACCAAGCCCTCCGTATCTCGAAGCACAGCTGCCACCCGTTGGGCTACATGACGCTGCAAGGCAACATTTTTTGTATAAACGATGACGACAATAGTCGCCAAAGTAGGTGGACCTGATGGCATCTCAATAAACCTGATGCTGGTCTCTTTCTCTACCCCACAGGCAGCTTGTATCTTTGGACGGATACGATGTACCATCATATAAGAAGCTTCTTCTCTCTCATGTTTGTCGCTGAGATTGACCACGATTTCTGCTTGATTTTTCAACCCCTTTAGTGCAGAACCTTTGACCAACCCTGCATAATCTAGTGGTGCACCCTGCCCTAGATACATCTCCATATTTTTTACCTCTTTTTCTTCTTTGAGGATATCGACCACACATTGAGTCACTTTTTTAGTCTGCTTGATAGAACTATTTGAAGCAGTATCGACATAGATAGAAAAGGTATTGGCTGATTTTCCAGGAAGCATCTTGGCAAGTACCAGCTTGGTAGGAATCATCATCACTGATAACACCAAAAAAAGCAAGACCAAAGCAATCACCAACCGCTTTTTAAACTTAGAACTGACGATTTTATATATCAACTTTTCCATCTATTTATGCTTCCCGCGCTTGATCAATTTTTTCGCTAAATAAGGCGTAAACACATACGCCACAAACAAAGAGACCGCCAATGCCACAGGAACATTGAGTGGTATAGGTTGCATGAACTGTCCCATCATACCACCCACAAATGCCATAGGAATCATCGTTAACATGATAGCGATGGTTGCGATATTTGTGGAGGGACCTATCTCATCTGTTGCTTCAATGATGATTTCATCAAACTCCTGCTCTTCACTCTCTTTGAGGTGCATTCTTCGATGGATATTTTCAATCACAATGATTGCATCATCTACAATCAGACCTAGACTTAATAAAAAGGCAAAAAGGGTAATTCTATTGATCGTTTGATCTGTCATCATAGCGATAAAGAGTGTCGTCGCCAATATCATCGGTACAGCGATTGTCACAACCAAGGACTCACGCCAGCCCAAAAATGGTATCAAGATGAGAGAGATGATAGCAATCGTAAGCACCAAATGGTGCACCAATTCATTGACCGCTTCATTGGCTCTCTCACCATAATTTCTCGTTACGATATAGCCTATACCATTCTCTTCTAGTATAGCTTCATTTTTTTCTAACAACTTCATCGCTTCTTCAGCGATAGTCACGGCATTGGTTCCTTTGAGCTTGGAGACTAAGAGGGTGACTTGATCACCTGCATCACTAAAGGTACTACGGTTGTCATCTTGGTAGGTAATGGTAGTTGATTTGAAATTTTGTATATCATAATTGTAAGTGATATCTGCCACATTTTTGAGAAAAATAGGCGAACCTCGATACGAAGCTACGATGAGATTTTGTAAGTCAGAGATATCTTCAATCGCATTTTTCACCCCAAATACAATGAGCTTACCATTCCCTGAGGGCGAATCTATCTCTGGTGCATTTGCCGATATAGAACGGATAGACTTGACAATCTGCCCTAGCGAGAGATGATAACCTGAAAGTTTATCTAGGTCTATAAGCACATTGAACTGCGGATGTTTGACTCCCTTAAGTATCGTTTTAGAGACATTTTTTAAGCCATTGATATCTTGCTGTAAATCACGAATCTTTTTAAATAGTGCAATATTGTCTATCTTTCTGTCATCTTTTTTATAAAATGCTACTGAGAGGATAGGAATATCGATATCGATATCAAAAGGCTTAATCAACGGAGGCATCGCACCCATCGGCAAAGAGTCCATATTTTGCATCACTTTGTCATAGAGCTTGAGGTTTGAAGATTCTCTATTTTCACCGATGCGATACTGCACATTGACCATGCCGACATTGTTCATAGCCGTACCATAGACATGCTCCACACCCTTGATCTCTTGTATCCGTCGCTCTAAAGGTTTGACAATAGCATTGATAATCTCTTTGGGACTCGCTCCTGGCATCCCAACAATGATAGAGCCACCGCTAACTGCTATTTGTGGGTCTTCTTCTCGAGGCATCACTTCAAGTGAGATATACCCTAAAAGCAGTATCGAAATACCCAATATCATAGTTAGAGGATTTACTAAGAAATTTTTACACAAATATCCAGCAATATTTTTGATTTTATATTTACGCATACCAACATCCTAATTATGGGAAGTATAACATATATTTATATAAATTTTTCTTATACTTAGAGGGGGAGTCTATATTTTTTCAAAATATGTTATAATCTATAGATACGGATATCCACAAAATTAGGAAAACATCATGATAAAGATATTGATAACACTCATCCTTAGCACCCACATCCTTGTTGCCGCGCCAAGCCCACACAAAAAGGCTGCTGCGCTTACGATGCTCAATGCTATGAATAAAGAGAAAAATATGGACAAACTGATGGCAAATATGATAAAGATGCAAGTGATGCAAAATCCTCTGCTTCGTATGCACAAAGATCAAGTGATACGATTTTTCATGAAACATACAAGCTTTCAAAAGATGAAATCCCAACTAGCCCTACTCTATGCTAGAGAGTTGAGTATCCCTGAGATGCGTACTTTTACCGCATTTTGCAAGACAAAAGAGGGACAAAGAATCCTGCTAAAGATGCCTCGTCTGATCAATCTAAGCTCCGCTTTGGGACAGAGGAACATACAAAAACACTATCCAGAGTTGATTAATTCCTTGATGAAACAGTAATAAAGTAATACATCAAACACATTGTACTGAAGATCTTAAAAAAAGTCAGCTATTTTCCATCTGTTTTTTACCGCAATATGCCCTAAAA
>CAZCUH010000048.1:0-10372 GCA_964501795.1 uncultured Sulfurospirillum sp.
CCACCGCTATTTCGTCCATTGTCTCTTTTTTTGTAGGTATCATGATGCTTTGGATTGTTTCTTCTTCGTCGTCTCTCTGGGGCTTTTAGCTGTTTGTTGGATTTTAGGGAGGCTTCGCAGTATTGGTTGACTTTGATGCGAAACACTTCGGCGAGGGCGGAGTCAGGGAATAGCTCGGGAAATTTGTACGCCATCCAGAGATAGAGGGAGATTTTTTTCACTTCATCTTCGGCTTTGAGTAGTTCGAGTTGGGTTTTTGCCGTGCCTTGTGTGGAGACGGCGGATTTGTAACGGACGACTTTTTTCTTGATGATGGAGTCCACATAGAAGAAAAAGGCGCTTTTGATGAGTGGAGAGCGGATGGAGACGGGTGCGCCTGCTAGCATATACTTCTCTTCTAAGGTGAGATTTTTCTTCTCATCTAGCATCACGGAGAGGTCGAGCATATAGCCGATATTTGCCGCGATAAAAGGCCCATCAAAGTTCATATGTTTGGAGAAGTAGTTGAGGATTTTATAGAGACTGTCTGTTTTTAAGTGTTGGGCTAGATCGACGATTTGTGAAGTAGTCGCTTTGACTTGAAATGGGGGCTTTATGGTGTGTAGGGGTGCGTGAAATTGTTTGTCTATGTGTGCTAGTATCTTGGCATCTGTGGCACCGATATAGCCATTTTCATGGTGTCCATAGCGTCCTGCGCGTCCTGCTATCTGGATGATTTCATTGGGGGTGAGTTTGCGAGTTTCAACGCCATCATACTTGGAATCAGCCGAAAAGAGCAGGGTTTGGATAGGTAAGTTTAGTCCCATAGCGATAGCATCTGTGGCGACTAGGACATCGCTTTTGCCTTCTCGAAAGCGTTTGGCTTCTTCGCGTCTGACTTCTGGTGAGAGATTGCCATAGAGTACGGAGACTTTGTGGTGTTTGGAGAGTTGGGATTTGAGGCGTAGCACTTCAGCGCGTGAAAAGGCGATGATGGCGGTGTTGAGCGTGATGTGTTTCATCGGGGTAGGGTGCGAGAGGACTTCTAAGGGGTTTTTTCGCTTGAATTTGACCACTTCCAACTCCTCGCCTAGATAGCTAGCGATTTGTTTTATCGCATCTAGGGCATTGACAGAGCCTGTCATGATAACCTCAGAGGCAGGTGCACCCACGATAGCATTGACCCATGCCCAGCCACGATCGGGGTCTCCTAGCATCTGTACTTCATCGATGACGCAGACATCTACCTCTTGGGAGTAGTTGGTCATCTCAATCGTGGAGCAGATATGTCCGGCTTCTTCATCGAGTATCTCTTCTTCGCCTGTGATGAGAGAGACGGGGACATCCGCGTCACGAAGAGTCTCATAATTTTCTAGGGCGAGCAGTCGCAAGGGGGCTAGGTACATCCCACAATCTGCCTCTTTGAGGCGTTGCATCGCTTGGTAAGTCTTGCCACTGTTGGTGGGACCTACAAAAAAGTAGAGCTTTCTATCAAGCTCACGGGCTAGGGGAAAAAGGGATTTTAAATCACAATCTAATAGGGCATTGAGTTTTTCTTGCCATGTTTGGGTAGTTTTCATCTTATCATGATAGCGAATTGTTGCTTATCATGATAGCCCTAGCGTCTAAGGGTGGCGATAAGGCGCTTGGGGTGTAGGGGGAGCTCTAGTGCTTGGGTGATATTTTGTGAGAGGATATCTGCACCAAGCATGGCATCTTTAGCACATCCTTCATCACCGATTACCGCGATACCGATGGCTGCACGCTCAAGCATCTTGGCATCATTGTTACCATTGCCGATGGCGATGCAAGTGCTAGCATCTAGGGCTTGGAGGAAGTCTGCTTTTTCTTGGCTGTGATCAGTGCTAGAGAGGATGGTGACTTGACAAGGCAGATCCGATACTTGCGCGATGACAGAGCCAAAAGTATCTGCGGTGATGACATAGATAGTATAATGTTGGGCGAGTTTTACAAAGAGAGATTTGACCTCTTCTTTTAAGATGCCATCTTTGGCGATAGTGCCATTGTAGTCACAGACGATGTGGCGCAGGGTGAGGGATTTAAAATGGGGAATCTCTATCATGATAGCTCGCTTATATATAAGATTATGCTAGTATATCTTATTTACTTTGAAAGGCAATGAATGAAAGATATCAAATTAACAGAGTATAGCCATGGCGCTGGATGTGGATGTAAAATCTCTCCTTTGCTCTTGGATGAGATGATCAAAAGTGCGCGTGAACCTATCCATTTTCCTGAACTTTTAGTGGGCAATGAGAGCAAGGATGATGCGGCAGCGTATGATTTGGGAGATGGTACTTCGGTGTTGAGTACGACAGATTTTTTTATGCCTATTGTCGATGATCCTTTTATCTTTGGTAAAATCGCAGCGACCAATGCCTTAAGCGATATTTATGCGATGGGTGGTAAGCCTTTGATGGCGATTGCGATTTTTGGGTGGCCTATTGAGAAACTACCCGCTTCTGTGGGGCAGGCTGTCATCGAAGGTGGGCGTGCTATCTGTGAAGAGGCGGGGATTCCGCTTGCAGGTGGACACTCTATCGATTCTCCCGAGCCGATATTTGGCTTGGCGGCGACCGGACGGGTGGAAAATCGCTTTTTGATGCAAAACAATTCCGCCACCACAGAGTGTGAAATCTTTTTGACCAAGCCTTTAGGCATCGGTATCCTCTCCACGGCGCAAAAACAGAAGAAAATCCTCGCAGGCGACATCGACCCTGCGATTAAAGCGATGACCACACTCAATAAAGTAGGGGCAGATTTTGCCAAGCTTGAGGGCGTGGTAGCGATGACGGATGTGACAGGATTTGGTTTGCTTGGACACTTAGTCGAGATATGTGAGGGGAGTGATATCGCTGCGACGATTAGCTTTGATAAGGTGCCATTGTTGCCAAAAGTTGAGCATTATCGCGCGCTGGGGTGTGTGCCAGGAGGAGCGAATCGTAACTTTGAGAGTTATGGTGAGAAGATATCTGCTATGACACAAGCGCAAAGAGAGATTCTTTGTGATGCCCAGACTTCGGGAGGGCTGTTGGTCATCGTGCAAAAAGCGCATGTGGACAACTTTTTGAAAGCGGCAAAAGAGAGAGGATTTGACCTGCAATCTATCGGCGAGACGCACGCGCTACAATCGCATCGTATCGAGGTGATTTAGTGGGGCAACTGCGCAAAGATTTTAGACAGCTCATTTTGGATAAAACGCCACTCATAGATGTGCGCGCACCCGTTGAGTTTGCACAAGGGGCATTTCCAACGGCGGTGAATCTGCCTTTGATGGATGATAAAGAGCGTGAAGCTGTGGGGATTTGCTACAAAAAAGAGGGCAATGAAGCAGCGATGCAACTAGGGCATCAGCTCGTAGCGGGTCGTATCAAAGAGGCGCGCATAAGTGCGTGGAAAAGTTTTTATCAAAGCCACCCTGACGCCGTGATTTACTGTTTTCGTGGTGGGGCGCGTTCTCGTATCGCGCAAGCGTGGCTCAAAGAAGCGGGTATCGATATCCCTCGCATTGAGGGTGGGTACAAGGCATTTCGGCGTTATATTTTGGAGTTTTTTGAAAATCTTGAGGGGCAATTTGAGCCGATTTTGTTGAGTGGTTATACAGGAGCGGGAAAGACGATCTTGCTCAAAAAGCTTGACAATATGATAGATTTGGAAGGCTTAGCACATCATCGTGGGAGTGCCTTTGGTGCACATATCGCTTCGCAGCCAAAACAGATAGATTTTGAGCATGCTTTGGCGGCTATCATGATAGAGAAGTTAGAGAGTGGATATACAAAGCTTGTTTTTGAAGATGAGGGAAAGCGGATAGGGCGCTTGTCTATGCCTAAAATATTTCTCGATATGACACAAAAGGCAGGTATCGTCATCTTGCATACGCCACTAGATGAACGGGTGAAAATCACCTTAGATGAGTATGTCATCCAAGCCCAAGCAGATTATGAAAATATCTATGCACAAGAGGGCTATGCCCGCTGGGAGTTGGATATAAAAGAAAATCTAGCCCGAATACAGAAGCGTTTGGGTAGTGAGCGATTTCTCACCTTGATGGGGCTTTTTGAACGCGCTTGCCAAGAGGAGAAAGCGCAAGGTACGCGTGCTGGTCATGAAGCGTGGATAGCGATGCTTTTGAAAGAGTATTATGACCCTATGTATGCTTATCAGCTAGAGAAAAAACGCGCTAGAGTGCTTTTTGAGGGTGATAAAAATGAAGTTTTAGCGTATTTGCAAGAGCATACGCAGTGATAGGTCTTACACTAACACTGAGAGTTGTTCTTCAAACCGCTGCATAATCTCATCTAGCGCGTCACTCGCTACTTCCAAACGCTCAAAGAGTGTGTCTATTTGGGCTTGAAGTTTTGCTGCACTTTGTGAGTACTCTATCACTTCTGCGTTGTTGTTTTGGTTGGATGCTTCGATGAGTTTTTCATTTTCTACTGCTAAAAGTGTTTCGAGTTTGCTGATCTCTTCTTCGCAGTGGGATATCTCTTTTTTAAAGGGTGAAGCCTCTTTGTTTCTCTCTTTGGTGAGTGAAGATTTCAGCTTTTTGCTCTCTTTGTAGTTTAGGGTTGTCTTCTTTTTCTTTTTGACTGTGCCTTCTTCCTCTTCCCAGCCGATTTTCTCTAAAAAGTCATCATAAGAGCCGTCAAAATACTCCGCGGTGCCTTTGTGAAAGATGATGAGCGCATCGGCTAAGCGACGCAGTAACATCTCGGAGTGCGTGACCATGATCGTGCTACCTTGAAAATTCTCTATCGCGTCACAAAGCGCGTCGATGGATTGCATATCGAGGTGGTTGGTTGGCTCATCTAGTAGCAGTAGATTTGAGGGAGTGGCGATGATTTTGCCTAGCATGACGCGGCTTCGCTCCCCTCCTGAGAGGACTTCTATCTTTTTATCAGAGGTGTCACCTGAAAACATCATTGTGCCACAGATAGCTTTTATCTTGGAGATTGGCATACTTTTTACGGCGGTATTTATCTCTTCGCTGATGGAATTTTTGACATTGAGTCTCTCTATATTTGTCTGTCCAAAGTGCGCCATACGCGTGGAGGGGTGGGTGGTGATTTCGCCTTCTTGCTCGGGGAGTTCGCCTGCGATATAGTTGAGCAGAGTTGATTTTCCTTTTCCATTTTTTCCGATGATGGCGAGCGTTTTTCCGTTTTCTAGGGCAAAGGTGATATTGGAAAAGAGCTTATCATGATAGCCAAATCCCAAGTTTTCAGCGCGTAAAATCACTTTTGCAGGTGTATCATGATAGTTAAAATTAAAAGAGAGAGAAGCTTCTTCCTCTAAGCTATCCATATCTTCCATCTTATCAAGTGCTTTTTGTTTTGATTGGGCGAGGGCAGCGGTGGAAGCTCTGGCTTTGTTTCTAGCGACAAATTCTTCAAGCTCTTTTCTCTTTTTTTCTTGATTTTGTCTGGTTTTTTCATAAGTTTCATCAGCAAGGGCTAGGGCGTCGAGGTATTTTTTACTGCTGCCCTCATGGATGAGTACCCCTTTTCGCTGGATTCCCATCGTGTGTGTGGTGACGGAGTCCATAAACTCTCTATCATGGGTGATGAGGATGACTTCACCTTTAAAATCGCGGATGAATTTTTTCAGCCATCTTAGAGAGAGGATATCGAGGTAGTTGGTAGGCTCATCAAGTAGGAGCATATTGGGTTCCTCTGCCAAGAGTTTGACGAGGTTGATTCGGATTTGGTATCCTCCTGAAAAACTCATCGGATCTTTGTCCAAATCTTCCATCGAAAATCCTAGTCCAAAGAGAAGCTTTTCTATCTTATAGAAGTTGTATTGATCTTCTTCGGACAAAACCAGTGCGCACTCTTCTCGGACGGTTTTTTCGGTAAAGACTAAGTGTTGTTTGAGTGAGCCTATCTTGTAATTTTTGGGGATGGAGTATTCGCCTTCGTCATACTCTTCTTCTTTTAGTATGATTTTAAAAAGCGTAGATTTTCCTGAACCGTTTCGTCCTATAAATCCTATCTTTTGGTTGGGGGTGACTTTGAGATTTAAGTCTTGAAAGAGGGTTTGTGTGCCAAAGCTTTTAGAGATGTTGGTCAGTTGTATCATGATAGTCCCGTCGTTAAATTTACGGAAGTATAGCGAAAGAACTTAAGCACTCTCTAAAACGACCTCTTCGTGTAGAATTTTGATGTCTCTTCTGTGAAGTGCGGTGCCTTCGTAGATATAGATATCAGGTTGTTGATGGATGTATTCTTGCATATTTTTAAAGGCTTTCATCTCGATTAAGAGGCGTTCATCTTTCTCTTGTTTATACTCCCAGGTGAGTCTGTAATCATCTTCAAATTTACGCAAAGCACCTTTTGTACGCGTCGTCATAAAGTACCAGTGCCCGTTACCATCTTGGTAGTAGCCTGCTTCTTTGGGATTGTCTGGTAATTCCTCTTTTGTAACCATAAATTTAATCATTTCGCTATCATCATGATAGCGTTCTAGTTTTTCGTACAAGACATAGTCGATATTTGGTAGTTTTGGATTGTGATAGCCCAAGGGGGATGTGCCTACAAGGGAGAGAAAATTGAGATCAAATTCCATCTTTTCTATGAGTTGGTAACAGGTAAGGGAGATATTTTTCATGGCATCTTTTTGCACATCGAGTATGTAGTGTGCATCTTTATGGGAGAGTAGATATCTTGTGGAGATAAAATTTGCTGCATTTTCATAGGCGATAATCTCTTCACACTTGAAAATTTCTTTTTTATTTCTGATATTTACTTCAATATACCTATCTTTTTGTAATGCTAATAAACTGTACATTTTCTATCCCTTTTTGCCATTGATTTCTTACTAATCGACATAATTTGATTTTTCTTTAATTTACTTTGAATAGTTGAAATATTAACTTTTTTAGTAAAGAAAACTTTTATAAATGTATAAAACATACGAAAAAAAGTATATAGTACAAATATATATGTATTTTTTAGAGTATTTTAATGATAATAAGATATAATTACAGTATATTTAATTTGTTAAATATTATAAAAAGATTAAGTATCGTATGCCATATAATGTTTTATGTATGATTTAACAGTTATTTGCTACCATTTGGACATGGAATCGAATGACTTATTCAATATTTTGCATAATGCCGTGGAAGCACAGCAATATGGTAAAAAAATCAGCCAGAAAAGTATGGCAGAAAAACTTAGCATACCTATGAGAACCTATCAAGACTGGAGATTGGGCAATTCCAAGCCCCAAGCGGCTATCGCTATCTTTAAGATGTTGGGGGAATTGGATGATGAAGATGCGTTACGGATAATCAAAAAGATTTCTAGGGGGTTAAAAAATGGTAAAGTTGAGCAAAGTTGAGAGAGATGCACTGGATGAGTTGTTTGCAGGATTAAAATCAGATAAACTGACACTACTTGACAAAATAGTACGCTTTTTTAAACTACATTTCTAACAATTTACACTTCTTGGGATAACACTTCTTGTGTTGTCTAGTCAAGTTCGATGCGTCTTAAATTCCGTCGAAATTTTGACCTTACCTTGCAAAATTACTGCGATAGTATATGTTTTTACGCTACAAATATTTCCTTTTTTATAAAATATATTCAACTTTATAACCTTTTACAATGCCTATAATAACGCTATTATAACTATACTTTAGTCTTTATAACTCAAGTATAGTTATCTCTTGTTGCTAAATGTTTCTTGACAAGTAAACACTAAATGTTGTATAATACGCTTGAACTTCTAGAAAAGGAGAGAGCGATGAGCGAAGAAGAAAAGCCTCAAGAAGAAGAAATTGAGGAACAAGAAATCCAAGAAGAAGAGGGTGAGGAACTTTCTGAAGTTGAGATTTTAAAGAAAAAATTAGCAGCGTGTGAAGATAAGTATTTACGCGAGTATGCGGAGTTTGACAATATCAAAAAACGCATGGAAAAAGAGAAGATACAAGCTATTAGTTATGCCCATGAGCAATTTGCAAGAGATTTACTCTCTGTGATTGATGCGCTTGACAATGCGTCAGCCTCTGTGGCAGAAGCGAGCGAACCTACACCTGAGCTTTTTGCGCAACTTAAGGAAGGGATAGAGCTTACTATCTCACAATTTGCCAAAACATTTGAAAAACATGGTGTAGAATTGGTAACCATGGAAAATGGTTTTGATCCAAACTTTCATGAAGCGGTGATGCAAGTTGAGAGTCCCGAGCATAAAGAGGGTGAAATCGTCCAAGTGCTCCAAAAAGGGTATAAAATAAAAGATAGATTATTGCGTTCAGCGATGGTGAGCATCGCAAAATAGTTAAAATGCTACTAAAGTGGCAGAGAAATAGATGAAATAAGTATACAATACCATCAATAAAGCTAATTCTAGGCAAAAGCCTAAGCTTTAGTAGCGTGTGAATTGCGTAGGGGCTTTGCTCCTACGCAAGATGACAATAAAAATAAAAAAGGATAAAAATGAGTAAAGTAATAGGAATAGATTTAGGAACAACAAACTCATGTGTAGCAACATATGAAAGAGGCGAGAGTAAAGTTATCGCCAATAAAGAAGGGAAAAATACAACACCTTCCATCGTAGCATTTTCAGATAAGGGAGAGGTTCTTATCGGTGATCCTGCAAAGCGTCAAGCTGTCACTAACCCTGAAAAGACGATTTACTCCATCAAGAGAATCATGGGTCTTATGTGTAATGAAGATAAGGCAGAGCAAGCAAAAGAGAGATTACCATATCATGTCGTTGATAGAAATGGTGCTTGTGCGATTGAGGTAGATGGAAAGACTTATACGCCACAAGAGATTTCAGCAAAGGTTTTGATGAAACTCAAAGAAGATGCAGAAGCATTTTTGGGTGAGAGTGTGACTGATGCAGTCATCACGGTACCAGCGTACTTCAATGATAGTCAAAGAAAGGCGACGCAAGAAGCAGGTACTATCGCAGGACTGAATGTCCTTCGTATCATCAATGAACCTACCTCTGCGGCACTCTCTTATGGATTGGATAAAAAAGAGGCTGAACAAATCGTTGTATATGATTTGGGTGGTGGTACATTTGATGTGACTGTACTAGAGACAGGTGATAATGTTGTTGAAGTATTATCAACGGGTGGTGATGCTTTCCTTGGTGGTGATGATTTTGATAATAGATTGATTGATTGGTTGGTATCAGAGTTCAAATCTGATAGCGGTATAGACCTCTCCAATGATGTCATGGCGATGCAACGACTCAAAGAAGCTGCAGAAAATGCCAAAAAAGAGCTCTCAGCAGCAGCAGAGACTGAAGTGAACTTGCCATTTATCACTGCGGATGCTAGTGGTCCAAAACACTTGGTGAAAAAATTAACAAGAGCGAAGTTTGAAGCGCTCATCGAGGATTTGGTAGAAAAAACCATTAAGACGATTGAATCTGTACTCAAAGATGCGGGATTATCCACAAGTGAGATCAAAGAAGTCGTCATGGTTGGTGGTTCAACGCGTGTCCCTATGGTACAAGAGAAAGTCAAAGCATTCTTTGGTAAAGAGTTGAACAAATCAGTCAATCCTGATGAAGTGGTTGCTATCGGTGCGGCTATTCAAGGTGCCGTGATTAAAGGTGATGTGAAAGATGTCTTATTGTTAGATGTTACACCTCTCTCTTTAGGTATTGAAACACTAGGTGGTGTCTTGACGAAAGTGATTGAGAAAGGGACAACAATCCCAGTGAAAAAGCAACAAACATTCTCAACTGCCGAAGATAACCAACCTGCGGTAACGATTCATGTCGTGCAAGGTGAGAGAGAGTTTGCCAAAGACAATAAATCACTTGGTCAATTTAACCTAGAAGGTATCCCACCAGCACCAAGAGGTGTGCCACAAATCGAAGTGACATTTGATATCGATGCCAATGGTGTCTTGACAGTGTCAGCGCAAGATAAAGCATCTGGTAAACAACAAGAGATCAAAGTTACAGGTTCATCAGGACTTAGTGAAGAAGAGATTGAAAAGATGGTGCAAGATGCAGAAGCCAATAAAGAGGCAGATGCAAAACGAAAAGAGGGCGTAGAAGCTAGAAATCAAGCAGATGCGCTAGTGCATCAAACTGAAAAATCTCTATCTGAGATGGGTGACAAAATAGATGCAGAAGATAAGAGTAAAATCGAAGCAGCGGTTAAAGATCTCAAAGATACACTCGCAGATGATAGTGCTAGTAAAGAGCAGATTGATGAAAAGGTCAAAACACTCACAGAAGTGAGCCACAAACTCGCAGAAGCGATGTACGCCAAAGATGGCGAAGCAGCTGCTGGTGATGCAGGTGCTAGTGCCAAGAAAAAAGATGACGATGATGTCATCGACGCAGAAGTAGAGTAAAATTTCGCTTATCATGATAGGCTAGGATGCCTATCATGATAGCTTCT
>CAZCUH010000049.1:0-5353 GCA_964501795.1 uncultured Sulfurospirillum sp.
AAGCAATTGTAATACTTTTGTGTGGAGTATCTATGGAGTCTATTATTTTAATTAGTATAAAATAAATGATGATGAAAATGAAACGCGCCGTTGCCACTAGGCTACATACGAGCAATGAAGCCATACCCATCGATGTTGAAAAGATAAAATGCTGGTGTGAAGATGCGCTTGGGTATTGTGATTTGCTAGTGCTAGTCTTGGATGATAGGCATTACCAGAAATTAAAAGGGCTTTTTGAAGAGTTTGGAAATCGCGTCAAACTCTTTCATGTGCACCCATGGATAAGCTACACCCAACCACTCAACATGATAGTCGAAAAAGCACTAGTCTTGGGCGTTACGCATCTTCTTTTTCAAAGTATCGAAGTGACCGTATCCAAAGAAGATGTCCAAAAGTTAGCAGATCATATGGATGAAAACACCCTAGTCATCGGTGCCAAACTCCACGAAAAACACGGCAGACGCCAAGGTATGCAACTACTAAATGGCTGGAATGCACCATGGAACACCCTCGCGCTTTGGAACTTGCAAAAGCTAGGACTCACAGGATTTTTGACCATATCAAGTGGCAATATCGACGGCATCCCCGGTGGCGTGGAAGAAGTTGTAGCTATCTCCCTGCTCCAACATCTCCAACCCTCCAAGATGACAGCCAAGCTCATCACCCTTGACTCCGTTCACTGGAATGCCTCATGGGAGTGTGAATACCGCACCAAATATCATGAAAGTAAGATGGCAAGCAAGCAAGAGCGCGCCATGGCACAACTAGAAGTATTGCACATCCAAGATGGTGTCGTCTTTGTCTGCGATGAAGGCAGATCTACCTCCCCGACTGCGCCTTAGGAACTAGTAACAATATCACAACCGCAGCCGTAGTCAGATAGAGCATCGCCGCACCCGCGACCAAAGTACCTGCTAATACGCGCTCACCAAAAGAGGATTCATGCGTATCACTACTTTGCGCTTGTGAGGGAGTGCTAATCTTGGCATTTTTACTAGAACAGCCAGAAAACAGCAGACTTAGAGAGAGTACAATCGCAAAAAATTTCATCATTTTTTATCCTTCTATCGGATATTATATCCTATCATGATAAGATATCTTTATAGGAGCACGCATGATAGATGTACTAGTAGTAGGCACGGGCGAATATGTCACAGGATTGGCAGGTCAAAGTGTCGTAGAATCTGATAAGAGTTTTGGTGTAGTAGCCCTGTCACTTTTTGATATGCGTGCGCGTGGATTGGTCGGGGAGATTAGCCTTGTGGGGCGCAATGGTGCGCGATTTGAGGCAATTCGCAAACATTTTGAAACGAATCTCAAGGGAGCCTATCATGATATGGATGTCAGTTTTCATGCCTATCCCAATGCGCCAATCATCGATGAAGATGCCTACAAAGAGGCGATAAAGCATCTTAAAAAAGGCTCTGCTGTGCTTATCTTTACCCCTGATGACACACACTTTGAGATAGCGAAGTTCGCCCTAGAATCTGGTATGCAAGTACTGGTAGCAAAGCCCCTTGTCAAGACCGTGCAAGAGCATCAAACACTCATGAAACTAAGTGAACAAAATGACCTCCTCTTGATGCTAGAGGTACACAAACGCTTTGATCCTCTCTACGCAGACGCTGTTGATGAGATACGCACGCTTGGGGATTTCTCCCATTTCAATGCCTATATGTCCCAGCCAAAATCCCAACTAGAGACTTTCAAGGCATGGGCAGGCATCTCAAGCGATATCTCTTACTATCTCAACGCCCATCATATCGACTTGCTCGCATGGGCACTGCAAGATATCGCCAAGCCTATCTCTGTTTACGCCGTGGCTTCTACTGGGGTGGCGGAAAAGATTTTAGATAGAGCAGTTGAGGATACTATCACCCTCACTGTCACTTGGCAAAACCACTCGGGAGCGATTGGCACAAGTATCCACACTGCCTCATGGATAGCACCACCTAGCGATGTCCATTCACAACAGAGATTTTTCTACATGGGCACCAAAGGAGAAATCAATATCGACCAAGCCCATCGAGGTTATACGATGTCCCATGATGCGCGAGGCTTTGCTTCACGCAATCCACTTTTTATGAAATACACCCCACGAGAGGGTAAATTTGCCGGACAAAATGGCTATGGATACAAAAGTATCGAGCATTTCATCAGCGCAGCCATCCAACTTGATGCAAAAAATATCAGCCTAAAAACGCTCAACAAAACCCTCCCCACCATCGCAAATACCTTGTGGACAACGGCTATACTCGAAGCGGGATACAAGAGTTTGAGAAGTAAAAAAGTAGAAAAGATTTAAAAATTTGCAATTTTTTTAAAAAACAGTTATAATAGGCTTGATTTAAAGATGAGGTTAGAGTTCATCTTTGGTATAAACGCGTTTGATTACACTGCTAGACCGAAAGACTCCCCCCGATTTAAATTCCCAACTTCTTAGGAAGTAATTTTTTTAAAAGGCATTTAATATGGCAGATTTAGTAAATGGAACAGTAAAATGGTTCAATGATGAAAAAGGTTATGGATTTATCCAACAAGAAAACGGCGGAGCAGATGTATTTGTACATTTTCGTCAAGTAAACCACAATGGACCAGGACGCGTTTCTTTGGCTGAAGGTCAAGCAGTAACATTTGAAATCGGTGAAGGTCAAAAAGGCCCACAAGCTGAGAATGTAACACCACAGTAGTAATTCAACGCCAAACAGTAAAGCCTTTGCTTTACTGTTTACCCTCTTAGTCTTTTTGAAAAGGCATTGGAAAAGAGTCCTTTTGGGTCTTCTTTATCTACAAAACTCCAAAAATCATCCCACTTTTTATAATTTTTCTTAAAATCCTCCGTCGTGATACGAAACTGTTTACCCCAATGCGGTCTGCCGCTATGTTTGAGTAAGATAGTATCTACTTCCGTAAAATAGCGATGATATTCAGGCTGACGACGCAATGGAAAGTGTATCTTAGTTCCGATAAAACAGACATCTTCCCCTTGGGTCGGACTCATCCAATAGCTATCTTTTTTCACAAACCGCACTTCGATAGGCGTATCGACATAAATCCCAGTTTGTTCAATCATCTCAATAAGTTCACGAAAGACATCAAAAGTCTCTTCTATCTTAAAGGCATACTCCACAACATCTTGTTTTAAGACATGGGGCAAGAAAAAAGCCCAGTGAGATTCATAAACAGCGTGTGCCACATCTCCTTTTTTTGGTAAAAGTATCTTACTTATGAGGCGGTTGATAGAAGGCACCAATGAGCGTTTGAAAGAGGCGCCAAAGAGGAGTAACTCATGAAAAAAGTTATTGACAATCACACCTATAAATCCATAAGTCATCCACTTTTTAAACGCAGAACTTTCCTCCTTATCTGTACGATTAGCAAGCCACACCATAAAATCCTGCGTATGAGGAATCCAGATAAATTTAAAGTGGTCATTCTCCGCTAAAAGCGTCTCAAACTGCGCCTCTATCTCCTCAAATGCCATCTGTTTCTCAACAACTTCCAACTTATAAAACGGCTCACACTGCAAAGTGATATGTGTGATGACTCCTAGCATACCCAACCCTACGGCATAAATATCAAAGGCTTTATCACTATTTTTGATGGTTTTTTTCTCACCCTTTGGGGTAATGATGTCAAACTCCAACACATCACTGGCAAATATCCCATGTGTGATTCCAGAGCCATGATATCCTGTCGAACACGCTCCTGCGATATTGTCAAAGACATTGGTTCCAAGATTTTTGATTGAAAGTCTGTTGGCTTTTAAAATCTTGATCAACTCTGGTATGCGTATGCCTGCTTGCACTTTGACCGTCTGTTTTTGATGATTGACATTGACGATGGATTTAAACTTCTTTAGTGAGATGTTGATACCACCATCACCTGCACAGAAGATATCGTTGTAAGAGTGTTTAGCCCCTACTACTTTGAGTGGAGTATGCTCTTCATCGCATCTTTTGACAAGAGAGATAATCTCCTCTTCGCTTTTAGGATAGTAAATCTCTTTTGGTGTACATAGCGAGGTTCTCGCCCAATTTGTTAATCTTTTCATGACAATAGTCTATCATGATAACATTTATCTTTTTAGCAAATCTACCATAAAAAAATCAGAACTTCCATGACCAAAACTCGCCGTTTCACCCACAACCACCATCGAACCACGGCTTGTTTGTGCTACTGCGTGTGCTATATCCTTTTTGCTACCACCATAGAGATTACCCCAAGTGAGATGTCCTGCATCATTAAGTTCTAAGACATACATATCATACTTACCATGTCCCATGGATTTCGTCGTACCCACGACCATATAGCCACCATCTGGCGTATGCGCGATACCACGACCTAACTCAATACTCTTAAATCCAAAAAGCTGATGCCATACTTGTTCACCATTTTTATCTAGTTTCATCACATCGATATCGCTATGTTTACTCTTGTAAGATTCTGTCTCACCCGTGATGACACAACCCCCATCTTTAGTGGCTGTAATGGCTCGGAAAACATCTTTTTTATCTTCCCCATACGCCTTTGCCCATATCTGCTTGCCACGAGGTGAGACTTTTGTCACATAAAAATCAAAATTGTCCTTAGCATAAGAATCTGATGTACCCGCCAAGATAAAATTTCCATCACTTGAAGGCGTGATGGCATACGCGATGTCATCTTTCTTACTACCATAAGTCTTTTGCCACTCTTTACGACCGTCACTGTCAAGTTTTAAGAGATAGACATCTTGATACCCCTTACCATAAGATTCCGTCGAGCCTGCTATCATGACACCACCATCTTTGGTCGCACAAACGCCATTGGCATGGTCAAGTTCATCTCCTCCATAGGCCCTCTGCCAAATCATCGATCCATCTTTTGGCGAGAGTTTCACAGCATAGACATCAAAATCACCATTTTTATTAAATGACTCTCCATAGCCTACGGCTACGAGGTTGCCATCATTGGTGAGTGTCATCGAAGTCGCTAAATCTCTTTTTTTGCCACCAAAAAATTTACTCCATACGGTATGTCCTTTACTATTGACACGAATCACACACAAATCCTCTCGTCCATGACCTCGTCTTTTGGACGAGCGACAAGTGCCTAGTACAGCGACATCACCATTCTTTAGTGCAACGACAGCGCGTGCTATCTCTTTTTTACTGCCCCCAAAGGTTGTTTTCCATGTGAATTTAAATTCTGGTTTGTGAGGTTTTTTTACAGGAGTGGACTCTTTTGCATATGAAGAGAGTGTGAAACATGAGGCTATCATGATAGAAGTAATGAGTTTTAACATTGGTTTTATTCCTTTAGAATTATTAGGAATAATTATACATCTATATAGGTTAACTATGACTTAACT
>CAZCUH010000049.1:5453-10349 GCA_964501795.1 uncultured Sulfurospirillum sp.
CATGAGCAGGATTTTGGGACTCTTCTAGTTGTGCCAAATCCGCTTCATCAAGCTCCTCTAGTTTAGGTATCATGATAGCGATGATAACAAGTGCTACACCAAAGATAAGCACCGTTAAATCTTCGTGCCCCTTAAAATAGTCTAGCAAGGTAATTTTACCAATATTGGCACCCATAAGCGTTTTGAAAAAGTCATAATTCATCGTAAACACAGCACCACCGACCAAGCCACCAATCGCACCGACCAAGACATCTATACGCCCCTCTGCAATAGAGATAGGTCCAGTTCCTGGGCACTTACCAAGAATCGCCATCGCGATACCAAAAAGCGTTCCTCCGATGATAAGCCCACCTAACATGATAGGCTTCACATGATAATGGGCATACCCCATCTTGATCATAAAAAAGAGACCAATACTTGCTAACCCAATCGCCAAAAAGAGCATCTTTGGTACAATCGTATCTTTAAGCATCGCAAATCCAGCAATCTTCTCAAATTTATCAACCCTTGTTGCTTGAATGATACCACCAAAGACAACACCAATCATAAATATCATCGCCAAAGAGCCATGTCCTTGTGCCCCTACATCATGAAGCATATCAAAAAATGCTTCTATCATTGTTGTTATATGTTGCATTATTTAGCCTTTGTATTATAAAAAAGTTTACCCGTAACAACGAGAGAAAGCATCACCACAGCACCAAAAATCATCGATGAAATCGCTGTTTGTGCCATACCAGAGAGAAAATGCCCACTCGTACATCCTCCTGCCATCCGTGCCCCTATGATCAAAAGAAATCCTGAGAAAAAACTCCACATCAAGCGTGAAGTAACAGAGTGATTTTTATATTTTTTCCATCCAGTTGGAATCAGAGAAAGTCGGAAACTTTTTGTGATAAATACTGAAGTGATAAAGCCACCAAAAAGTGCCCCCAAAAGCATCACACCTTCCCAAGCACCTGCATTTTTTACCTCTTTGAGATAACTATACTGTTGCGGATCCAAACCAAAAACAATACCTGAAAAATAAGGTACATAGGTAGAAGCCCCAAGCGGTCTATTGGCTCCAAATACTGAAAATGTAAATAATAAAAGCAGTGCCATCAAAATGCCACCGACCCACCAAGGTATGCGTCTTATCATTATAACTCCTTAATTAAATTATAAATAAACTTATCCTAACTAATCTTAAAAAATTGTTAATATATCCAATGATTTTGTAAATTTTTGATACACTCTCTTTTATGAAACAAAAAGTATTAATCCTTCATGGTTGGGGTGGGAGTGATTATCCCCATTGGCAGAGTTGGTTGGCAGGAGAAATCGCCAAGGAATATGGCACCGTCTCTTTCCCACTCCTTGACAATCCCCATTTTCCTAATAAAAACCGTCAGATGAGGCAGGTCAAAGCACTGTTAAAAGAGTTCAAGCCAGACACTGTCATCTGCCACTCTTTGGCAAATATCATCTGGTTTCACCTCTGTGAAGAAGGCGAGATAGCACCTGTCAAAAGACTCTTGCTTGTCGCTCCTCCTTCCAGTAACTGTGCTATCAAAACCATCAAGCCATTTTTCCCTTATCAGTCACCAAAAAATCTTTTCACATCAGAAGCAATGCTGGTCACTTCCACAACAGACCCTTATCTCACGCAAGATGAAGCGACTACTTTACAAAAAGAGTTAGGCATCGAGATGAAAGTCTTACAAGATGCAGGGCATATCAATGCGGATAGTGGTTATGGCAAATGGGAGTGGGTGTTAGCGTGGGTGAGATCGGATAAATAATCTATTGTCTTCCCCACATCTCCAAGACAACACCCTCCACTGGGATTAAGTATCTCACAAGAGCATCCTAGATTTTTCATCTTCTCTTTGATATCCTCTAAGGCTGTGCAATTTCCTCTCTCTTTTAGTTGGGCTTGTATTTTCTCTTTCGTCCAGTCAAAACAGTAGCAGACCGTCGCAGGCGAAGCTTCTTCTTTACAGCCTACTGTGACTTTGATATCCTCTTGTGTTAAAATGCTCTCATCCTTGAAATAAACCACACTACAAGAGGGTGTTTTACAAAAATGATATCCTTCCAAAGAAGATAAGCTCTCTTTTGTCTTCTCTTGCACAAGAGATACTAGTGTTTTTACCAAGACACCTTTGGCTTCTATGTGACAACAAGGACATGGGGATTTTCCTTTTGTTTGCACACTACAACAGGTATGATTTTCTTGTGGTTTTAAACTAAACATTTCATCTCCTTATTTATTTTATCATGATAGTATAATTTTAAATTATAAAAAAGAGTGCCCATGTATCATGTCTATATCGTTCAATGCTCTGATGATACACTCTACACTGGTATCACAAAAGATTTAGATAGACGCATGAGAGAACACAACAGCTCTGATAAAGGGGCAAAATATACTAAAGCCAGACGACCTGTCACACTAGTCTATCATGATAGCTGCGAGGACAGAAGTAGCGCTTCTAAAAGAGAGTATGCCATCAAAAAAATGAGTCGTCAAGAAAAACTATCTTTGATTAATGGGTACCTCTAGACTACTTCACCCGCACCGCATAGATATCCATACCACCGCTTCCATATGTCTTTGTATCGCACACCATCACGATACCGCTATTGCAATTAAAATAGACTTAAAACTCCTTTAGCCAACAACATAAGAAAAATTGACAACACTAGACTAAAGGTGATATAATACAAAAAAAGGAGTAGAAAATGAGCTATTTCTACAAACCCTACAAAACGGGTACTTTGGTCTGTACGCTATGTCAGCACTACTGCAAGATAAAAGAGGGGAAAACAGGCATTTGTGGTGTCAATAAAAATGTCGGTGACAAGGTAGAGTGTCTTGTCTATGGGTATCCCTCAGCTATCCATGTAGATCCCATAGAGAAAAAACCTCTATATCATTTTTTGCCCTATACTCAAGCCTTTTCACTGGGTACGGTTGGCTGTAATTTTCACTGTAGTTTTTGTCAAAACTGGACGATTTCTCAGACGCACAATATCGATAAATCACGCTATTTTTCACCACAAGATATCGTAGCACTTGCCTTGGAAAATGGTTGTAAATCCATCGCTTATACCTATAATGAACCGACTATTTTTTATCCCTATGCGAGAGATATAGCCTTGGAAGCGAAAAAATATGGTATCAAAAATGTCTTTGTCTCCAACGGTTTTGAATCGCCCGAAGTGATAGATGATATGGTCGGTATCATCGACGCAGCCAATATTGATTTGAAATCTTTTGATGCGAAGTATTATCAAAAAAAACTCGGGGGAAATCTAGATAAAATCTTAGAGAACCTCAAACACTTTGTCAAAAACGACATCTGGGTAGAAGTCACCACCCTCATCGTACCTACACAAAACGATAGCGATGAAGAATTGACAAAGATAGCGCGCTTTATCGCACAAGAGCTGGGTGTGCATGTACCATGGCATATCTCTGCTTTTCATCCCGATTATAAAGAAAACGATATACCAAGTACCTCGATAGAAACATTGCAAAGAGCCTATGATATAGGAAAGGCGGAGGGTCTATACTATGTCTATAAAGGAAATATAGGGGAAAGAATAGAAACTATCTGTCCAGAGTGTGGTACACCTATAGATAGAGCAAGTGGCATCTGTCCACAATGCCAAAGAAAAATAGAAGGAGTCTATGATGCATAATAGAAAAATGAGCGTAGCGGGAACTTTTTATCCTGATAGTTGTCAAGCCATAGAGACGATGATAAAAAAATTTAACGAAAAAAGTAAAAATCATGCTCTCTCCTTTCATCCAAAAGCCCTCATCGCGCCACATGCGGGATATGTTTATAGTGGCTTTACCGCAAACAGTGCCTATAGACTTGTTGATACGCATGGCATAAAAAGAGTGGTCGTCATAGGTCCTAGCCATCGTGTCTATACCAAGGGTGCTAGTATCTCTTATCATGATAACTATGAAACACCTTGTGGGGATATCATGATAGATAAACATTATAGCAAGATGCTTGCTTCTAAGTATGATTTTTTACATTTTGATGAAGCCTTACACGCAGAGCACTCCACAGAGACACAGATGCCTTTTATCAAACACTATTTTCCAAAAGCGAGTGTTGTAGAGATCGTCTATGGAGGAATAGAAAGTACTGCCATGGTTGCTATGATTGAGATGATTTTAAAAGATGAGGAGAGTTTTTTGGTCATTAGCACTGATTTGAGCCATTTTTATAGACAAGAGAAAGCTAATATTTTGGATGAGATATGCCTCTATGCTGTCAAATCACTAGACTTTGAAGCAACAAAAAAAGGCTGCGAAGCCTGTGGTCTAACAGGAGTCAAAGCACTCCTTGAAGCTGCACACAATCTTGGCTATCATGCAGCGTTGATAGATTATCGTACTAGTGCAGATGCGAGTGGTGATACGAGTTCGGTAGTAGGATATATGTCGGCATTGATAGGTTAATCCTCCTCTCCTACCATCAGCTCCTCTTTTAAGTCATGAAAATTGACCTTTTTCTCTGCCTTGGTTTTCACCTCTTTATAACGCTTCTCATCAAGTGAGAGTTTTTGCATCTGCTCTGCTTCACTCACTCCTTCACAGATATATGTGAAAATTTTAAACTCTTTTTTCGTCAATCGTCTTTTTAATATCTCTTTGAGTGTCTCTTCCTCTTTTAGGGCTCTTGTACGCTTTTTGATATAGCTTGATAATAATTCTGTGAGTGTCATTTGCTTCCTTTAGCAGTATTATAGCATTTTTTAGTGGAAAATAATTTTCCTTTAAGAATTATTACACTATAATTTTTCTAGCGATAAAGATTATCGTTTAAAACTAGATTATCTAAAGGAGAAGATTATGGCAATCAGAGGAAATTCGATTATCAAAGGCGT
>CAZCUH010000050.1:0-1481 GCA_964501795.1 uncultured Sulfurospirillum sp.
TTGCATATGAGTGCTACAAGTGTGAAAGAAAACATTGTCTATAAAAAAACGCATATTAAAGATATCCCAAGTCAAGAGGCTTTTAAGAAATATGCTGTGAAAAAGTACACGATGGACATCATCATGATAGTGGTGGTAGGGGTCGTTTCGTATATGCTGGCTTTATGATATAATAGAGCATAAGTTGTAAGGAGTAGATTATGGGTGCAGTACAAGCAATAGAGACTTATACTTATGAAGATTACAAACTTTGGAAAGGTGATTGGGAGCTTGTAGATGGACTTCCCTTAGCCATGAGTCCAAGTCCGATGAGAACACATCAGGGGATTAGTATGGCACTTTCCAATGCTTTGTATGAAGAGATTCGAGATTGTGAAGATTGTGAAGTTGTATATGAACTTGACTATATCGTAGACAATGAAAATGTCTTGCGACCTGATATCGCTTTGATATGTGGTGAAGAGTCAGACTTTATCAGAAAAGCACCGAAAATCATTGTGGAGATTGTTTCAGATTCCACGGCAAAGAGGGATGAAAAGGTCAAGTTTGAGATATATGAGAGGGAGAAAGTGCTCTATTATGTACTTGTCTATCCTAAAACTTTAGATGCTAAAATCTATAAACTAGAAGAGAATATCTATCAAAAGCAGGGCGTTTTTTCTAGTGAGAAGTATTGCTTTGATGGATTTGAGTGTGGGGTAGAGGTGGATTTTAAAGCGGTTTTTAAGAAGTTTAGAAAATAGATGCAGTTTGTTTATGATAAAAATGCTTCACAGGAAAGCTTGAGTGTTAAAGATGAGAACTATCGCTATCTTTTTCGTGCAAGGCGCTTAAAAATTGGGGATGTTGTCGCATTTAGAAATCTTGTTGATGATACACTTTATCACTATAAGATTGAAGAGATTGGCAAAAAAGAGGCGATGCTTAGTCTCCAAGAGCGCTATCATGATAGCAAAACATTGGACAAAAAGCTCCATATCCTCTGGTGTATCATCGATACTAAAGTCATCGAAAAAACTTTACCGATGCTCAATCAAATAGGCGTGAGTAAAATCACCTTTTTTTACTGCGATAGAAGTCAGAAGAATTTTAAACCCGATGTAGAGAGGATGCAAAAAATCCTCATCAACTCTTGCCAACAATCAGGACGCAGTGATTTGATGGCACTTGAGATTCTCGCTAGTATGGATGAAGTGCTTGAAAAGTATCAGGAATTTTCTATTTTGGATTTTGGCGGAGAGGGGAGTTTGGAAGATGTGGAGACTATCATGATAGGTTGTGAGGGTGGATTTTCTGAAAATGAGAGAGAAAAATTATCCTTTGCGCAAAAAATAGGCTTAAATACGCCATTAATTCTAAAAAGTGAGACTGCAGCGCTCACTTTTGCCTCAAAACTCTTGATTTAAAATATTTATTTGGTTATAATTAGATTCCCCTCCCCTATATGGCAGTAGACTTTTTATTAAGTCTGCTGTTTTTTA
>CAZCUH010000050.1:1581-10321 GCA_964501795.1 uncultured Sulfurospirillum sp.
TTTAAGCTTACAATCAACTTCTTTTTGTATAATTGCGCACCAATAAACCCATAGCTTGTTATGATATGCAAGCATCTTAAGGAAAAACAATGAAAAAAGATATACACCCAGATTATATGACATGCCAAATTACTTGTGCTTGTGGAAATAGTTTTGAGAGCCGTTCAAACAAACCAGAGATGAGAATCGATATCTGTAACGAATGTCACCCATTCTTCACAGGATCTGAGAAGATAGTTGATGCAGCAGGTCGTGTAGAGAAATTTAAAGCTAAATATAACTTAAAATAATTTGCTCTACTTCGTTCCAACACCGATTGGAAATCTTGAAGATATTTCGCGTAGGAGCATCACACTCCTTGCGAACTCCACTATCGTCTTTTGTGAAGACACCCGCGTTACCAAGCGCTTAATTTCCCTTTTAAAAGAGCGTTACGAAATTCCTTTTTTGGATAAAGAATTTATCTCCTTACATTCACACAATGAAAAAGTTGTTTTAGAAAAAACTGACAGTGCGATATTTGAGCAAGATGTTGTTTATCTCTCTGATGCAGGGATGCCAGCGGTGAGTGATCCAGGCTGTGAATTGGTACGATATTGCCACACGCATGATATCAAGTATGAGGTGCTCCCCGGTGCCAATGCTGCGCTTTTGGCGTATGCTTCGAGCGGATTTTGTGAGAGTCAATTTCTCTTTTTTGGCTTTTTACCACACAAAGGCAATGACAGAACCAACGCGCTCACTAAAGCACTCAACTCTGGCTATGTGACGATTTTATATGAATCCCCCCACCGCATTCAAAAACTCGTAGATGAACTTGCCCTTAAAGCACCGACGCGTGAAATATTTCTCATCAAAGAAGCGACAAAGATGTATGAAAGACATTTTCAAGGGACTTCGCAAGAGGTGCAAAAACAGTTAGAAAATCAAAATATTAAAGGCGAATGGGTAGTCGTTCTAAATGCTTTAAAAAAAGAGTTTGGAGTTATCACCGTTGAGGATGTTTTGGCGCTGGATATTCCCAAAAAACAAGCCTCAAAACTCATCGCCAAAATCACAGGAAAATCCCCAAAAGAGTGTTATCAGCAACTACTCTAAAATACTAACCTAAGGTTAACTTTTTTTTAGTAAAATGTTATCATGATAGTATATGGCAAACAAATATTTTTTTATATAGCGCAAAAGCACCCTGATTTGATCGAGGAGGTTTACCTCGCGAAAGAAGTCGATAAAAAACTCTTTTCCAAAGTGAACAATTTGGGAAAAAAGATTATTAAACTAGATAAGATGAAAGCACAAAGTTTGGCGCGTGGTGGCAATCATCAAGGCTTTCTTTTAAAGATAAAGTATATCGAGTATGCTGATATCAAGGAGTTGAAAAAAGAGGATTTTTTACTCGTTTTAGTAGGACTGACTGATGTGGGCAATATCGGTGCTATTATCCGTAGTGCTTATGCGTTGGGGGTTAAGGGTGTTGTCATATCAGGTACGAAGATACATTTGGAAGGTATTGTGCGTAGTTCTGTAGGGACTTTGCTGGATATGCCAGTTGCACTTTTTTCTGATACAGCAACCCTTCTTAATGAACTCAAGCAGTTGGGTTTTACTTCCTATGCGGCAGATATGGATGGTGAAGATGTGAGGGATATGACTTTTGAAGGGAAAAAAGTGTTGCTGATGGGGTCAGAAGGCACGGGCTTGCCAAATCGCATCATAAAAGCCTGTGACAAAAAGATAAAAATAGCGATGGACAATGCATTTGACTCACTCAATGTGAGTGCAGCTGCGGCGATATTATGCGATAGGATGAGATAAAGAATGCAAGAGAATAACAAAGAGACTAGTCAAAATCAAGAGAATGAAAACAAGCAAGAAGAGACAACAACATTAGATGGCATAGCACAGCTAAGAAAGATAGGTCTGAAGGAAGTTTCCAACAAGACATTTATCAACCTTGATAATTTAAAAGCCCTGTTAGATAAGGATTTTGCTCAGTTAAACAGAACGAAAGCTTTAGGGTTTATCCAAATCTTACAGCGAGAATTTGGTGTAGATCTTCAAGAACTTAAAAAAGAGTATTTGAAATTTGACAATGGTTATGTAAAGCCAAAAGAGCATCCTCAAAAGATAGAGTCTCGTGATAGGGATGAAGAAAAACCCAAAAAGTTTCTGTTGTATCTACTACTAGCAATCGCTGCAATCCTAGCTGCCTATTTTTTCTTTTCAAAAGATACCAATCAAACCATCATCCCTCCTGTTGATCTCAATGTGGTGAAAAATGATGTCGTGACAGACCAAGCAAAAGAGAGTCTCTTGGCAGTTGATGAAGACTATGAAAAAGAGGTCAATGATAGTGATGAAGTGGATTTAAACAAAGTGGTACAAGAGATGTTTCAAGCGACGGAAGATAACGAAAGCAATGCTAGTGAAGAGAGCAATGAAACAGCTCTCTTGGATGCCAATGATAGTGCGTTAATCACACCAGCCAAAGAGGAAAATATCACGATAGAGCGCAGTACGCTTGCCAAAGCAGTAGCAAATAAAACACCTCTCACAGTTGTTGAAAAAAAAGAGAAGCTACTTGTTGCTAAAAAAGTCAAACAACCAGTACACAATGAAAATAGAGGGGGTCTTTTTATAGAGCCAATTCAAAAAGCTTGGGTAGGGGTTATCTTCTTGGATACGATGAAGAAAAAAGACTTTTTGATTCGTCGTCCTTTGATGTTAGATGCTAGTAAAGACCAAATCATTTTAGTAGGGCACAATAAATTTAAGATATACAATAAGCAACTAGAACAAGGCTTTAAATCAAAAAAAATGGTGAGATTTTTATACAAAGATGGTGATTTACGAGAGATTTCAAAAAGAGAGTATGATCGTTATAGAGGCAATGCAAAGTGGTAAAATATCTTCTCTCTTTTGTGCTTTTGACGACGCTTGTTTTTGGCTCTAGCATCGGTAAAGAGGTAGAAAATATCATTGGTCCTAGAAGCTTCGCTGCCCAAAAAGGGCTTATTTCTGTATTGTTTAAAAAAAGAACCAACTTTTTAAAAGGCAGTCAGGTTGATATTTACAGGGTGTTAGAGACCTTGAAAAAAAATCATCTTCTTGATTTGAATCTACAAGAGACAAAGACTTTGCAACTGAGTTTTGCGACAACGGGAGAGAGAACGCTCTTTTTTGTAAAAACTATCAAAGATGTCTTAAATGCGATGGGATACAACCATACTTTGACCTCCAAAGCCCTGCGTGATGAGAGTGGATTTTTATGGAAAGTCGATTTGCGTTCAGCTGCGGTGATAGATCCTCTTTTGTTGGCACAAGAGTTACAAAAAAGAGGAGCATACATCAGCAGTATCAAGCGATATAGTAAAGATAATTGGCGTTACAATATCAACATCGATCGTGCGCATCTGCAAGTACAGACTATCCCCTATAATGAAAAAGTGACACTCAAAAAACCACTCAAACCTTACTGGATCAATGTCTCAGGGGCAAGAAGCCTTAGCATCGATAGCAGGAATGGCAATATCTGGCATCCCTACATCGTTTTTTATGATGATAGTCTAAGGATTTTGGACAACTACACAAAAGAGAGAAAAAGCTATAATGTCTCTCTGAAAATCCCAAGACATACTGCGTATGTAAAGATAAGTGATTTATACACGCTTGAAGATATCAAAAGAGGATTAAAAATCCACATTAGAAAATAAATATAGGTGAAATAATGTTTGACGAAATACAATTTAATACCATAGATAGGCTACCAAACTATGTCTTTGCAGAGATCAACGAAATCAAGCTCAAAGCTAGACGCGAGGGGGAAGATATCATCGATTTTTCTATGGGAAATCCTGATGGTGATACGCCTAAACATATCGTAGATAAGCTGGTAGAGACAGCTCAAAAGTCTAAAAACTATGGCTATTCAGCGAGTAAAGGTATCTATAAACTTCGCTTAGCCATGAGTGACTGGTACAAGCGCAAATATGATGTCGATTTAGACCCTGAAACAGAAGTCGTCGCGACCATGGGAAGTAAAGAAGGCTATGTACACCTCGTGCAAGCTATCACCAACCCCGGAGATGTAGCGATAGTCCCTGATCCTGCCTATCCTATCCATACACATGCTTTTATCATCGCTGGGGGCAATGTTGTCAAGATGCCTTTTGGTTTCAATGAAAAATTCCAACTCGATGTAGAGCAGTTTTTTGCAGACTTGGATAAAGCGATCAAAGAGTCTATGCCTAAACCTAAATTTGTCGTGGTAAATTTCCCTCACAATCCTACAACGGTAACGGTAGAGCAGAGTTTTTATGATAGATTGGTTGAAGTGGCGAAAAAAGAGCGATTTTATATCATCTCTGATATCGCCTATGCGGATATCACATTTGATGGGTATAAAACACCTTCTATCCTCTCAACCAAGGGAGCCAAAGATGTCGCCGTAGAGAGTTATACCCTCTCAAAATCTTACAATATGGCAGGGTGGAGAGTAGGATTTTTTGTAGGAAACCCTAAGCTCATCGGGGCTTTGCAAAAGATAAAATCATGGTTTGATTATGGGATGTTTACCCCTATCCAAGTTGCCGCGACGGTGGCACTCAATGGTCCTCAAGAGTGCCAAGATGACATCATCGAAAAGTATCGTTATCGTCGTGATGTGCTGATTGATAGTTTTGCCAATGCTGGCTGGGTACTTGATAAACCAGAAGCGAGTATGTTTGTTTGGGCGAAACTGCCACCTGAAGCAGCGCACTTGGGAAGTATGGAGTTTTCAAAACAGCTTTTGACGCGTGCTAAAGTAGCGGTGAGTCCAGGGATTGGATTTGGTGATCAGGGTGATCAGTATGTACGAATCGCACTCATCGAAAATGAAAAACGCATCCGACAAGCTGCAAAAAATATCAAAAAATATCTCAAAGAATTAAAAGCAGAGCAATCATGATAAAAGTAGGAATCATAGGAGTAGGAACCGTAGGCGCTAGCGTTGCCAATATCTTAGAAGCCAATGGCGACTTGATTACTGCTAGAGCAGGTAAAGAGATCAAAGTCGTCAAAGGAGTGGTGCATAATCTCTCTAAAAAAAGAGATGTCTCTATCCCTTTGAGTGACAATGTTGATGATGTACTCAACGACCCTGAGATTGATATCGTTGTAGAGTTGATGGGTGGCGTAGAAGAGCCACTAGCCGTCGTCACCAAAGCACTACACAATAAAAAGGCGGTTGTTACAGCCAATAAAGCGCTCCTTGCCTATCACCGTTATGACTTGCAAAAAATCGCTGGGGATATTCCTATCGGGTATGAAGCTTCTGTGGCTGGTGGTATCCCTATCATCAACGCGCTCAAAGTAGGACTCTCTGCCAATGAAATCCTAGAAATCAAAGGTATCATGAACGGTACTTGTAACTATATGCTCACCAAGATGATGGATGAGGGTGTGGACTATCATGATATTCTCAAAGAGTCCCAAGAACTTGGCTATGCAGAAGCTGATCCAACTTTTGATGTGGGGGGATTTGACGCGGCACATAAACTACTCATCCTCGCCTCCATCGCCTATGGTATCGATGCTAAGCCTGAAGATATCTTGATAGAGGGCATTGAAAGTATCAATCAAGAAGATATCGCCTTTGCCAAAGAGTTTGGTTATGCTATCAAGCTGCTTGCTATCGCGAAAAAATCAGGAACCAATATCTCTCTTCGTGTCCATCCTGTGCTCATCAAACGCGAAAAAATGATAGCCAAGATAGATGGCGTGATGAATGGCGTGAGCGTGGTTGGTGATAAAGTGGGTGAAACGCTCTACTATGGACCTGGGGCTGGTGGTGATGCGACGGCTTCTGCGGTCATCTCTGATATCATCGAGATTGTGCGTGCGGGGCAGAGTTCACCGATGCTTGGATTTAAAAAACCTTTTAATAGTGAAAATCTTACACTCGCGAGCAAAGATGCGATAGAGAGCGAATACTACTTGCGTATGTCTGTGGCAGATGAACCAGGTGTCTTGGCAAAAGTAGCGACGATTTTGGGTGACAATGACATCTCTATCGATACTTTTTTACAACGCCCTACCGAAGATTGTTCCGTTGCTACACTTTTATGTGCCACACATATAACAAAAGAGACAAATATACTCCGAGCTATAAAAACTATCGAAAAACTTGATATAATAAAATCCAATATGACTATGGTGAGAATAGAGGGGTAAAATATGCAAGAGATAGATTCGGTCTGTGCCTACTGTGGCGTTGGGTGCGATATCAGCGCAACAGTAGAGGACAACGAGATAAAATCTGTCTTTGCAAAAAAAGAGGGAACAGTCAGTGAGGGACAACTCTGCGTCAAGGGAAAGTATGGCTTTGACTTTGCCCAGTCCGCAAACCGTCTCCCAAAAGTAAAAATAAAAACCTCTTTTATCCAAAAAAATGAACTCTTTTTACCAAAGGCTCTCAAAGACGCCTTGTATGCCTATCCAAACACAGATGGCTATATCTATCCTGATTTAGAGAGTGCTTATGCGCTGTGTGCGTGGAAAATCAAGCAAATCACTTCACAATATGGTAACTTCTCTTTTGCAGCCATCGGTGGAGCAAGAGGAAACTGTGAAAGCTCATACCTGCTTCAAAAATTTACCCGAAAAGTCATCAACTCTCCACATATAGACAACTGTGCGAGAGTCTGTCATGCTCCCACACTAAAAGGGATGCGCTCTATCATCGGAGAGGGTGCGGCAACCAATCCTTTCTCTGATATCAAAAAGACAGAGTTTATGATAGTCATCGGCTCAAACACCACAGAAGCCCATCCTATCGTGGCAAATAAAATGATCAAAAAAGTCAAAGAAGGTGTCAATCTAGCCGTCGTGGATGTACGAGAAATCACCCTCGCTAAAAAGGCAAAATACAACTGTATCATCCCTCATGAAGCCAATCTTCTTTTTCTCAATATGATGGCACACACTATCATCACGGAAGCGCTGTATGATGAAACTTTTATCGCACAAAGAAGCAGCGGATTTGAAGCGTACAAAGAGGAGATTTTATCTGATCCTACGGCAAATCCTGACTTTTTTGCTGATGTGAAAGGGTATGAACATCTGCCTATCATGATACGCGAAATCGCTAGAGAGTATGCTTCTAAAAAGTCGCTTATATTTTGGGGACTTGGTATCACCGAACATCTTGATGGCTCTTATGCAGCAGCATCTATCTGTAATCTCGCTGTGATGACGGGTAATATCGGCAAAGAGGGCGCAGGACTCATGCCACTTCGCGGACAAAATAATGTCCAAGGCACTTGTGATATGGGGTGTTTGCCTTACTATGACCCTGATTATCAGCAACCACTCATCGAGGGGCTGAAAACCCCAGATATGCTCAATGCTATGATAGATGGTGAGATAAAAGCCCTTTTTAATATGGGTGAAGATATCGCCCACATCCACACCAATCAAAATAAGATAGAAAAAGCGTTACAAAACTTAGAGTTTATCGTGGTTAATGAACTTTTTGAGAATGAAATTACGAAGTATGCTGACATCGTATTTGGTGTTAAATCTGCTTATGAAAAAACAGGTGTTTATGTCAATGCAGAGCGTCGTTTGCACCTCTCTCAACCTTTGATAAACAATGATTTACCAGATGATTGGGAAGTGATACAAGGCATCTCAAAAGCCCTAGAATCTGATAAACTTGACTATCATGATAGTAGGGATATTTGGGCAGAAGTACAGGTCAAAGTGCCAAATCGTTTCAGCGGTGCAAGCTACGAAAAACTAGAGAAAAATCGTCTCCAAGGTTTGCAGTGGCCAATCCACGAGCAAGAGACACCCGTACTCCATCTCAGTGAATTTAGAACCAAAGATGGTTTAGCGCACTTTCGCTACAAAAAATGGGTCAAACGCGGGATGGTGAGTGAACTGCTTGCTGATAGACGCACTGAGTTTTACCTCACATCAGGGCGTGTGTTAGAGCACTATAACAATGCAGCACAGACTAAAGAGAGTGAAAAATTACTCAAACGACACCGTGAAGATGTCGTGCTCATCAGTGAAGAAGATGCAGATATCGTGGCTAAAAAAGAGACGATTACCTTGCGATCACGCTATGGAAAAAGTAATCCTTTGAGATATAAAATCACCAAAAAAATCAAAAAAGGCACGCTCTTTGTCTCTTTTCACCATGCCAAAAGTCATATCAACTTTGTCTTTGGTGATGAGGCAGATGAACTCACCAAAACAGCACGATTTAAATCTGTCAAGGTTACTATTGAGTAGAGCAAAAGGAAATATTGGTGAAGATAAAGCTGTCTCTTTCTTAGAAGAGAGAGGCTTTAAAATCATCGATAGAAATTACTACAGTCGCTTTGGAGAGATAGACATCATCGCTACAAAAGAGGGCGTTTTACACTTCATCGAGGTCAAGAGTGGTGACTACGACCCTATCTATCAAATCACCCCAAGAAAAATCTCAAAAATTATCAAAACCGCTGACATCTATATGCAAAAAAAGCGTATCTCTATGGACTACTGTTTTGATGGGGTGATTGTGAGTGAGGGTGTGGAGTTGGTGGAGAATATCACTTTTTAAGTTATCTTATATTAATTATCTTTTGTTAGTATAGGCACAATTATTACAAAAGGAACTTCATGCATAAAAAATTAGAAAATCTATTTGGTAAGTTTGGGGGATTTATCGGCAATCATCCTCTCGTTGTCATCCTTTTTGCTCTGCTTG
>CAZCUH010000051.1:0-1662 GCA_964501795.1 uncultured Sulfurospirillum sp.
ATGGAACAGTTTAAAAAATATACCCAACTGCTTTTGCAGTACAATAAAATACATCGGCTCTCTGGAGCTAAAAATAGTGCAGAGGTAGAAGCAAATATAGCTGACTCTCTCTATCCTTCAAATTTTGTCGATTTTTCTCAGATTAAAAATGTGGTCGATATCGGCACGGGAGCAGGTTTTCCGGGAATGATATTGGCGATTGCGCATCCCTCTATACACTTCACGCTTGTGGAACCCTTGATGAAAAGAACGGCTTTTTTGCACCTCGTAAAATCTACCTATGACTTAAAAAATGTTACGATACAGCAAGCACGCATCGAGGATATCGAGCCTTTTGAGGCAGATTTGATTACCTCTAGGGCGGTGGCAAAAACAGACTTTTTATTGAAGTTGGCAGCAAATTTTATCTATCATGATACGCAATTTTTATTTTATAAAGGTGAGGGTGTCTTTGATGAGGTGGATGCGAGTATGGAGTATGACATTGTCTCGCGTGGCAAAAGAAATTATTTATATATTAAAGGTTTGAAATGATTATGAAATTATTATTATTAGGTGTGGTGGGGTATCTTATCTACTTTTTCTTTTTTAAAAACAGTGGGATTTCTAAAAAAGTCAACAAAGATGATAGTGAAACGATGGTCGAGTGTGAGCGTTGTGATGTTTATATCTCGGTGAGTGATAGTATCATCAAAGAGGGGAAATACTACTGTTCTAAAGAGTGTGCAGAGCTATCATGATACTCATCGGGCATCCTTATATCGACTTTAAACCTTTTGAAAAGATAGAAAAAAAAGAGGATATTGCACAGACTTCTTCTCATAGTGTTGTTGTCTTTGATTTTTGCGAAGATAGCGTCTCTTTGTGTCATTATGCGAGAGAAAATGAAGTTGCATTTGCCCTTTTTGTCAAAGAGGAGAGAGAGGTGATTCTCGCTTCTGCGTTGGGAGCGAGCTATATCATCTGTGATAAAAATCTTGTCAAAAGTGCGCAGACATTTGCTGATGATTATCTTTTCGATGCTAAGATATTACTCTTTAGTGATAGTGAAAATGATATAGAGTATGCCGCACAAAAGAGCATAGATGGCATACTTTTTAAGAAAGGAGTTAGCAATGGAAGTTGTTAAAACAACATTTTTATTAACGGCATTAACCTTGTTGTTTGTCTGGATTGGTGGCATGATAGGTGGTCAGAGTGGTATGATGATTGCTTTTGTGATGGCGGTGGGGATGAATTTTTGGAGTTATTATAACTCTGATAAAGCGGTATTGAAACACTACAACGCAGTAGAAGTCAATGCACAACAAGCCAAAGGGCTTTACGATATCGTAGCAAGGCTCTCCCAAAAAGCAAATCTTCCTATGCCAAAAGTCTATATCATTCCAGATGATGTACCCAATGCCTTTGCTACAGGTAGGAACCATGAACACGCAGCTGTGGCGGTGACAGAGGGGCTATTGGATATTTTAGATGAGAGAGAAGTTGAGGGTGTTTTAGCGCATGAGATGAGCCATGTGAAGCACTATGATATCTTGATTAGTACGATAGCAGCGACTATCGCTGGTGCGATTGCGATGCTTGCCAATTTTGGGATGATGTTTGGTGGTGGAGATAGAGATAGCAGACCCAATCCTATCATCATGATAGCCTTGATGTTTT
>CAZCUH010000051.1:1672-10271 GCA_964501795.1 uncultured Sulfurospirillum sp.
AGCGCCTATGGCAGCATCTATCGTGCAGATGGCAGTGAGTCGTAATCGTGAATTTATGGCAGATGAAGGTGCGGCGAGGATGACTGGACATCCTGAGTGGTTACAGTCAGCTTTGGCAAAACTGGACAATTATAGTCGTGGTCATCATGTCATGAGAGAGGCAACACCTGAGAGTGCGCATATGTTTATCATCAATCCTTTTTCAGGAAAGGATATCTCATTTAAGTCACTTTTTTCCACCCATCCTAGCACAGAGGCTAGAATCGAAAGATTGGAACTCTTAAAAAGAGAGGTTTAAACCTCTCTTTTTTACTTTTCAATTGGCTTGTGAAGATTATTCCAGCCCCACATCATGCCACCTTTGAGGTCTTTTGTTTGGGTGTAACCCATATCTTTTGAGAGAAAATTTCCTACCATTTTTGTTCTACTAGCTGTTCTACAGACTAAGATAAATGGTTGATTTTTATCCTTGACAACCTTGGTAAATGCTTTCATAAACTTTGGTATATTGTAGTTTCCTCTTTCATCAAAAAACATAATCTTATGACTATGTGGGATAACACCCTCTTTCCACTCTGCTGGTGTACGAATATCGATGACAGGCACGCCTTGTTGCATCAATTTTTCAGCTGTTTGTGTATCAACACTCTGAAAATCTGCAAGTAAAAGCCCCTGTAATGCGATAAATAAAATGATTTTTTTTAACATCTCTTCTCCTCTATATGATTATCATGATAGTCATTGTACTATCATGGTAGCTATCTTAGCATAAAATCGTCAACTAATTGTGAATGCTTGTAGAAGTGCCCTTTAGTTAATGATTTTGATTTTAGAAGTGATGACATCCTCATCTGGTTTTTCATCAAAAGTGAGCGTGGTATTGTTATCATAGGCTTCTTTAACTGCAGTCAACTCTTCTAAAAACTTTTCAGGTCTAGAACCTCCAACCTTTCTTGGTCTCAACTCTGTCTCATCATTGGGGTTTAAGAAGAAGAAAGTAGGAGAACGAGGAGAGATGAAGCGTTTTGGATAGTAGTGACCCTTGGCATCCAAAAGGAGGGTGACATAATTTTCATTGAGGTAATTGAGCACTTTTTCGCGTTCAAAAACGATATCTTTCATATAAGCACAATTTGGACAGCCTCGTTTAAATATCATGATAAGTAAAATCTTATTTTGCTCTTTTGCATGTTTTTTTGCCATATAGTAACTTCGTTCATATTTAAAATTGTGTATCTCTTCACCCAATGCAAAGAGAGAGACCGCAGAAACAAGCAATATCACTAAAATCTTCTTCATCATATTTATAGCCTTTTTTCTTATTGTAACACTTTTTTTTATAAATTTTTTTAACATTTCAATATGAAATATTTTTTTACTTTTTTTTAATTTTAGATACAATGCCAGCATGAAAAAATATGAAGTATTAGAATCCGTTTTTGGGTATAAAAAGTTTAGAGATTTCCAAGAGGAGTCTATTGATGCGCTTCTTGCTGGAAAAGATGTGCTGACCATACTGCCTACGGGTGGCGGCAAGTCACTTTGTTATCAATTGCCTTCGTTATTGATGGATGGTGTGAGTGTGGTGATATCGCCACTGATTGCACTGATGCAAGATCAGGTGAGGGGGCTTAGTGAAAATGGTATCGAGGCTCGAACTATCAACTCTGACATGAGTGAAGAAGCCCGTCAAGAAGTTTTTTATGCGCTTCGAGATGGCAAGGTGAAGCTTTTGTATGTGGCACCTGAACGGATGGTGTTACCTAGTTTTATCAATTTTTTAAAAACCTTAAATGTCAATTTCTTTGTTGTCGATGAAGCGCACTGTGTGAGTGAATGGGGACATGAGTTTCGAGCGGATTATCGGCAGTTGTATCTGCTAAAAGAGAATTTTCCAGACATTCCTGTGGCTGCTTTTACCGCGACGGCAACACCCAAGGTAGCAGAAGATATCCAAAAAGCGCTACGCCTTAAAAATCCTGCTTATAGTCGAGGGCAAGTTTTTCGTGACAATCTTTTTATCCATACACAAAAACGCGTCTCCAATGGGCGTGCACAACTTTTGCAGTTTCTACAAAAACACAAAGGTGAGTGTGGTATCGTTTATACTTTTACACGCAAAGAGACAGAAGAGTTAGCAAACTTTTTACAATCCAAAAATATTGCAGCACGCGCCTATCATGCTAGACTTGATAAAGATGTCAAAGCAGAGGTTTTTCATGACTTTTTATATGACAAACTTGATATCGTAGTCGCAACGATAGCCTTTGGGATGGGGATAGATAAAAGTAATATCCGTTTTGTGGTGCACACCTCTTTGCCAAAGACGATAGAAAATTATTATCAAGAGATAGGGCGTGCAGGGCGTGATGGACTAGAGAGTGAGACACTGCTGCTTTATACAAAGGGTGACGAGATTCAAAAACGAGAGTTGATGAACAATGTTGAGAGTGTTGCTTATCAAGAAGTGCTGTATGAAAAGCTTCAAAAGATGTATCGTTTTGCTTTGAGTGATGCTTGTAAGCATAAGCTTTTGGGAAGTTATTTTGGTGATGAGAGCCAAGTGTGTCATGATAAGTGTGATAGCTGTCTTAAAGAGCCTGTGGAGCAAAAAGATATCTCAAAAGAGGCGCAAATGTTTCTCTCTGCCATTTATCGCACAGGGGGGAAGTTTGGGCAAAATCATCTCATCGATATCTTGCGTGGGTCTGAAGCGAAAAAAGTGTTGCAGTTTGGACATGAGAAGCTGAGTGTTTATGGGATAGGTAAGGAGCATGCCAAAAAGGTATGGGAGATGATTGTCGATAGATTACATGAGCTTGAAGCTCTGGCTTTAGGTGAGCATCGTGCTGTTATCATGACAGAGATAGGTGCGCAGATACTCAAAGGGCAAAAAGTCGTTGAGATAGATGAAGATAAATTAGGACATGAAAGCTATAAGATAGAAGAAGCAGTATATGAAGAAAAAGATGAAATATTTGAGCAGTTTAGAGCTTTGCGTATGCAGATAGCTACAGAGGCAGAGGTGCCTGCTTATATCGTATTTTCCGATAAGACGCTAAAAGATTTGGCACAAAAGCTACCACAAAGTAAAGAGGAGATGTTGGAAGTACACGGGATAGGAGAGGTGAAGTATGAACGCTACGGAGAGGACTTTTTAGCACTCTCTCGTAAGCTAGCGTTGGAAGTTTAGTTTTTATTGCAGAAATCTGCTTTGATAGGCAGTGTAAAGTTGATTGCAACATCATTCCATGTCTTCCCTTTATGCAAAACAAAACAGGCTTTATTGATAGAAGAGAGTGCTTTAGATGCTTGAAAGTCAAAGAGATCGATATAGCCTTTTGCTTTCATCACTCCATTTTCATAGGTGTACGCCATAGGCACTTCTTTTGTGATACCATTCATCATGATAGAGATAGTAATCTGACCTGTTCTTGGCTTTTCATCGTGTTTGCTTGTAGCTTTGATGTCAAGGACTTTGGCTGTGATAGTCTGCTCTTTGAGAAGTTTAAAAAAGAGATTGACAAGTTTCTTATCGCGTGCCTCGTTTTTAGAATTGACGCTAGCTGTGTTGATGGTGACCAAGGAGCCTACGAGAATCTCTTTGAAATTTTTCCCCTCTTTTTTAGCAGGGGTATAAGTGACATCCTTAAAGAGACCACCTACGCCAATCTTTGCTGGTGTCTTATAGGCTTTCCAGCCCACTGTGATGGCACCCTCTTGGGAAAGTATACAACCTGCTTGGGGAAGTGTTTGCGTAGCAAATAGTGTTGTTGAGAGTATCATGATAGTGAGTAGTAGTTTTTTCATAAGAAATCCTTATTTTTCATCAATGGTAGCGTAAATAAGATAATAAAAAAATAATGTAGGAGTTTAAAAGGTGGTGGCTGGAGACGGAATCGAACCGCCGACACGGTGATTTTCAGTCACCTGCTCTACCGACTGAGCTATCCAGCCTTTTAAAGGAGATAGAAGTATAGCTTAATTTCTTAAAAACTACCTTAAATCCTTGATGAGTTGTAAAAATTTTTCGCCTCTATCTGCATAAGAGTCAAACTGATCCAAGCTTGCAGCAGCAGGTGAGAGTAGGGCTATGGCATCATCATGATAGAGGGTATCTATCATGATAACAGCTTTTTCTAGAGTTTGACACTTGTGAGAAGGTTTGTTGATAGCCTCTGTAAGCGCAGACAATTTTTCACAGTTGCTACCGATGGCAAAAACTTCTACATCAAGGGTTTTTAAGACTTCAAAAAGAGATGATACATCAGCCCCCTTGTCATCGCCCCCTAAAATGAGGTATATCTTCTTATCATGATAGGAAGAGAGAGCAGCGATGGTAGCATCTGCATTGGTCGCTTTGGAGTCATTGATCCAAATACGCCCGTTCTTATCGGTGTACGCTTCCACACGATGTGCGCCAATCTCAAAGTTATTTATCCTTTTATAATCTATCTCATCAAAAAGAATTTTATTAGCAGCCATAGCAAGTAGTGCATCGGTTAAAAATGGCTCTTTAAAATCAATCTGTTCTATATCAAAACCAAAATAATCAGCCAAATCTTGCGCTGAGTCATAAGTGACTTTCATAGCAAGGGTGGGATAAGAAGCATACTTTGTAGGGATGATGGCTACCTCTCCCTCTCGCATCGTATCTAGGGGTTTGAGCTTTGCTTTTTCATACGCCTCAAATGTGCCATGCCAAGAGACATGATCGGGTGTGATAGGGAGCAAGATATAGAGGTTTGGTGAAGCAATAGTAGTGTAGTGTAGGGTAAATGAGCTTGTCTCTAGTATCCAAATTGGAGTGTTCGTGTCCATAGCGGCTAGAGGTGTGCCGATGTTGCCTCCTGCCATACTTCCTCGTTTCTCAAGGAGGGCTTGGGTCATGGCTGTGGTGGTTGTTTTGCCATTGGTACCTGATATCCAAATTGAAAAGGGCATATCCTTAGCAAAGAGGTCATACTCACTCACTACATGTTTTGCTTTTTGGATGAGAGGATGAGAGGGTGGGATACCTGGACTGGTCACTTCTATATCCTGTGCTTGGGGGTCAAAAGCGTCACTAGGATGAAAAGTGTTGCCTCGTTTGTCTGTGGTCAGTGCGCTAAATTTGTCATCATAGATTTGACAGTTGCCAAACTTTTGTGCAATCGCCTTTGTCGTGATACCGTAACCAAAAAGTGTCATCAGCGTATCTTTAGTGTGATGAGGGCGATGAGATTGGAGAGGAGGGCGATGATCCAAAAACGCACGATGATTTTATTTTCTGCCCATCCTTTAATCTCAAAGTGATGATGAATAGGTGCCATATGAAAGACCCTTTTTTTACGCGTTTTATAACTGCCCACTTGTAAGATCACAGAGACTGTTTCCATCACAAAGACAAAGCCAATGGCGATGAGTAAAAACTCATTTTTGGTAATGATTGCCATATAGGCGATAAAGCCGCCAAGAGCAAGTGAACCACTATCTCCCATAAAGATTTCAGCAGGGTGGCAGTTGTGCCATAAAAAGCCAATCAGTGAACCAATCAACGCCGTGGCGACGATAGTGACTTCACCAATGCCTTTGAAGTTTGGTACGAGTAGGTATTGGCTGAGTATCGCATGACCCATGACATAAACGAAAACAGACAGAGACATGATAGAGAAGATAGAAGGTACGGTAGCAAGACCATCCAATCCATCGGTGAGATTGACAGCATTGCTTGTAGCTACAAAGACAATCGTCCAAAAACCGATAGCCAAAATGCCCATATCAAAGAGTGGGTATTTGTTAAATGGTACATAGAGTTCTGTTGAAAAATGTCCCATATAGAGATAAAAACCGACTATCAAGGAGGCGATGATTTGCATCAACATCTTGGCACGAGAACTGAGACCTGCTTCGTTGCTCTTGTTGGAGATTTTAGAGAGGTCATCTTTGATACCGATGGTGGCAAAAGAGATAAGTGCGAGTACACCTCCTAGTGCATAAAAATTGGTTATTTTTATCGTAAATAGTACCGCAATGAGTGTTGAAAATAGAAATACAACGCCACCCATCGTGGGTGTTTTTCCTTTTGATTGGTGTCCCTCTGGCGCGTGTTTGTAGATAGGTTGATTTGCATTTTTACGCTTTGCCCAAACGATAAAGCGAGGCATCAAAATGAGTGTTAAAATAAATGCAATAAAAAACGATATACCTGCACGAACGGTGATATACTGAAAAAGATTAATGTCGAAAAATTGGTAAATCAGATATAACAATGAGTATCCTTCAAAAAATTGAAAGCTTATTGTAGTAAAATTTGACTTAGACAAGAGGGGAATATGATGAAAAGAAAGAAAGTACTTTTAGTGATCACAGATGGCATCGGGCATCGTGAAAGTTGTCAAGACAATGCCTTTTGCAATGCGAAAAAATCAGCGTATGAGTATCTATTTGAACATGTACCGTATAATTATGTCAAAACATCAGGTCTCTCTGTGGGACTTCCTGATGGACAGATGGGAAATAGTGAAGTAGGGCACATGAGTATCGGCGCAGGACGCGTGCTCTATCAAAATCTTGTGAAGATTTCCAAAGCGATAGAAGATGATACCCTCAAAGAGAATCCTGTGCTCAAAGAGACAATTGCCAAAAGCAATGCCATCCATGTGGTAGGGCTTTTGAGTGATGGTGGGGTACATTCTCATATCGATCATCTTATCGCAGTGGCAAAAATAGCTTCTCAAAGTGCTAAGAAAGTCTATTTGCACTTGATTACTGATGGGCGTGATGTCGCACCAGACTCGGCACAAGCGTATATCGATATCGTGGAGCAAAATTTAGATGAAAATATCACTATCGCGACACTCTCTGGACGATTTTATAGTATGGATAGAGATACCCGTTGGGATAGAGTCCAGCGAGGCTATGATGCTATCGCCAAGGCAACACCTAAGACAAGTGAGTCTGTCACCGCCTACCTCAAAGCACAGTATGAAAATGAGATATTAGATGAGTTTATAGAACCTGTGGCATTTGATGGCTATGAGGGGTTTAAAGAGAATGATGGCGTGATTTTTATCAACTTTAGATCTGATAGGATGCGTGAACTCGTTGATGCGGTAGGCAATAGTGATTTTGCTGCATTTGAGAGAAATCCAGCCTCTTTGCATCTAGCTACGATGACGCAGTACAATAAAGATTTTCCTTATCCTGTGATTTTTGAAGAGAAACTCCCTAAAAATACTTTAGCCGAAGTCATCTCAAAAGCAGGACTTTCACAACTTCATACCTCTGAGACAGAAAAATATGCCCATGTTACTTTCTTCTTAAATGGGGGTGTAGAAGAGCCATTTGTCAATGAAACACGCGTTTTAGTGCCTAGTCCTGATGTCAAGACTTATGATATGAAGCCAGAAATGAGCGCGCCAGAGGTGAGTGAAAATGTTCAAAAAGCGATGCGCGAGGGTTATGATTTTGTCGTGGTCAATTTCGCCAATGGTGATATGGTAGGACATACAGGCAATTATGAAGCAGGTATCGAAGCTGTCGAAGCGGTGGACAAGGAGCTAGGAGCATTGATAGAAGTCTGTAAAGAAGAGGGCTATGCGATGGTACTGACAAGTGATCATGGTAACTGCGAAGAGATGAAAAATACTACGGGTGATAGACTCACTAATCATACTCTTTATGAAGTATTTTGTTTTGTGATGGATGAGGAGGTGCAGGCAGTCAAAGCGGGTGGGCTAAACAATATCGCACCGACCGTTTTAAAGTTAATGGGACTAGAAATCCCTAAAGAGATGGATGCGCCTCTGATTTAGAGTTGCTCATCTATCATGGAAGCGTCCACTTCGTAAACATTTCCCTCATCATCAACTAGGACGGTAAAAGGTACACTACCATCCCAAATCTTGAGTTTTTCAAGAAAATCTATGATTTTTTTGCCCCCTTTATTGGAGAGCATATCAAAAGAGTATCCAACTTTTTTGGCATAAGCACGCAGTTCATCATCACTGATATGATGGTAGGCATGGACACCAATGAGTTTTATTTTTGGATTTTTCATCAATTTTTTTATCTGTGGTATCTTTTTTTGACAGTGCGGACAATCTCTACCAAAGAGATAAAACAGAACATTTTTTTTGTGGTACTTTATATTGATAAAGTTTAACATACCTTCATTTTCATCTACGATGATATACTGATTTTTCGTGGTTTGAAGAGACATTTTTTCTGCATAAAGTGAGAGTGTTAGCAGTAGAAATAGTAAAACAATTTTTTTCATGAGTTCTCCTTATTTGTCTAAAAGTTGAGAGATTGAAATCTCTTGGACATTGCCTGTATGATCTATCAGCAAGTGTGACGGTGTGCCACCTTGCCATATATCATGGTCTCTTAGATATCTTATCATGATAATATCATTTTTAAAAGACAAGATGTCAAAATTGTACCCTATTTTCTTTGTATATGCTTTAAGTGCGCTATCACCTATCATTTTGTGGGCATGGATACCGATAATTTTGAGCTTAGGATTTTTTGAAAGCGCTCTGACTTTGGATATCTCATTGACACAATGAGGGCAATCTCTTCCAAAAAGATAGAGTACAACCTCTTTGCCTTGATA
>CAZCUH010000052.1:0-10262 GCA_964501795.1 uncultured Sulfurospirillum sp.
CCCCATTTTTTATGATTGAACTTTCCAAATCCCTTAGGATAAAGCTTGGCAGACTTTATCACTAGCCAAGTCCAACCTACAAAGCTACTCAAAGCAAATATGAGATGTACGATAAAGAGCACAGACAACATCATACTATCATGATAGGCACTCAAGGCTCCAGCAGCTTGCAAATCCCCAGAACGCACATCTACCTCCAATGCCACGACCAATATCGTCACGATGAGAAGCAGTGCTAATTGCATATTTTTATGAAGCTGATATTTGCCCTTGGCTGCAAGATAAAATGTAAACATCATCAGTGCTGGCAAAAAACCAGAGATTGTCATCACTGTATCCACGATGACATCCGCGCGCGTCCCTAAAAATCCCTCTGCTATCATGATAACCCCTATTGTATTTTAAAATATAACAGTATATCAAAATATGATACAAAGCAGAAATTAGATAAATATTTGTTAACTTTAGTAACATAAGTAAATTATTTTTTTACTAATAAGTTTGTATTAAGTTAATTTTCTATAGGCTTGATTTAAGTTAAAAGAAAAAATTATACTAAAGGAAGATTATATGCTCATGAAAAAGTTTTTTATACATTCTGCGTTAGCACTCTCTGCTATCGTATTGCTCAACGCCTGTGGTGGTGATGGAAACAAAATGTCCACGCAATCATCAGACTCTAACAACTCAAAAAACACTTCAAAACCAACTATTGCTCTCAAAGGCAATGCCAGTTTGTCTCTTATCATAGGTGATACCTTCACGGATCCAGGTGCCACATCTGATGCAAACATCACGACAAGTTCAGACCTCAATACCTCCAAAGCAGGTACCTACACCATCTCCTATACCGCTACAAACCAAGCAGGCGAAACGACCACTTTAAAGCGCACTATCACGGTTACACCTGTAAAGGATCCTTTTGACACAGAACCTATCGATTCAAATATCAGATTAGGTGGAGAGAGTAATGTACTCTACTACGCAGACCCTCGTCCAGAGGAGCATGGATTAAACCGTGTTTTACGCATCGATTATGGGACCATGACTTTTCGTGCTATCACAGTACCTGGTGTAAATCCGCACTCCATAGATAGAGCAGGCTCAACCAATAAATTTTATGTCCGAACACAGAATTCTTCTTCGTTTGATGTCGTAAACTTTACAACCAATAGCGTCAAAACTGTCGATTTAGGAGACCATAAACCAAGAGCTATCGGTGCTTACAATAAAAAGTACAATATCCAACTCCTCTCTGCAAAAGATATGCCTATTGTAGATGTTATTGATGTTGATACAGATCAAGTCATCGCAACCTTGGGAGATAGACACACTTACAATAAAAGTCAAATCACCTCAAATGCTGGTTCTGGTTCAGCCACTGGGCATGCATTTTGGTTAGATGATGATCATTTTGGTTTAATCGATAGGGTCAATAAAATCACGCGTGTCTATAAAGTTAGCAAACAAAACAATCACCTTAACTTTGAGCAAACATCGTCACTCTCAGCGGGAACAGCCTTTCATGCGATAGAACGCGATAGAGAACCTGCTACGAGAAAAGATACAACTACATTTTACGCCATGGGAGAAGGTGACTTAACCAAAGGATTTGCTCCTTATGTCTTAGAACTCTCTTTTGATTCCAAAACAGGTATATTGTCAAGAACGGGCAAAACGGCATGGTTATCAGATAGCAATCAAGAGATCAACAAAGTCAAGCCGACCACACACCACTCTGGCGTCTCTCCAGATGGAAAATATTTAGTTGTACCGGTGTTAGATGGAAAAGTCTATGTCATCGATCGTGCTACGATGAATGTTGTCAAAGTCTTACCTGCCAAACTTGGTGCAGCGCATATCGAGTTTTCTGATCAAGAAAATTTGGCGATTGTAACCAACCACTTCTCAAATTTTTTAACGATTATAGATATGAAGACACTCACGGTGAAAAAGACCTTAAAAATAGGATTTAACCACAGCTATAATGAAAATGAAAAACACCTTTTTCAACCTCATTTCTCTTATGTCTCACCTGATGGTCGATACTACTATACCTTTGCTACGCAAGATGGTGATTTCTTGAAGATTGATTTAGAGTCATTGGAGATTGTTGATAAACTCCATGTTGGTGGTGCACCAGAGCAAGCACATAGCTAAGACAACCTTATCATGATAGGGATTTTTCCTATCATGATAGCCCTGGTGCTTTCCACATCGAAGTCGTCACCCCATCATCCACAAGTTTTAATTGCGCTTCATACGCCTTTTTCCACTCTTTTCGTATCACTTTGTACTTATCATGATAGTCCATATTTGGAATATACTCTTTTTCCCATACGACTAATTTTTTTGCTGCTTGACGCATATCATGATAGATACCTGCGCCCACGCCAGCAGCCATCGCACAGCCTAGTGCAGTTGCTTCTTTGACCACGGGAACTTTCACTTTTTTACCCGTGACATCTGCCAAAGTCTGCGACCACAAAGCCCCTTTACTTGCACCCCCAGCAAAGACGATTGTATCAGGATTGACACCCGTAAATGCAAAGATATTATCCAAGTTTTCAGCCGAGACGATACAAGCATTTTCTTCTAAAGATTTGAACATGGAAGCTTTGTTGTATTTTGTCGCATCGATACCGAGATTGAGAAATGACGGGCTTGCGTGATACCATTTTCCATACTTCATCACATCGGAAAATATTGGAAGTATCCCGTATGACCCAACGGGCACAGCACTTGCTTTCTCTTCTAAGAGTGCATAAGTATCCATCCCTCTTCTTTTCGCTTCCTCTTTTTCACTCTCACAAAAAGCATCACGAAACCAACGCATCACAAGCCCTGAAAAAAATGTAATCCCTTCAGCTTGCGTCTGTCCTGCTATGACATGCGGATTGATACGGATGCTCATATCATCAGGAGTAGTAGGAGATGGCATATTGACCACTTGTTGCCAAAATGTCCCACCAAGTACCGCTACATCGCCTACTTCCACCACGCCAAGCCCTGCCGCACCCAATTGCACATCTCCTCCACCCATCACGACTAGCGTATCATGATGGAGTCCAGAATCCCTATCTTGTACCGTTCCGATGACCTCGCCCGTCTCCACACAAGGAGGAAATATATCAGCATTGATTCCCACTTTTGCTGCCATCATCGGTGCATATTGACGCTCTTTTAGAGAAAATACCCCCGATGTTCCTGCGTTGGAAGGATCACTGGCTATCACACCACTGAGCTTTGCCAAGACCCAATCACTAATCATTGACATTTTGGCAACATTTTTATAGATTTCGGGATGATGTTTCTTTAACCAAAGTATGCGAGGCAAAGCCCCAAGCGCAAAAGTCTGCCCACTCTGCTGATAAAAATCCTCTTCCAATCCAGCAAATGCCCCTTTGAGTTCCTTGACCTCAGCTGCCGCGCGTGCATCGACATTTGCCACTGCCCACAGCTCTTTACCACGCTCATCATAAAGCACAATCCCCTCACGCATACTCGTCGCAGAAACCGCCAAGATGTCTTTGGTATCGATATCTTTTGTCGCCTCTTTGATACAACGACAAAGTAACTGCCAGTTTGCTTCACAGTCAAAGCCCATCGAATTCTCCACACCCTCCTCTGCGATATGCGTCCACTCCTCTTGCCCCACAGCGATTTGATTGCCTTGTGTATCAAAAAGCACCGCGCGTCCGCTTCCTGTTCCTGCGTCTATCGCTAAAAGATATGACATCTATACTCCTTTTTTCTATCATGATACAATAATTTTTGTGTAACCAATTTGTAATCATTTTGTAACCGTTTTGTGATACTCTTCCTCCACAAAACAAAAAGAGGAACAGATGAAAAAAATACTATTATCAACTTTGGCAGCATCACTACTTGCTTCTAGCATCTATGCAGATGTCACTGTCAAATCCAAAGCAGGCACACTAAAATTTAACGGTACACACTACATCGGTTTTGTACACAAATCTCCAGATGTTGGTGATGACAATGACTACTTTGAGACTAGACGAAACTACTTTCAAGTCAAAGCTTATATGAATGGCGACACAAAAGATTACCTAAGAATCACGATGGATACACACAACGGTAGCGATGGAGAGATCAATGTAAGACTCAAATACGCATACCTCTACCTTGACAATGTTCTTTTAAATACAGGCGTTGAGATGGGTCAAGTACACCGTCCTTGGATCGATTTTGAAGAGCATCATGGCTGGTTATATAGAAGCATCGCCAAGACATTTGTTGAAGAGCATAGTGGTGCACACTTCACCAACTCAGCAGACAAAGGTATCAACTTCAAGACAAAAACAGAGAACTTCTCATCTGAGCTAGGTGTTTTCAATGGTGAAGGCTATCATGAAAAAGACAATGATGGTGAAAATGGTCTCTCCTATGAGTGGAGACTCACTAGCCATCTTTTTGGAACAGGTAAAAAACATGTTCACGCCACGCATGACACTTATGCAGATATCTCATTTTTAGGGCAGTACAACACTAAAACACTAAAAAATGATGAAGATTTTGTATGGTATGGCGTGCATATGGTTTACAATGTACCACAATTTTTACTCGCTGGTATGTATGTCACCGCGGATGAAAAAGGTAGTGCAAATGGTGGTAAAACGGGTTCAGGTTATACTTTCAATGCCGAATACAGACCAACAGAGAAATGGGCACTTCTTGGAAGATACGATAGCTTTGAAGCAGACAGTGGTGCCGATAGAGAGCAGTACATCGCTGGTGCAGCATACAGTTATGCCAAAAATATCAAATTTATCGGAAATATCTTTCACATCGACAAAGATACAAACAAAAACGACCAAGCCACTGACAAGTTCATGCTAACTGCAGAAGTCAACTGGTAAGTCATACAAAACATTCTATATTTTAACTCCTCCTCAAAAGGTTATCTAGTTTTGGCTAGATAACCTTTTTTTATGCCATAAAAGTAAAGTTTTTATAACTTATGCCGATATAGTACTATCTTATATGACAAAAGGCTTATCATGACACGACACACAAGCGCAGAATATAGAGTTGTTTTTCAAAAAAAATATGTTATTGCAGAGTTAGCTGGTCTTATTCTTTTTATCACGGCTATCATCAAGCAGATGTGAGAAGTCAAAGCTAAAGGTCGAGCCGACATTTGGCTTGCTGTGGATGTCCAAAAAGGAGTTGTGCAGTTTGAGTATATACTTGACAATATAAAGCCCAACACCGATAGAGTTGTCCCAAGAGAGTGAGTCCACGCGAAAAAAGCGTTTGGTGATATTTTCCATATCTTCTGATGAGATACCGATGCCCTTATCTATCACTTTTAATCTGCCATTTTTCGTTTGAACCACAACTTCATCTTCGGAGTATTTGAGGGCATTTTCAATCAAGTTTGTCAAAAGATTATCAAACATTCCTCTATCCGCTTTGAGCGTCAAAGGCTCTATCTCCAAGCGTATCTCACGATCTGGATACTTATACCCAAGCGTCTCTTTCACATCTTGTGCCAAAGCGCGCAAATCAAATGCACTATATTCTGGTGTAAAATTCTCATTTTCTAACTTGATTGCTAAAGAGAGTCTATCTATCATAGTCGTGATTTTTTGAGAGTTTTTAAGCACCTTATCAAGAAACCTATCGCGTACCGCAGGTGTGAGATCTTTATCTTCTCGTACTGTCTGCGCATAGCCCATGATGGCGGCAACAGGATTTTTAAACTCATGTGAGATTGCAGAGATGATATCTCCTTGCTTTTTACTAAGCAGCTTTAGGTTTTTGGTATATTTTGCTTTTTGACGGTCTCGTTTTTCTAGTTTTTGAGAGACTTTATCTATCTGCTTTGAGATAGCATCAAACTCTTGACAACAACGCACTTCATCAAACGCTATATCATAATTTTTGTTGAGTAAATTTTCCAAAGATATTTTGATGTGTTTTAAATCAGCTGTGATCTTTTGATTAATCCGCAACGCCAACCAAAATGCCAAAATCATCGCCACAGAGAAGAGCACCATCGCTTTAAGCCAAAAACTCAAAAACTTCGACTCGATACTATCAAGAGCATACGCCATGCGTACAAATCCACCATCCACACGCTTTGCCACATACAAGAAATTGCTCTCTACACTCTGAGAGTAACGCACGCTCGATCCGATATTTCCTGCTAAAGCTTCTTTAATCTCAGGACGATTGAGATGATTTTCCATCCCTTCTATTTTGCGATTGCTCTCATGCTCTACCACCCCTTCACTGTTGATAAGCGTGACACGCACACCCGTTTTTTCTCTAATCTTTTTTATCACGCTATCGATATCACTATTGTCTGCATGCTGGATAGAAAATTGATCTATCATATTGACCAACATCGTTTTGTGATTGTTTATCTCTATCTTTTTGAGGAGGAAATAACCTGAAATTGCCGTGACTAAGAGAGTGAGAAAAAAGAGTGCAGAGAAGTTACGAAAATAGAGTTGATCGAGCCTTAGCATAGCTTATATCCAATGCCTCGGATAGGTTCTATATAGCTTTTTTCTTTATTGGGGTCAATCTTTTTTCGTAAACGATTGATGGTAACATTGACTGTTTTTTCTTGTTTGAACTCTTCATCCCTCCAAACTTCTTCTAAGAGTTGGTCACGATTTAAGACGATATGCTTATTTTCTATGAAGTAGCTAAGTAGCTCAAATTCCAACTTAGAGAGATTGACCTCATCCCCAGCCACATAAGCGCGCCTCTCATCCAAGTCTATCATGATATCTTTGTAGATGAGTTTACCCTCTTGGCTTTTTTTCGTTCGACGCAAAATCGACTTGACACGCAACACGAGTTCATTCATATTAAAGGGCTTGGTCAAGTAGTCATCACCACCCCTTAAAAATCCCTCTTCTATCTCACTATCTTGGTCTTTTGCACTCACAAATATCACAGGTATCTGATAGCCATCTTTGCGTAGTGTATTGACAAATTCACTCCCTTCTACCCCAGGAAGATTTCTATCGACGATGAGTAAATCCACATCCTCTTGTAAGAGCAACGCTTCTACATTTTTGGTAGAGAGAAATCCCGTCACCTCATAGCCCTCTTTACCCAAGCGATATTCGCAGAGTTCTAGTAAGTCTTCTTCATCTTCTATGAGTACGATGTGTGCCATTAGAGTTTGAGTTTTCCACCTTTTTGTGCAAAATAAGCCAATTTTACGATATTGACACTGCGATCAGAGATACGCTCAACCTTACGCATACTTTTATGAAAATAGATAAAATCCCTTGCACTCTCTGGTGTGATACAGATCTGCTGTACGATATTTTGCTCCAAGATAGAGTAGATATCATCACACTTGCTCACTTCCACATTGACTTGACGATAGATATTTTCCAAGCTCTCTTCACTCTCGGCTTCTATAGCATCGACAGCTGCTTTGAGTGACTTGTAGGTACTGTGATTAAAAGAAAGTGTATCTTCTTTAAGCCCCTCTATCTCAAAATCCCCCGAAATGCTCATCTTGACATTCTTCGCATAAGTACGCACATAATCAGAAATACGCGTCAATTCACTAGCGATTTTCAGATGGGCAATCACCACCCGCAAATCCCTTGCCTCTGGTGAGAAAAGCGCCAAAGTTTTGATGATTTCATTGTCTATCTTGCTATTTCTATCGTGTGCATCTTTGAGCATCGCTCTAGCTTGTGTCGCCTTTTCGATATCACCCGTCTCAAATGCCTCGATGCTCAATCCATACGCTTTGAGAACATCATTGGCAAGCTCTAAAACGCGTTTTCTCGACTTTTTTAATATCTCTTTATAATTTGCTAACATCACCCAAACCTTCCTGTTACATAATCTTCTGTCAATTTCTCAACAGGATTTAAAAATATCTTGTCTGTTTTATTATACTCTATCAACTCACCCAGGTACATAAAAGCGGTATAATCACTCAAACGACTCGCTTGTTGCATATTGTGCGTCACAATCACGATGGAGAGCTCTTTTTTCAGTTCACTCACCAACTCCTCAATCGCTCCTGTAGAGATAGGATCGAGCGCAGAAGTAGGCTCATCTAGTAGTAAGACTTCGGGACGAAGCGCCACCGCTCTAGCGATACAAAGTCTCTGTTGCTGTCCTCCACTCATCCCCATCGCAGAATCTTTGAGTCTATCTTTGGTCTCTGGCCAAATGGCAGCATCTTTGAGCGCTTGGACGACTTTCTCTTCGATGATAGTTTTATCTTTTACCCCTGAGAGCTTCAGACCATAAGCAACATTGTCAAAGATACTCATCGGAAAGGGTGTAGGCTTTTGAAAAATCATCCCCACTCGTTGACGAAGCTTGATAAGGTCATTCTCTTTTTTTAATTTCAAGATATCATGATAAGTATCTGTTTTTAAATCCAAAAGATTGACTTCACCTTTGTATTCGTTACCAGGGTAGAGGTCATGCATACGATTGAGCGCACGCAGTAGTGTCGATTTACCACAGCCTGATGGCCCTATCATCGCGGTGATTTTATTTTTATATATCGGAAGATTTACAGAGTGCAAAGTTGCTTTTGGTGCCCCTTTGTACTTAAAAGAAAAATCTTTGATATCCATTATTATCTCTTTTGCCATACGGTGTCATCCTTAGAGTGTAATTATAATGTTATTTTAGCCTTTTTTTGTTACAAGATGGTTACACAAGATTACTCTAACATCAAAGTTGCTTAAACAGCTTTTTTGTGTTTTTGTATTTCTAATCTTTCTGCAATCCAAACTTTAATGATAGCTTGTCTTGAGATACCAATTTTTTTAGCTTCTAAATCTAATGAATTGATAATCCACTCGGGGAAATCGACATTTACTTTTCTTGTTTTTGTATTGTTTTTAGTCACTGTGGAGATATCTAAATAAGGAGTTATATCTTCCCCTTTATCAAACAACTCATCAAGCTCTTCTGCTGTCATCGTAAATCCTTTTTTCATTTTCTCTTGCTCTTCTAACCGATATAAGCCTAATTTTTTCAGATCGATATGTAAAAAAGGCTACCCAATACTTTTTTTCATAAATAGCGATAAAAGCAAATCTATCTTCAGTATCACTTTTTGCTTTGATAGTGATAGCCTCATCATCACTCCAAAGTTTTTGAGCATCAATAAAATCTATACCATGTTTTTTGAGATTAGAATGACTCTTATCTAGATTATATTCAAATTTCACCCTATACCCTCATTATTATGATATGTAAATGATACCATAATGGTATATAGTTGTCAATATAGAGCAAGTTTGAATAAACATTTATTTTAAGCTATAATCAAAAAACAAACCTCAAGGAGTCATCATGATAGTGAAAACAGCACTTGAAACAAAAGATTATCTCACATATCAACTCTTTATCGCTTCTCGCTCTAAACAAGTCCAAAATTCCCGTATCAAAACGAGAATCGTGGTTCCTATTGTATGGATCATATTGGGTTGTATTCTCTCTTATCATGATGGGAATTTTATGATGCTTATTGCTTTTTCATTTGCATCAATGCTTTGGTATATCATGATACCACGCTATGAAACAAAACGCTATGAAAAACATTATGCAAAATTTATAGAAGAACACTATACCAATCGCATAGGACAAGAGAATATCATTGACTTTCAAGATGATATCATCAAAGCAAATAGCCCAATGGGTGAAAGCAAGGTGCATTATGATGCTTTGCTAGCCTTACAGGAATTAAAAGAGTATCTTTTTCTTGCTCTCTCAAAAAGCACTGCTTTCATCATACCTAAAAAAGATATCGATGATATAGAAAAGTTGAAATATGACTTGGCAAGAAAGACAGGACTTTCTTGGGAAGATTACCGCGACTGGAAGTGGCGATAACTTACCTCTTCTCCCTCGTTAAATATCGTCCCATCAGGTTTATAAAAAGCACTATCATCGTCAGCACAAATGCCGCCGCCCATGCCAAATCTCTACTCTCTTGATCTGGGTAATTGGCAAGGTTGTAGATACTCACGGTGAGTGAGGGAAATTGATCACTCATATTCATCGTAAAGTAGGCGTTGTTTGCTGATGTAAAGAGTAGTGGTGCAGTCTCACCGATGATTCTTGCAAAGGCTAGTAAGATTCCTGTTGTGATACCTACCTTGGCTGCTTTGATGACTATCTCTAAGATGATTTTATGTTTACTTCCACCAAGGGCGATACCTGCTTCTCGAAGCATGGAGCAAAATGCTCTCCATGTTATCAATGTATATGAGAAGAATCGAGCAAAA
>CAZCUH010000053.1:0-3054 GCA_964501795.1 uncultured Sulfurospirillum sp.
ATAAAAGAAGCTAGAGTATGTTTTACCAGAAGAGCTTACTTTTGATCCATGTGTTAAGTGACCACCATGGCTTAAATCCATACCCAAAATCTTATCAAATGGCTTTAGGAGTGCCTGGTAGACACCTTGGTTGGCTTGACTTCCTGAATTTGGCTGGACATTGGCGAAGTTACACCCAAAAAGTTCACAAGCTCTATCAATAGCTAGTTGCTCTATCTTATCAGCATTTTCACAGCCACCATAATAGCGTTTGTTTGGATAACCCTCTGCGTATTTGTTGGTAAAGACACTTCCCATCGCTTCCATGACAGCAGGCGAGGTAAAATTTTCACTAGCTATCATCTCTAAATGGTCAGTTTGTCGTACTAACTCATCTTGGATGATGTCATAGACTACTTTATCTTGCTTTTCTAAAAATTCACTCATGATTTTGTATCCTTATTTTCTTCTTCTTGTGTTTTGTTGTTTAATGGTTTCATGGCTGGAAATAGTATGACATCACGAATAGAGTGTTGATTAGTCAGTATCATGACAAGTCTATCTATCCCGATTCCCTCTCCCGCTGTGGGTGCCATACCATAGCCTAGTGCTTGGATATAATCTTCATCCATATCGTGTGCTTCATCATCACCGCTCTCTTTATTTGCCACTTGTGCTGCAAATCTTTTGTATTGATCTCGTGGGTCATTTAATTCATTGAAGCCATTGGCTATCTCAGCACCACCTACAAAAAATTCAAATCTCTCTGCAATCTCTGGATCTTCATCACTGCGTCTAGCAAGTGGAGAGATAGCGATAGGGTAGTGTGTCAAGAAAGTAGGGTTGATGAGCTTGGCTTCTACAAATTCGTCAAATATCTCTTCTTGAAGTTTTGCCATAGAGAGGTTTTCATCAAATTGAATATCATTGGCTTTTAAGAATGCTTTTAAAGCTTCTGCATCTCTGACCTCTTCGCGTTTGACACCTGCGATATCCACAAGGGCATCTTCCCATTTGATTTTGGCAAATGGTGTAGAATAGTCAATTTCTAAATCTCCGTATGGAAGCTTCGTAGGGAGGTTCAATTCTCCAAGAAGTTTTTCAAACAGCGATTCTGTGAGTTTCATCAAATCTTCATAGTTGTGATAGGCCCAGTAAAATTCCATCATGGTAAATTCTGGGTTATGCGTGTGATCCATTCCCTCGTTTCTAAAGTTACGATTGATTTCAAAGACAGCCTCAAATCCACCTACAACGAGGCGTTTGAGGTAGAGTTCAGGAGCTATTCGCAAAAACCGCTCTACGCCAAGCGCATTGTGGTGGGTGATAAAAGGTCTCGCATTGGCACCACCTGCGATAGGATGCATCATGGGTGTTTCCACTTCTAAAAAACCTTGATCTTCCATAAAGCGTCTAGTGATGCTGACTATTTTAGAGCGTATTTTAAATATCTCTTTGACATCAGGATTCATAATCATATCAAGGTAGCGTTGTCTATATCGAAGCTCTTGATCTTGCAGTCCGTGAAATTTTTCAGGCAGTGGTTTGATGGACTTCGTCGTGAGATTTAGTGCCGTGACATGCAGGGAAAGTTCCCCCGTTTTAGTCAAAAATGGATACCCACTCACGGTGATGATGTCGCCTACTTCTATCATCTTTTTAAAGATGTCGTTATAAAACCCTTCAGGAAGATTATCTCTTGAAACATAAATCTGTAATATCCCACTCTCATCTTCTATTTTGACAAATGAAGCCTTCCCCATAACGCGTAGAAATTTAATGCGTCCGCTCAGTGTGGCGCTAACGGTGTCATCTCTTTTACTCTCTTCTTCCTCGACATAAGCATACTTTTTTTTGAAAGATTCTGTACTCATATCTTTGGTGATATTGTGAGGATAAGGATTGTGTCCCGCTGCTTTTAAGTTGTCTGATTTTTCAATTCTTTGTAGTTCGTATTGGTTGTCAAATATCAAGGTTTTTCCTAAGATTTTCTGCTTTTTGTTACTTTTGACATGCTTTACAGATGCCATACAGTTGCATCAAGTGATTTGTCAATTTAAAGTCATATAGTGTAGCTATTTTTTCCTGAAGTTGTTCTATCTCTTCGTTTTCAAACTCTACTATTTTACCACATTTTTCACAAATGAGATGATCATGGTGGGGTTTGTTTCCCAACTCAAATTTTTTACCTTGTGCACCAAAAGAGATGGAGGTGGCAATCTCATTTTCTTCTAAAAGATTAAGTGTTCTATACACGGTGGTAATGCCCACATTGGACTCTGGATATTTTGCTTTGACAAGTAGGTAGAGATTTTCAGGTGTGAAGTGGTCAGGGTTGTCATAGAGTGTTCTTAAAATAGCTTCTCTTTGGGAAGTAAATTTTAAGTTATTCTCTTTTAAGAGGGCTTTAAAGGTTTCCAAAAGCCCTTCATAGTTGAGATTCTCTATGTTTGGCATACTACTCTTCTTCACTGACTTTATCATCGTCGATGATAGCGCTGCTATTATCAACCATACCAGAAGGGTCAAGTTTGACGATTTGTGAACCTACTTTGGTAAAGATTGGGAACATCATACTACCTTCAAATATCTTCTCTACACTCGATTTAAACATGGGAATACTTGTCAGCACATAGATGATGATAGAAAAAATCAAAAATATTTTGGCACCACCCACTGCAAAACCAAAGATTTTATCTATGATACCTAAGCCACTAGAAGAGACGAGTTTCCCCAGCAGTGCACCTATCATGATAGCAACTAACCAAAATGCGATAAGTGCAGCGATAAAACCGATAAGGTAGAGAGAACCTTTGTTTTGAAGGTGTAAAAAATTGAGGTCTAAATAGTTGCCAAGAGAACCTGCATAACGAGAGGCGACATAGATACCACCAATGATACCAATCAGCCCAAAAGTCTCTTTAACAAAGCCTCGAAAAAATCCTTTGATACCTAAAAATAGGATAAGTGCGATTGAGACGAGGTCTAGAAGTGAAACATTTTCCATGCGTATAATACCTTTTAATTTGTTATTAAAAAGTATTATAGCAGATAAGAGTTAGAAGATGCTTTTAG
>CAZCUH010000053.1:3154-9955 GCA_964501795.1 uncultured Sulfurospirillum sp.
GCTTTTAGTTGATTCCTATTCTTGTCTTAAGCTCGTCTGGTTGTGTTGAGATACGCATTGCATCTTCTTTGGTGACGATATTCTTTTTGACGAGTTCTTCTAAGTCTTGTGTTTGTGTCATCATGCCTGTTGCAGCTTGGTTAAGTTGCATCGCGGAGTAAACTTGGTGTAGTTTTTGTTCACGAATCAAGTTTCCGATGGCATGGTTGTTTATCATGATTTCTTTCGCTACGGTTCGTCCACCACCTTTTTTAGGCAAGAGCATCTGTGAGATGACGGCGGTGAGTGAGATAGAGAGCATATTGGCGATTTGTGTCTGTTCTGATCCATCAAAAGTATCGATGATTCTATTGATGGTTTGTACGGCTGAATTGGTATGGAGCGTTCCAAAGACCAAGTGCCCTGTCTCTGCCGCGGTGAGGGCTGCTTCGATAGTCTCTTTATCCCGCATCTCACCGATGAGGATGATATCAGGATCTTCACGCATCGCATACTTGAGTGCAGTTGCAAAAGATTTGGTATCTTCTCCGACATTTCGATGGGAGAAGAGTGATTTTTTGTTTTGGTGGATAAATTCCACAGGATCTTCTACGGTAATGATATGTTTATGTTCAGTAAGATTGATTTCATTTAAAAGGGCTGAAAGGGTGGTTGACTTACCAGAACCCGTTGGTCCAGTGACCAAGATAAGTCCTTTTTCTCTTTTGATAATCTCTTTATAGACAGGTGGGGATTTGAGATCATCAAGTGAAGGAATATCAGTGGGAATAATCCTAAAAGCAGCAGCTAATTCGTTGTTGAAAGTATAATAGTAGTTTCCACGAAAACGCCCGACATTGGGGATAGCGATAGCGAAATCGACCTCTTTATTTTCTTCGAGATGTTTTTTCTGCTTGTCCGTGATGAGGGTATAACACATCTCTTCAATCTTTTTGCCATCTAGGACAGCGAGGTTGAGGGGGACAAGTTTACCATCGATTCTGATTTGTGGCTCTGAACGGCTCACCAAGTGAAGATCTGAAGCACCATGTGCAACAACATTTTTTAAGAGCGTGGTCATATCCATCTCTCTTACCTGTGGTCTCTCTAATGTAGCTGATTCCATATTTTTTACATCCTCTTGATATGAGCAAGAAGATGTGCTAGCACAACCCCTTACTCTATAATTTTTGGTACGATAAAGAAGCCATCACTACTCTTTGGTGCATGCTCTAAAATCGTTTTGATGATTTTAGGATCATTGCATGGGACATCTTCTCTAAAAGGTGTACCCCCTTCAATTGTAGAAAATGAAGCATCTTTATCTTTTAAATCCAATTCACTCAGATTTTCAACAAAATCGACAATTTTAGCAATCTCTTGAATGGTGGAAGCTCTTTTTTCTTCTTCTATCTTTAATGAAGAGAGTTTTTCTAGTTTTTGTAGTAGGGTGTCGTCTATCTGTGTCATCTGCAGACTCCTTGATTTTTAGGCGATTTTAGCATAAGTATATTAATGTTTAATGATATCTGTGCTAAAGTTCCTCTATCATGATAATAAGGATTAAACTTTGAGTTTAAAAGATAATGTAAATGCGATAAAAGAAGAGTTAAGTACTGAAGAACAGTTTTTAGAGTCGGTAATCAAAGCGGAGGGTTTTTGGAAAAAGTACAAGAAGATACTCATTGGATTGGCAGTAATCGTCGTAGTTGGGTTACTCGCAAAAGTGGCGATGGATACTATCCACGATAGTAACATAGAAGCTTCAAATAACGCGTATAATGCACTCTTGAAAAATAGCAATGACACAGCGGCGCTAGAGACACTAAAGGGTAAAAACCCAAGATTGTATGAGCTGTATCTCTTTAAGACCAGCATGGATAGCAATGATACAGCTACTTTGGAAAAGACAAAAGCACTTATCAAGGATCCTATACTGAAAAATTTGATAAGCTATCAAGTCGAATCTATCAATAAAAAAGTGCATGCAGTTGATGCAGGCATTGCAAAGGAATTGGCTTTGGTAGAGGAGGGGTATCTGTTACTCAAAGAGAATAAAATCAAAGAAGCAGATGCAAAATTTGCAGAAATTCCAGCGACATCGATGTTGCAATCTATCGTCAAAAATCTCAAACATTATAGTGGTAATTAAGGCTTATAGATGATAAAAAATATATGCTTACTCTTAATTTCTCTCTTTCTCTTTAGTGCTTGTAGCGCGAAGAGTAAATATGAACCCAAAGCGGTATTAAAAACGCTCAAGTATAGTGCTGACATGAAGAGTACATTAGGCACGGTATCGCGTGATGGTGCTACTTATGACAATGGTATGAGTATCAGCACAAAACGAGGACTCTTAAAGCATAAGCTTGAAAAAGATTTTAGATTTGTTTATGATAGCGGATCTGAGATACTAGCCTCTCGTGAAGATGGTACGGTAAGAGTGCTTCGAGAGGGTGAAACACGCTTTGAACATAAGTTTGATTTTGCGCTTGCCGCGGGAGCGATACACAACAATCTCTTGGCGCTAGTCTTGTCAAATAATACTTTGTTACTCTATGATATGAGGGCGAAAAAAGAGCTTTATCGTGAAGCATTAGAGCCAACCTTTGCCAATGATGCGCGTCTGGCCAATCCTCTCTTTTTAAATGACTTGGTGATTTTTCCGACTCTTGATGGGCGTTTGTTAATCATGGACACTAGAAGAAAAACCATCGTAAGAGATGTGGCAATCTCTGATACAGAACTCTTTAACAATGTCATCTTTTTAAAAGCAAAGAACAATATCCTCGTAGCTGCCACAGCAAGTAAGGTCATCGTCATCAATCCTCAGCGTATCTACACCAAACGCATCGATGTAAAAGATGTTTTGTATGATAAAAATATCCTCTATATCTTTACCAAGACGGGTAAGATTCTATTGACAGATTTACGACTTGATGTGAAAAAAGAGCTCAAGTTTCCTTTTGCCATCTTTTCAGCCGTGATGGGAACGGATAAACTGTATGTCGTTGAAAAAAGTGGTTATCTGATAGAAGTAGATAAAAACTTAGAAAATTACAAAGTATATGCACTGCCAAGTGAGATAAATAAACCTATTTTTGCTTTTAAAAATAGACTCTTTTTTGGTCAACACTTTTTAAAAATAAAATAATCATGTCATCTGCTGTTGAAGCATTTTTGGAGTATATCACCATCATCAAAGTCCAAAGTGCTGCGACGGTAGATGCGTATCAAAGAGATTTACAACAGTATGAAGCATTTTTAAAAAAAGAGGCGATTAACTCTAACACGGAGGATCTGATCGCTTTTTTGGCACAGATAGAAAATCCCCGCACACTCAATCGTAAACTCTCCGCTATCAATGCGTTTTTTGATTTTTGTCTCAAATCAGAATTTATCAGCCAAAAACCCAAAGTCAAACTCTCAAAAACCCCAAAAACACTACCAAAATTTATAGAGTATGATCAGATCATCCAAGCGATAGAGCAGATTGATCAATCGACATGGCTAGGCAAAAGAGATGGGGCATTTTTGCTCTTTTTGTATGCCTCAGGTGCGCGTGTGAGTGAAGCCATACAGACATGCAAAAGCGATATCACAGAGGGTTGGCTGAAAATCCGAAATGCCAAGGGTGATAAAGAACGATTGGTCCCTTTAGCCCCCACGGCACTAGAGAGTCTCAATGCCTATCTACATGAACGCCCCATAGTGGAGGATGCCTTGTGGCTCAATTATCAAGGCAAGCCCATGAGTCGTATCACGGCATTTAAAATCACTCAAAAATACCTTGGCGTCTCGCCCCATGTACTGCGTCACTCTTATGCGACTGCGATGATTCTGGGTGGAGCGGATTTGCGTGTGGTGCAAGAACTACTAGGACATGTCTCTATCGATACCACGCAGATTTACACGCACTTGCACCGTGAAGATTTGGCACAGACCTTGCGGTCACATCACCCTTTGGCTGCGAGGGCATCATGAAAGAGCTAGTAGATATTTTACGAAACAAAGAGTTGATATACAAGAAGCTTATCATGATAGATACCAAGCTCTTAAAAACGCGCAAGAAGATAGCAGTTTATGAAGCGGTTGATTTTGAACGATATTATACCGCGATATTTGTCATCAAGCAAAAGAGCCGTTTTTTGCGTAAAGATGCAGCAACGATAGAAGTGCTTTATGAACGCCTAAAGCTTTTGCAAGATCACAACTTCAAAAAGAAGATACTACTCTTTGATATGCCTTTTTGCTCTCACGCCAAAGCGCAGATGAAAGAAGCGGGATGGAGGCTCATCGATGTATCTGTATGACATAGGCAACACCAACACAAAAGTCTATCATGATGGCAAGATAGAGATAGACAATAGTGGCAATTTCCCTAAAGAGAAGTTTTACTATATCTGTGTCAATAGTCGCTATCATGATAGGCTAAAAGAGATGGACAATGCTATCAATCTAGCGGATAAAATCTCTTTGGATACCAACTATAAGGGATTGGGAATAGATAGACAAATCGTCTGCAAAGCACTGCCAAATGCTGTCATCATCGATGCGGGTTCGGCGATCACAGTGGATATCATGATGGAAGGCAAACATCAAGGAGGCTTTATCATGATAGGCTTGCAGAGCTTTAGGCAAAGTTTCGCTAAGATATCGGACGCATTGAACTATGAGCTAGATAATCATATCGATTTGGACAGATTACCCCAAAATACTAGCGATGCGCTCAACTTCGCGACCTTTCAGGCGATCGTAGCCAGTATCGAAAAAGTAAGGGGTGATTTGCCACTTGTTTTTTGTGGTGGAGATGGGCGAGAGTTGCTGCGATTTTTCAAAGATGCCTGCTATCATGATAGCTTGGTTTTTGAGGGGATGAAAAAAGTGATTGAGGAGAGTGGATGTTAACCGTAGCGTTACCAAAAGGACGAATTGCAGAGCAGACTTTGGAGCTGTTTGAGAAAGCATTTGGCGAGAAAATCGTCTTTGAAGATAGAAAGCTGATTTTAGAGACAAAAGACTTTAAATTTTTGCTTGTTAAAAATCAAGATGTGGCTTCGTATGTGAAGCATGGGGCTGCAGATATAGGTGTAGCAGGATTAGATATCCTCGAAGAGCGTGAGTATGACTTGGTCAAGTTGTTAGACTTGGGTTTTGGACGCTGTAAAATCTCTGTGGGTATGAAAAATGAGGACGCTTTAGATGTCAATGCCCCTGAGATCACAATCGCTACCAAGCTAGTCAATATCACCAAAAGACACTTCGCCAAAAAAGCGATGGCAGTTAAAGTCATCAAACTAAACGGCTCGATAGAGTTAGCGCCACTTGTCGGACTCTCTGATGCTATCGTCGATATCGTAGAGACAGGTACCACGATGAAACAAAATGGTCTCAAAGTCGTCGAAGACATCATGGACTCTTCTGCCCACTTGATCGCCAATCAAAATAGCCTGATATCCAAAAAGGGGGAGATTTTAGCGCTTTATGAGAAAGTAAATGCTATTATCAATGATTAATATTAAAATAGTTTTATAAAGGTACGCATGAAAGGCATCATCCTAGCAGGTGGCTCAGGCACCAGACTCTACCCACTCACCCAAGAAGTGATTAAACAACTTTTGCCTGTCTATGATAAACCGATGATTTATTACCCACTCTCAGTCTTGATGTTAGCGGGTATCTCTGAGATACTCATCATCTCCACACCTGAAGTTTTACCAAGATTTGAAGCACTTTTTGGTGATGGTAGTCACCTAGGACTCAAACTCTCTTACAAAGCACAACCTAGCCCTGATGGACTCGCACAGGCTTTTATCCTTGGAGAGGAGTTTATCGGAAATGATGATGTTTGTCTGATATTGGGTGATAATATCTACTATGGTCATGGTTTACCACAGATGTTACAACGCGCAAAAATAGCTGTCAAACAAGAAAATAAATCAGTCATTTTCGGTTACTATGTCACAGACCCAGAGCGTTATGGTGTGGCAGAGTTTGATGAAAGCGGAAAAGTCATCTCTATCGAAGAGAAACCTGAAAATCCTAAAAGTAACTATGCCGTCACAGGACTCTATTTCTATACCAATGATGTCATAGAGATAGCCAAAACCATCAAACCAAGCCACAGAGGAGAACTAGAAATCACCGATGTCAATAAAGTCTACCTGCAAAAAGATGCCTTACAAGTAGAGCTGATGGGAAGAGGGTTTGCCTGGCTAGATACGGGTACGCATGAGAGCCTCCTTGAAGCTTCAAACTTCATACAAACTATAGAGAACCGCCAAGGACTCAAAGTCGCTTGTATCGAAGAGATAGCTTATGAGATGGGATATATCGATAAAACAAAACTCATAGAACTAGCAGGGCCCCTCAAAAAGAACCAATATGGACAATACCTCCTAAGACGCGCCAAAGAAGGAAAAGTAGTACGATGAAGTTTACAAGAACCACTATACCTGATGTCATCATGATAGACCCTGTCGTGCATGGGGATGAGAGAGGATACTTTGTAGAGACCTTTAGGCAAGATAAATTAGAAGCATTTCTAGGCTTTCAAGTCAATTTCTGCCAAGATAATGAATCCAAAAGTAGCCAAGGGGTACTAAGAGGATTACATTACCAACTCCCCCCTCACGCCCAAACCAAACTCGTCCGAGTCATAGAGGGCAAGGTACTCGATGTCGCCGTAGATATCCGAAAAGGCTCTCCTACCTTTGGCAAACATGTAGCCGTAGAACTCACAGCAGAAAATAAAAGACAACTCTTTGTCCCAAGAGGTTTTGCCCATGGCTTTGTAGTGCTAAGTCAAAAAGCGATATTTGC
>CAZCUH010000054.1:0-3758 GCA_964501795.1 uncultured Sulfurospirillum sp.
CTAAGCCTTCGGGCTTGGCTTAGTACCCCTCATCAAACTTCTTTTTTTTATGTTTCTCTTTTTTTCTGTTTTTCACCCGCTGTAATTTTTGTAAGCCATTGGCTGTGCGTAGGATATCTCTTGCTGTCTCTTCATAGTCAAATTCTCTATTTTTGAGTGTCATGATAGTGTGCATGAGTTTCTCTAGTCCATTATAGTAGGCATTGTCAAGGGGGACAACTTCTGCTTTTTCTATGGGTTTTCTGATGCTTTCGATAAATGCTAAAAAGTCCTCTTTTGAGTCGTTTTTATCTTTATTGAGATAAGAGACACACTTACTCACGCCGCGTTCTAAAACGCGTGTATAGATGATACGCAGGTGCTTGTCTCTCTTCTCCTCTTTGTCGTATTTCATGAAGTCATCATCTCGTAAGGGCGTGCTATCTTGTTGACAAGTTCCCCGACTGAGACATTGCGGCTCTCTCTTGCAAATTCTTTTCCGTCTAAAAACACCACGATAGTAGGCACGGAAAATATCCCCAATGAAGCTGGTATCTCAGGGGAGCGCGAAGCATCTATAAAATATTGTTTGATGTGTGGAAAGTTTTCGTTAAAGGCGTCGATGATTTTGGGTTTGAGTGCGTGACAGACATTGCAAGTGGGGGTAGAGAAGTAGAGTAGTACCCCAAGCTCATTTTTGATGATATGTTCTACTTCTTCTAAGGTATAATCTTGTTCTATCATAGGCTAGCCTTTGGAGTGAGTTTGGGGATGGTAATCTCTAGGACACCGTTTTCGTAGTGGGTTTGTAACTTTTCTACGAGTGCATCAGCAGGAAGTAAGAGGACATTTTTACTAGAACTTGAAGTGCTTTGACTCGTAGTGGTATGGTTTGTGGTTGTTGTCTTGCTCTTTTTATCCTCTATCATGATAGTGAGAAAGTTCCCTTTGGTTTGGATATCTATCTTGGAATCTTTCCCTCCGATGACGGGGGTTTTGAGATAGTAGTAGTCACCTTTATCTTCGAGTTGTTTGCCTCCAAAACCTTTAAGCTGTCCTAGAATCTGAGAGAAAAATGGGTCATCTTTGAGTTGGGATTGTAAGCTATCAATCTTGGATGGGAGCTGTTCTAACTCTTTTTGAAGTTCTTGTACTCCTTGTTGGGCTTGTTGTTTAAATTGTTGGAGTCCATCTTGTACCTCTTTGGATGCAAAGATACTTTTAAAGACATTTTGGATGCTTTTTTCGATGTTTTCTTGGTCTTGTATGCGTCTTTGCTCCTCGGTGAGGTGTGAGCTTGCAGGGATTTGGGGATTGGCAGCGCGTGATGTTTTTGCTGGGGGTGTTTTGTCGATGTTGATATTGATTTCTGGTGCATCTTTTTTGACAATCTTTTTCTCGATAACTTTTTTATCTCTTGGTGTATCTTTTTGACTCAATAGATAGCCTTGGTAACCGATGATGGCAAGTAGGATAAATCCAATGCCTAGTACAATATTTTTATTCATAATTTTCTCCTATGGTATTATTCTAGCAGATAATCGTGAAAAATTGTTAATAGCCTTACAATCGTTTATAAAGTACTTTGATATGCATCATGTTGATACTTTTATTGCTATCAGTGTTTAGTTCCATCATAAAGAGTTTGACCTTGATATGGCTATCATGATAGCTATGTGAGAGTCTAGCATCATCTTGCATATCATAATCTTGGTATTGGTTGAGTGAGGGGTCATTGATGATAGTGTGTATAAACTTTTCCAAGGGGATTGTGGCAATAGTTTGATTATGTTCACTTATCTTTAGTGTTTTGGCTGTAAGGATAAATCGTGTCTCGCTTTGTGGTAACATACTACTCATTGGCCTATCTAAGCCATCATAAAATGCCTCTATTTTCCAATCATATCCTGCGATATGAAGTGGTAGATTTCCATCATATCGGTAGAGCCCAAAGGGGAGTGAAGCGTTTGTATCATGTTTATATTCCCAATAATTGATATAGGTAAATCCCAGCTCCTTGGTAGCGAAAGAGGGGAAAAAGTCATCATTGCCTTTCGCTTTGTATTTATTGATGATGGCTGGCATGAGTGGTTGGAGACTTGTGATGCCATGGTTTTTGTGGAGATAATGTATGGTATCAGAGATAGCATAACGAAGAGAGATATCTAGATGTTTTCTAGAGGGATTTGCTTTGGCTTTTTTTAGCAGCGATTGTAGTCTATGCTGTTGGCTTTTTTTGCCTATCTCATAGACAGAAAATGGTCCAATTTGCCCTATCATGATAAGCAAGGACAAGCTGATAAAGACCCATTTATAACGCGCTTTTTTGTTGAGTAGAAAATAGAGTGAAATCCCAAATAGCCATAGACCAAGTAGCCCAACAAGTGCGCGATTATGTGTCCATCCATAGGCATCAACACGCATCGAGAGGGAGAGAAAGAGCATGAGGGTTTGCAGAAAAAGTGCAAGCGAGAGAAAGCGTCTCTCTTTAAATGCTAGCTGTTTGAAAAATGGTGTCCAAAAAAGATAAGTGATCACAGAGATGATAGAAAAGAAGATGATTATCCATGCCAATTTCCCCTCTGGGTATTGCCCCGAAAAAAGAATTTTGAAAGTGTAGGTATAGAGGATAAAAAAGTAGACAATGATTAAAGGGGTGAGGATATATTTGGTGAGAATTGTCTTTGTTTTGGAGTAAGCACGGGGCGTTAGAGGCTTGGAGATATCTGGAATTTGTGAGAGAAAATAACTCGTAGAAAAATATCCCATCACGCCAACAAAAAGCTCTAAATATCGCTCGCCAGCTATCTTAATAGAAAAGAGTATATGAAAGGCAGCAAATGCTGCTGCAATCCCCGCATAAATAATAAGTGCAAAGAAGATTGCCGTCACAAATCCAAATATGACGCGTTGCATCCATTCCCAAAATGCTTCATTGTCAGCTGTGCTTTTATAGTAGGGTGACCAGAGTATCATGATAAAGAGTCCAAGGGCGAGGAAGAGATGTCGCTCTATCATGATAAAAGGAGGATGAATCATATCAGGCAAGATGAAAAAATATCCCACTAGTGACAAGATACCAGCGAGGCAGAGAGGATTTTTCTCTCGCATCAATCGTAAGGCTATAAAGAGAAAGAAGCCCAAAGAGCTTGTGAGTGCAATTTTTAAAAATGTCGAAAAGTGATTATACTCAGGCCCTTTTCCTTCTATCAAAAATATAAGAATGGAGGTTGTTAAAAAAGCCGAGATGAGTGCAAGTGGAAAGCGTTTGAAAGTTGTGCTTAAGTGTAAAGTTGAGGTTAGTCTCATTGTCACTCCTTATCATGATAGGATAGTCTATCATGATAAGACTAATCTTACAATCTCACCACCGTCGCCCCCATGCCACCCATATTGGCTGGTGCATCGATGAAGCCTTTTATCTTTGGGTGGGATTTGAGAAAAGTTTTCACCGCATAGGCGAGCTTGCCACTTCCTACACCATGATAGACCAAGACTTCATCATAGCCTGTGATGAGGGCATCAGAGAGGTATTGGTCTAGTTTTTCTATCGCTTCTTCTGCGCGTAGTCCATGCAAGTCTAGTTTGACTGATGAAAAATTTGGCTTATGGACTTGGACTTTCACTTGTGGTTTTTTCTTGGGTGGGGGTTTGTTGCCTGCGCGTTTGAGTTGGGAGATGGGGACGCGTAGTTTCATCCCTTCTGATTCGATGAAAGCTTCATCTTTACGCAAAGAGAGGATTTTGCCTTTGGCGTTGTTGTACTTGACATAATCGCC
>CAZCUH010000054.1:3858-8568 GCA_964501795.1 uncultured Sulfurospirillum sp.
TTCATCTTCTTTGAGTTGTGTGAGTCTTCTTTTGGCTTCTAGTTCTAGGTCGATATTTTTTTGTATCAACTCGCCCAATTTCTCTTTATCTTCACCATGGACGATTTTGGCTTCTTGGATGAGGTGGGCTGGTATGCCATAGCGTTGGGCGGTTTCAAAAGCGTAAGATTTCCCCACCGTGCCATGCAAAAAGGCATAAGTAGGTTTTTGGTTTTGCTCATCATAGATGGCGGCGAGTAGATCGACTTCATCATTGACTGCCATCATCGCTGCTAGGCGTTTGTGATGGGTGGTGATGATGATTTTGCTATTTTTCTCTATCAGTTTTTCCAAGATGACTTTAAAGAGTGTGGCCGCTTCGTCTGAATCCGTTCCTAGCTCTATCTCATCGACACCGACGATAAAGTTATCTTTGCCAAAAAGCTTAGAAAACTCTTGCATCCGTCCTGCAAAGGTGGAGATGTCATTTTTGACCGATTGGGGATCATCGATGATGGCGCTTATCTCTTTAAAATGCCCGATAGAAGAGTGGTTGGCATCGATGGGCATGGGGAGGAGATACTTTGCCATAAAGACGGCGGAGAGGATTGATTTTAACAGCATCGTTTTACCACCGGCATTGACACCTGTTATCATGATAATCTTTTTTTCAAAGTTGATAGAGATGGGTTTGGGATCATGCAGGGCAGGGTGAGCAAAATTTGCTAGTTTAATCGTGCTGTTTTTTGCTGGTTTGATAAACTCTAGCTCTCTACTCTTGGCAAATAAGATGCGTGCTTGATAGTGGTCAAAGCGGTCAAATTCACGGTTTATAAAGGATAAAAATGGCTCAAATTTACTAAAGATGTGAGAAATCTTCTTTTCATATTCGTAGATGACTTCTATTTTTTGACTCAGATACGCTGCCTCTTTTTTCTTGAGATTTGAAAGAGCCTCGGGGATAACATAGAAAAATCCGCCCGTACTGCGTCCTGCCACAGAGCCTTTGAGGACATGATTAAACCCACCTCGTACGAGCAAGGTTTCACTTTCATCGAGGTAGTGAATCTGTTTATCTACAAGATAGGGGGAGAGTTTAGAGGAGGTAAGTAGGCGGCGAAGTTGCTCTTTAATCTGCTCTTTAGCCTGTTTTATCCCTTGATTTAAGGCAACAAATCGCTCATCGATTTCATCACGCAGGGCACCTTTTTCATCAAAGTAGCGTACGATTTCTAATATCTCTTCTGGGATGATGATTTTCTCAAGCCAGAGTTGTATCTCATCGTCAAATTTGAGTTTTTTGAGGTAGAGAAAATATTCGATGATGGTGACAAATGCGTAGATTTCTCGTAGTTTAAGTGTTCCTGATTTTTTGAGATACATGAGGCTTGCATCTAAATTTTCTACCGCTTTAGGTGGCGTGAAATCTGTGGGTGAAATCTTCTTGATGAAGCGAAAATGAAGATTAACATCACCTTCCATAAAGAGTGGCTTAGGTCGGGCTAAAAAGTGTTCATAGGTGTTGATAAACTCGTCTAAATCAAGTTTACAGAGGAGTGCTTTCATCTATTGTGGCGTGCACTCGTGTCGTGCAAAAGTATCACCTATGACTTTGGCAAGTGGTTGAAAGCTTGCGGTACCGGGTTCATAGCTATAAGTTTTGTTGCTGATGATTTTTCCTGCACAGCTTAGATTTTTCCCCTCTTTAAAGGCTGTTATGAGAGGGCGATATCGTTTTTCACCTTGACTATTGATATACTCAAATAAGATAGCACTACCCACCGCAAGCACCAACATCATGATAACAAATCCTTTAACCCCTTTGCCCAAAGCATCCTGTCTTGCGATGACAAATATGGCAGCTATCATGATAAGGATAAAGAGTATATTGATATACATTAGTGACTTCCTCTAAGCTGATAGGTGATATCTCCAGCGCCAAGACCGATGATGACACCTTGTTGTAGTGCTTGGATGGTTTGACTATCTTTGATGATTTGCAATCCCCCATTTTGGCGTTTGACGGCATCAGCAAAGAGTGGATGATACTGTCCAAAATGTTTCTCAAAGTCGATAAATCGCTCCTCTTCGCCAGCACGAAATACAGGTAAGATGACAAGTTCATCAATCCCCGCAAAGCACTCTTTAAATTTTTCAAGATTATCGATAGTACGAGAGTATTTGTGCGGTTGCCAAATAGCGACTACTTTTTTCAGCCCCAAGAGTTTGGCATATTTGCGCGCTGATTTGATGGTGACTTCTATCTCTGTGGGGTGGTGGGCATAGTCGTCGATGATGACATGGCTTTTATCTTTTTCCAAGATGTCAAAGCGTTTTTTGATGCCTTGGTAGGATTTTAGATTTTCTCGTACGACTTCAAGTGAGTTTTGCGTCATCGCAGCAAGAATGGTAAGAGATGCGTTAATCGCGATATGTTCACCTACGCCAAAGACCTCAAAAGTCCCTAAATCTTTGAGAACAAAGGAGGTAAAAGGTTCACCATCTTTGAGTATGGTTTTGATATTGGTGATATCGACACTAGGATAGAGGCGTATGGCTTCGATATCATCGAGGGTACTTAAAAATTCATCTTCTGCATTGATGATGCGGATTTTTGCTTTCTCGATAAAAGTGCGATACGCGTCATAAAATTTATCCAAATTATACTCATAGTGTTCCATATGCTCTGGTTCAGCATTGGTGACGATAGCGATGTGTGGTGTGATATTGAGAAAGCTTGAGTCGCTCTCATCGGCTTCAAAGATGATATTTTCACTCTCTTCATAGTGCATATTGGAGCCAAATTGTTTGCTCTCTGCTCCGATGAGAACCGAGCCTGAAACGACAGAAGCGAGCATGGCTGAAGTGGTACTTTTGCCATGTGCGCCAGCAACCGCATAGACTTTTTTACCCTTGAGTACAAAAGGCAGAGAATCTTTTCGTGAAAGCACTAGCATCCCCTTTTTCTTGGCTTCTAGCAGTTCTACATTGTCAGGCTTGATGGCTGCTGAGTGGATGACGATAGATTGGTCTGTGATATTGCTTGCCGCTTGGGGCGTGGAGACGCTGATACCCTCTTCTTGTAAATGTCTTGTGATAGGGCTCTCTTTCATATCGGAGCCTGAAATCGCATAGCCGTTTCGCTTCAAAAATCGTGCTAGCGCAGAGAGTCCTATACCGCCAATCCCGATAAAATGAATCTTATCTGCCATCTAATACTTCCTTTATTCTGGTGAGTGCTTCGCGGGTACGCGTCTCATCTTCTACTAGCGCTATTCTAATATGTTTTGATTTAAATTCTCCACGAGAGAGAAAGGAGCCAGGAAGCACCTTGAGATTCTTATCATGATAGAGCTTTTTGGTAAAGGCTATGTCATCATCGACTTCTAGCCAGATGTAAAAGGTAGAAGAGGGTGTTTCAACACCTAGTATCTCACGAGCAAGAGCGAAGTTTTTGGCATATTTTTCACGATTTTCTTGCACATGGGCTTCATCACTCCAAGCGGCTGCGGCTGCGTGTTGTAGAGGTAGCGGTGAGGCAGCACCGACATAGGTGCGGTATTGCATATAGGCTTTGAGTATGCTGGCATCTCCTGCGATAAAACCACTTCTTAGCCCTGGTGCAGAGGAGCGTTTGGAGATAGAGTTTACTACGATGATGTTTTTAAAGTCTGTGTTGCCTATCATGATAGCAGCTTCTAAAAGTGAAGGGTCTTTTTCACCCACATAAATCTCTGAATAACATTCATCATTGAGCAGGACAAAGTCATAATCAAGGGCAGCTTGTGCCCAACGCTTTAACTCTTCAATCGTGGCGGAAGTCGCGGTGGGGTTGTTGGGATAGTTGATGATGACGAGGTGGCATAACTTTAATATTTCAGGCTCAATAGGGGCTTTAAAGCCATTTTCTTTGGTGAGATTGAGATGGATAATCTCTGCACCACTTGCGATGGCAGCACCTTCATAGATTTGATAAAAGGGATTGGGAAATGCCATCACAGGATCTTGTTGGTTTGAGAGGAGAAATTGTGGAAAGTTAAAAAGCACTTCGCGTGTACCAAAAGTAGGAATGAGTTCGTTTTCTTGCAAATCTACCTTGAAGCGTTTTTTTACAAAAGCCCTTTGTGTCTCTTTGAGGATACTTTCGCCTGCCGTTTTAGGGTACTTGTTTAAAAGAGGTGCATTGTCACAGAGACTCTTTTGAATGAAATCTGGAGTTTGAAATTGTGGCTCTCCAATCGTAAGCGTGAGAGGTTCTAACTTGGGATTTGCTGTGATGTCTGCTAAAAGATGGGTCAGTTTTTCAAAGGGGTAGGTTTGAAATTGCATGAAGTTCCTTAGGCTTTGGGTAAATTTTAGTTATCTAAAATTATAGCGAAAGGATGTTAAAATCAGTTATCATGATAGCACAAGGCTATCATGATAGGGCTAATAGCCAAGTTTATTGAGTAAAATCTCCAAGTTAAATACCAAGACCCCTTTATCTCCCGTAGCAACAAAGAGTAATTCCTTATCCTTACTGAGTGAAAGTCCTGTTATATTGGCTCCTTTGATGCGATAATTGGCAATGATTTGAGCATTTTTTGGATTGGAAATATCCAAGAGGTTGATACCCACAGCACCTGTCGCGATGAGTGCTTTGCTCTCATCATCAACCAAGACGACATCAAAGGCGTTAGATTTATTGAATGTAGATTCTGTCGTGTGATTTGATGGATTTGACACATTGAC
>CAZCUH010000054.1:8668-9927 GCA_964501795.1 uncultured Sulfurospirillum sp.
ATTGGTTTTGTTGTTTTCATAGATATCCTTTTATATCCCCCACCTAATGGCAATATCGGGTTATTGTTGATATGGTTTTAGCGTTCGTGTATTAAAGGTGTCTGTAGAGAGATAGTGCTGTGTAAAAAAGAAACAGAGAGAATGTTAATATATCTCAAATATTTAATAAAATAAATTAAATATTAAATATATTATATTTTATAATTTTATAGTGTATTATTTGGTTTACTAATAGAAGACGCTAAAATAGTTAGTCTATATGGAGATCCATGAATGATAAAAGGAGTTATTGTGAGTAGAAGAGAAGAGAAATATAATCTATATCTTAATGATTTGAAGAAGTATGAGTCCAGTGTTGATGAAGATTTGTTGGCACTTATTGTATTTCATTTGGGACCTGCTATCTATAGGACAGATGCAGAAGTTGTTTCGTGTAGCAATGGTGATGAATTAGACCGTGTGAGGAATAATTTTTTAAAAAAGAAGCTAGGATTAAGTGAGAGTGATGAAAAACTCAATGCGTCTATCCAAACAGTCTGTAAAAAAATGGGTCAATCCAATAGACACAAATATCGCGCTAGCTTTTACTATCTATTAACAAAAATGTATGAGAAAGAGAGCGTTTTGGGCGTAGAAGAGACAGCCCTTTAGTCTTGCAAGAGGAGGCAAAAAAGCCTCACCTTGCAATTATGGTTGATGATTATAAATCACCTTCGTGTTTTGCTAAGTATTCAGCGACACCTTCAGTATCTGCTTTCATACCCTCATCACCTTTTTGCCAACCTGCTGGACATACTTCGCCATGCTCATTTGTAAAGAGCATGGTATCTACCATACGAATCATCTCATCGATGTTACGACCAAGTGGAAGATCATTGATAACGGCGTGTCTGACTGTACCATCTGCATCGATAAGGAAAGAACCTCTTAGTGCAACTGACTCACCAAAAAGTACATCATAATCTTTAGAGATTTTTTTGGATAAATCTGCGACGAGTGGAAATTTTACTCTGCCAATACCACCTTTTTCAACAGGAGTTTCTCTCCATGCAAAGTGAGAGAATTGACTATCTACAGATACACCGATGACATTGATACCACGGCTTGTAAATTCTTCGATTCTATGTGAAAATGCGATGATTTCAGAAGGACATACAAAGGTAAAGTCTAGTGGATAAAAGAATAATACCGCCCCTTTATCGCCAAGGTTATCCATCAAGTTAAAATCTTCTACGATTGATCCATCTGCCAAAACGGCT
>CAZCUH010000055.1:0-9885 GCA_964501795.1 uncultured Sulfurospirillum sp.
GCCCCTTACTGGGGTGGGAATGTAGGTCGCTGCCAGTTCCGTTGTTTATTCTCTTATTTGTAAATCTGATTATCTTTATTGTGTTAAACTTTGAGATATAATGTTGTAATTTTTTTTAAATATTTGGAAGTTTAAAAAGGTGTTGTAAGCTTTATTTGAATACAATTTACTACAATTATTTGCGCCCTTAGCTCAGCTGGATAGAGCATTGGTTTGCGGTACCAAAGGTCACAGGTTCGACTCCTGTAGGGCGCACCATTTTTAGTTCAATATATTTAATCTTTATAATTTTTTAAAATTTTTAATCAACTTTTTAATACACTCTTTTTCTATATCTTCTTAATGATAGAATCTCATCTATTATACAAATGGAGTACAAATGGAAAATTTTAATTTTGATATGATATCGCTACTCATCGGTTTGGTTATCGGTGCTGCACTATTTATGCTAAGAGGTTTTTTTGCTACTAGAAAGTTCAAAAAAGAGTTAGAAGAGTATAAAGGACATCTTGCTACACAGATGAAGATTACGCAAGAGGGTACTAAAAATATGTCTGATGAAAATGAAAAACTAAAAAAAGAGAATGAAAACCTTAGAATTACAGTCAAGACATTGGGACAAAAACCTGGTCGAAATGAGTTAAGACTTTTAAATATTTATGATGCTGCCTTACGAAAGATGATGTTAAAAGCACCTGGATTTGCGCAAGGCTGGGAGATGTCTATGCAAGAAGCTGAAAGAGAATATGAAGAGAATGAAGTTGGATTGAAAACTGTTATTAAGCGTGTATTCTCACCAGGGATTACACATAAAAAAGATGATGATGCTATTGATGCTGAGTAGTTTTTGAATGAGGATGGGTAGGATTTACTCCTGCCTTCTTTGATTTTTTACTTTTATTATTTTCATTATAGAACGGCTTCACAAACTCATAAATAATAGGTTCTTCATCTTTGAATTTGATATCAATGAGGATACTATCTCGCTTTTTAGATTGGTATATTTTAAATACTTCGCAATTTTCTGCCACCTTAGATACATGATAATAATCTACATTTTGGCTATTAATTTTTTTGAATTCTTTTGTGGATTCAAAACGAAGCAGTGTATTGTTATCTTTGCTTACTAACCATGTTACATAAGGCTCTATGATATCAAAAAGTGAGTTCTTTGTTTGCATCGATGCCAATGTGTATTGAAATCCTGTGAGGCTTAGTGTATTGGCTGCAAAAATGTCTTCATGTAGCATGTCCATCACCTTTTCTCGTTTGATGAGTGCCTTTTCATTGCCAGCAAAGATTTTATTGGTTTTCTCTAGATTGGAGACGGTTGAATAGAGGAAAGTAGCAATGATACCTAACAGTACAATGGAGATGATTAACTCTACAAGGGAGAAAGCTCTTTTTCCTATCATGATACTACTTTCCTTTCACCGGTATATAGACTTTATAGCCATAGGTTGCATTTTTCCCCTCTGAAATAACAATTTTGTCATATACAATGGTGAAGTTAAATGCCGCTTGTTCCTGCTCTTGTACGGGGCTTTGATCATCACTCTCTTCTTCAAGCGGATTAAAAGTAGCAACTTCTTCTTGAGAATAACTCACCTTTATCGCTTTGAGATATTTTCGTAAATCATCATCTATATTGCTGTAGCTATCTTCGATGAAATCATAGAGTGTCATATCTTTATGATGATATTTTTGCTTATGATGTACAAAGGCAATAGAGGCTAGTCTATCAAATTCACCTTTCTTTTTTAAGAAGATAAAGTTGTCTTTACTATTGGAGCTAATTTGCAGAAGTCCTGTACCTACTATTGCTAGAATCATGACTGATACGAGCACCTCAATCAGTGTAAATGCCTTAGTCATTGACTGCATCTAATCTCACTCCTTTGTACTCGGGATGTTGGAGTAATTCTACTGCTTGACTTAAATCTTCACTCTTATTGACATCTTGGAAATAAGGATAAAAGATATAATAAAACTGCTTCTTTTTTAAGATAAAGTTTGAGTTACTACCATTTGGAAAGAGTGTATATTGAAAACAGACTTTTTGAAATTTATTCTCTATCATGATAGGAGGAAATACCACTTTGACAGCTTCCCCTTGTGCATTTGGTTTATATACTTCTATCTTCTCAAATTCTGAAGATTTGATATCGGCTTTTAACTTTTCTTGAAATTCACCATTGATAAAGATGGCTGATTTTTTACAATTATGATAGAGATAGAAGTCTATGCGTTTTCCTTTGGACCAAAAAGGAAGCAGTGCTTCTTTGATATTGGCTAGTTTCAATATATGTACTTTTTTCTTGGTGTTGAAGTTTGAGAGTACTAGGGCGTAGGTGATGCCTATCAAGACTACAACAATCATCAGCTCAAAGAGCGTAAAGGCTTTTCTTTTCAATATCATCGCTTTTAAATTATTTGTATATAAACCGATTATACCAAATATTTTATAAACTATGTTATCATGATAGGTTGGAGGAGATGCGTATGTTAAAGATTCGAATATTACTTTTAGAAGATGATGTGACGCTTAGTGAAACAGTAAGTGAGTATCTTGAAGATTTAGGGTATAGTGTTGATGTGATAGAAGATGGTGATGGGGCGCTTGATATGATGTATGAACATCATTATGATATCTTTTTACTGGATGTAAAGGTTCCTGGATTGAGTGGATTTGAACTACTCAAAGAAGCTAGAAAGCGCGATATCCAAACGCCCGCTATCTTTATCACCTCTTTAAATTCAGTTGATGATCTTTCAGAAGGTTATGAGAGCGGATGTGATGATTATATTCGTAAGCCTTTTGCACTCAAAGAGCTAGAAGTGCGTATGGAGAGTATTTTGAAGCGTGATTTTTTTCACAAAAATCGATCTGAACGCGTCGAGATAGATCAACATATCTATTATGATATCAATAAAAATTTGCTCTATATTGATGATCAAGAACAGATGCTGAATAAAAAAGAGGCAAAACTATTGAAACTATTTTTACAACATCAAGAAGAGGTGCTTTCTCATGAGAAGATTTATGATACTTTGTGGGACTATGATGAAACCTATTCTGAAGCGAGTTTACGAACTTATATAAAAAATCTTAGAAAAATGTTAGGAAAAGAGAGAATTGTTAGTATCAAAAAACAAGGCTACAAGTTTACAAAAGAGTGAACGAAAGACACTTGTATCATTTTTATTGCTTTACTCCTTCTTTGCCGTAGTGATTCTTGCTTTTTCAGCTTTTATCTATTATAACCTTCAAAAAGATGTCATGTTACGAGAGCAAAATAGTCAGCTTAAAGCATATTCTGATGAATTAATTTCAAAGCTTCGTTATCTGCATGAAAATTTTTCTCAAGATAGGCACTATCCACGAAGTGAGCACTATAATTCTGCAATCTATGATAGTAGTAAAAAAGAAATTTTTTCAACTTTGCAAACAAAAGATATTGATTTAACGAAACATATTTATATTGTAGGGAATAAAATTCATTATATTAGGATACTCGAACGCTATTATCTAGGGACTATGTATCTTGTGATTGAGGTCAATGATAATGAAAAATGGTTCAATTTTTTTAAAATTAAAGTACTTGTCTATGGAGTCATACTCTTTTTGATTTTACTGATTGCTGGTTATTTTTTATTAAAAATGCTCTTAAGACCCATGCGTGAATCACTTTATCTGTTGGATAGATTTATCAAAGATACAACGCATGAGCTAAATACTCCTGTCAGTGCGATTTTGATGAATATTGAAACGCTTTCTCGTGAGGGGCTTGATGAAAAAAACGCCAAAAAGATTCATCGTATTGATATTGCAGCAAGAACGATTTCTACTATTTACAATGATTTGACTTATGTGGCTTTGAAAAATCAAGTACAGTCAAAAGATGAGGATGTGAACCTTGCAGCGCTACTGAGGGAGCGAGTAGAGTTTTTTAGGATTTTGGCGACACAAAAAAAGTTATCATATGAACTAGAATTGGATGAAGAAGCCAATCTCATCATCGATAGAGGAAAAATTACGAGAGTGATTGATAATTTACTCTCAAATGCTATCAAATATAACAAACGCGCAGGTAGCATTAAAGTGATATTAAAAAAAGATTATTTTATGATTTCAGATACAGGGATAGGTATGAAAAAACGAGATATAAAAGAGGTGTTTGAAAGATATTCACGCTTTAACAAGAGTGAAGGTGGCTTTGGAATAGGACTAAATATCGTAGCTGCCATTGCATCAGAATATGATTTGGTGATTGATATAGATTCTCAATTAAATGTAGGTACAAAGGTCAAGATATCATGGTAAAAAAGTTTTTAATTTTAGGATTGCTCTTATCTACAATGCTAGTGAACGCGAAAACAGATATTTATCAAACAAATTGTTTGGCTTGCCATAAACAACTCTCCTTTAGTTTGGAGAAGATATTTTTTCGCTATCTTTTAAAATATAGTGATGAAATCTCCGTAAAGTCTGCACTTATTGATTTTTTAAAACATCCAAATAGCGATACAAGTGTTATGTCCAAAGAATATACGAGAAGTTTTGGTTTGAAACAAAAAAGTCAATTAAATGATAAAGAGCTAGAAGAAGCAATTGATATATATTGGGAAAAATACACAGTTTTTGGGAAAATTGAGTAAATTTCATAAAATTTAATCTAAAATTATAAGAATGTTGATTATAATTCACAATTATTCCACGAAAATTTCATATGATTGTGGTGTAAAAAATAAAGGAAAAAGGAAAGATATGAAAAAAGTAGTATTATCACTAATGGCAGTAGGCGCAATGAGTCTTTTATCAGCGGACGGAGCAGCACTTTTCAAAAAATGTGCAGGATGTCATGGAGCAAAAGCTGAAAAGAAAGCACTTGGTAAATCAGCAGTAATCGCTGGTCAAGATGCAGCAAAAACTGAAGCAGCTTTAAAAGGTTACAAAGCTGGTACATTGAATCAACATGGTATGGGTGGTTTGATGAAAGGTCAAGTTGCTTCATACAGTGATGCAGATATCAAAGCAGTTGCTGAGTATATCGCTGGTTTAAAATAATCACCGCTTCTGTAAAGGTTGTCTTTGTACAACCTTTACAACGCTCTCTAAAATTTCTCAAATTCCAATTTTATCACATTTTCTAATACTTTATCTGTTATCATGATAGCATTACAGATATAGGGGAAAATATGTCTAATATTATACAAGCACTAGAAGAAGGTAATATTCTAAAAGTCAAGCAAGCTATCAAAGCGGGTGAAGATATGAATCAGACCATCATGGTGGGGATAGACGAAGATGAAGAATCCACATTGCTCTTTTATGCCTTACGACAAAGGGCAGATTGTGATATTATCCGACTTTTGGTTGACAATGGTGCGGATATTCACTTTGTCAATGAAGATGGTATCAGTGTGCTCGATGAAGCTGTGATTTTTGGTGATTTAGAGATATTGACTTATCTCACAGATGAAAAAGCTTTGGACATTACGACCACACAGAGAAAAAGTGGTTTTACACCTTTTATGCAAGCGTGTTGTTACAACAATCTCGAAGTAGCAGAATTTATACTCTCTAAAGGGGCAGACCCTCATATAAAAGATAATGCGGGAATGAGTGCTTTAGATTATTCAAGGCGTCTAAGAAAGACAAAAATAGAAGCATTTCTGCAAAACCTTGAGGAAAATCAGTAAAAAAGTAACACTCTTTTGAAATTGATATCTTTGCATTTTTTATCAGAGCATTTTAAAATAAACTGCTCTAGAATATATCCAAGAAATAAGATGGTTTAATATATCTTGTGTTATCATTTTGTTACATTACTACATAAAGGTTGGTTGAATGGAAGTTAATCTCGTTAGCGAAGGTTTGAAGTTCATGGTTCTTGGCATGACAACCGTTTTCCTCTTTTTGCTTCTTCTGATTTTGGTTCTCAAAGTACAAGCAAAATTGGTTCAAAAATATTTTCCACAAAAGTCTGCGTCATTGGGTGCAGCAGCGGCTTCTCAAGCTGCAAGTACAACAACTTCTGGAAAAGATGATGATGCGGAAGTTGTTGCAGCAATCACAGCAGCAATCACTGATTTTAGAAAAAATTAAAGGCAATACATGGCAAAAAAATTAATAGATATTATGGATACTACTTTCAGAGATGGCTTTCAGTCTGTCTTTGGAGGTAGAGTATTGATGGAGGATTTTTTCCCCGCAGTAGAGGCAGCAAAACATGCAGGGATTAGCCACTTTGAATTTGGTGGTGGAGCGCGTTTTCAAAGTCTTTTTTTCTATCTAAATGAAAATGCATTTGAGATGATGGACAAATTTCGTGCTATTGTAGGACCAGAGGCAAACTTACAAACTTTGGCGCGTGGTGTCAATACAGTGATGCTTGATACGGGTAGTAGTGAATTGATTGATTTGCATGCTAAAATGTTTAAAAAACATGGTACGACAACAATCCGTAACTTTGATGCACTCAATGATGTAGAAAATCTTATCTACTCTGGTGAACGCATCAAAGCGCATGGTTTAAATCATGAAGTCGTTGTAACCATGATGGATTTACCACCAGGGTGCAAAGGTGCACATGATGTCGCTTTTTATGAAAAAACGCTACGCAAAATTCTTGATTCTGGCATAGCATATGATTCTGTCTGTTTTAAAGATGCTAGTGGTACTTCAAGTCCTCATAAAGTCTATGAAACTATCTCAATGGCGAAAAAATTATTACCAGAAGATGTACATGTGAGATTGCATACCCATGAGACAGCGGGGGTAAGTGTTTCATGTTATTTAGCAGCGCTTGAAGCAGGTGTTGATGGAATTGATTTGGCAGCTTCTCCTGTGAGTGGAGGAACAAGTCAACCAGATATCTTGACCCTGCTACATGCGACAAAAGGGACAAATTTTGACTTGGGTGGTTTAGATGTTGCTAAAATACTTACTTATGAAGAGGTACTAAAAGATTGTTTGCATGACTATTTTATACCGCCTGAAGCGACAGCAGTCTCTCCATTGATTCCATTTTCACCTATGCCAGGTGGTGCTTTGACTGCCAATACACAAATGATGCGTGACAATGACTCTTTAGATAAATTTCCAGAAGTGATTGCCGCGATGCGTGAAGTTGTTGAGAGAGGTGGTTATGGTACTTCTGTAACACCTGTTTCACAATTTTACTGGCAACAAGCTTATGCCAATGTGATGTTTGGTGATTGGAATCAGATAGCAGAGGGATATGGTCGTATGGTACTTGGGTACTTTGGTCGTACTCCTGTTGCACCAGATCCAGAGATTGTGAAGTTGGCAAGTGAAAAATTGAAACTTGAACCTACCACAGCGACGGCACTTTCTCTCGCAGATGCAGATGAGAAAAAATCACTAAAATATTTTGAAACGATGCTTGCCGATGAGGGTATAGAACTCAATGATGAAAATCTTTTCATTGCGGCATCATGTGGAGATAAAGGTATCACTTTCCTCAAAGGTGAAGCAGAAGTCAATATACGAAAAAATAGCGATATAAATAAAGGAAACAAAGAGATGGGTGGACAATATACAGTAGTAGTAAATGGTACAAAATATAATGTAGATGTAGTTGAAGGTCATGATGGTGAAGTAGCGGTAACCTCTGCAACACCAGTGGCAGCAGCGCCAGCAGCTGGGGGTGTAGGTAGTGTAGAAGTACATTCTCAAACACCAGGTAATGTATGGAAAATAGTAGCCAATGTAGGTGATACACTCAAAGAGGGTGATCCTATCATGATACTTGAAGCCATGAAGATGGAGATAGATATCCCTGCACCAAAAGATGGTGTTTTAAAGTCTATTAATGTCAATACAAACGATGCAGTACAAGATGGTCAGCTTTTAGCGACAATGGATTAAGGATTAATTTATGAAAAAGTTTTTTCTCTCTTTCTTTCTCTTGTTAGCATTTCTCTCTCCTACACTGTTGAGTGCTTCAGAGCATGAAAAAGCAGGAGCGACAGCGGTGCAAAGTGAAGCCGCTGTTCCATACTCACCAAAATCAGTGACAGGTCTGTTTGCTGGTCTATTTGAAACAACAGGTTTAAATGCGATGTTGTTTCCTAAAGAGGGTGTCAAAAATGGTCGCGGCAAAGAGATGACTAAGTTTGCCCAAAGTGGCGGACGGGTGATTATGTTTTTGATAATCTTTTTTCTATTTTATTTGGCAATTGCCAAAGGGTTTGAGCCCCTGCTTTTACTCCCAATTGCCTTTGGGGGACTGCTTGCAAATATCCCTATAGCCAATATGACAGGGCCACATGGTATGCTTGGTATCATTTATGATATGGGAATTGCCAATGAGTTTTTTCCACTACTGATATTTATGGGTGTTGGAGCGATGACAGATTTTGGTCCATTGTTAGCCAATCCTAAAACAGCGATTTTAGGTGGAGCTGCACAATTTGGTATCTTTGGTTCTCTCGTTGGAGCTGCGGCACTTTCTCAATATGGTTTTGTTGATTATAGCTTGAAGCAGTGTTCTGCTATCTCTATCATCGGGGGTGCAGATGGACCTACCTCTATCTTTATCGCTTCTGCCTTGGCACCTGAGATGTTGGGTGCTATCGCTGTGGCTGCCTATTCATATATGGCACTTGTTCCAGTGATTCAGCCTCCTATCATGAAAGCCTTGACAACAGAGGAAGAGAAGAAAATTAAGATGGTTACAGGACGCCAAGTGCATCGTATTGAAAAGCTTATTTTTCCTATTGTTGTTATCATGATGATTGCACTTTTCTTACCAGATGCAGCACCATTGATGGGTGCTTTTGCTTTGGGTAATTTTGCAAAAGAATCAGGTGTTGTAGATCGATTGTCCAATGAGATGCAAAACTCACTTATCAATATCGTCACTATTTTCTTAGGTCTTGGTGTAGGTGGAACCTTACAAGCCGATAAATTTTTGGTGGCTGAGAGTTTAGGGATTATGGTCATTGGACTTCTCGCATTTGCTGCGGGTACTGCGGCAGGAGTCTTGATGGCAAAATTGATGAATAAATTTTCAAAAGAGCCTATCAACCCACTCATTGGTGCGGCAGGTGTTTCTGCAGTGCCTATGGCAGCAAGGGTTGTGAGTAAAGTAGGTCAAGAGTACAATAAATCAAATATTCTATTGATGCATGCGATGGGTCCAAATGTAGCAGGTGTGATTGGTTCTGCTGTTGCTGCAGGTGTGTTGTTGTCAATTTTTAAATAAAAAGTGATAATGTCCGATTATAGAGTTATGAGTCAATATAAAGGTTAGGTATGATTACAAAAACAGATTTAGGCAAATTAGGCCTTGAAAATGTACAAGAAGTTTTTTATAATTCAAGCTATGATTTTTTAAGAGAAAAAGAACTTGAAGATGGATTGAAACAAGCAGATAGCGGTGCTATGATGGTAGATACAGGTATTTTTACAGGACGAAGTCCTAAAGACAAGTTTTTTGTCAATCAATCACCTTCCAATAAGTACATAGCTTGGGGAGATATCAATTTTCCTACGACTAAAGAAGTTTTTGATGAACTATTTGCAAAGGCAACAGCAGAACTCTCCAATAAAGATATCTATATACAAGATCTTTTTTGTGGCGCCAGTGAAGCGAGTAAAAAGAAGATACGCTTTGTGACAGAAGTCGCATGGCAAGCGCACTTTGTAAAAAATATGTTTATTCGTCCAAAAGAAGAAGAACTAGAAAATTTTGCGCCCGACTTTGTCCTTTATAATGCGTGTAAGATAGTGGATGAGGAGTGGCAAAAGCACAATTTACATTCAGAAGTCTTTGTTGTTTTTAATGTTGAAGAGAATGTAGCCGTTATCGGTGGTACTTGGTATGGTGGAGAGATGAAAAAAAGTATTTTTTCTAT
>CAZCUH010000056.1:0-1401 GCA_964501795.1 uncultured Sulfurospirillum sp.
ATCAATGGATCGATAATCTCATCAAAAAGTCCACCTTCCATAATAGCATCAAGACGATACAGTGTTAAGTTGATTCTATGATCAGAGATACGATTTTGTGGATAATTGTAAGTTCTAATTCTCGCTGATCTATCACCTGATCCTACTTGAGATTTTCTATCTGCACCTGCCTCTTCTTGTTGCTTTTGCATCTCGAGGTCATAGAGTCTTGCCTTGAGGACTTTCATCGCTTTATCTCTATTTTTGTGTTGTGATTTTTGATCTTGGTTGGTGACTACTAGCCCTGTTGGGAGGTGTGTGATTCGTACGGCACTATCAGTGGTATTGACGGATTGTCCACCACATCCTGAACTTCTCATCACATCTATCTTGAGGTCATTTTCATTGATTTCTATCTCGACATCATCTACCTCAGGCATCACAGCGACAGTGATAGCTGAAGTATGCACGCGTCCTTGAGATTCGGTAGCAGGAACTCTTTGTACGCGATGCACGCCACCTTCGTGCTTGAGCTTGGAGTAGGCACCTTCACCTTTGATGAGGGCAATCATTTCCTTGTATCCATCAACTGTACCTTCAGATGAGGACATGATCTCTACTTTCCAGCCATTTGCATCAGCATATCTCACATACGCTTTAAACAAATCACCCACAAAAAGAGCTGCTTCATCACCACCAGTTCCCGCACGCATCTCTAGGTAGATATTTCTATCATCATTGGGATCTCGTGGAAGCATGAGGATTTTTATCTCTTCTTCTATCTCTATTTTTCGTGGTTCTAACTCTTTGAGTTCCTCTTTTGCTAATTCGCCTAACTCTTTATCTTCTAACATCTCTTTGTTATCATCGATATCTTCACAGACTTGAAGATACTCTTGTGCTTTTTCTTTGACAGCTTCGATACTTTTTTGTTCACGCGAAAGTGCTGTCATCTTTTTGATGTCAGAGGTGATTTCAGGAGAACAAAGAAGTTCTGATATTTCATCATAGCGGTCGAGGAAAGGTTGGAGTTTTGCTTTTAGCATAGGTTAGGCTTTATGAGGGTGTGGTAAAACTGCTTACGCAGCTTTACCCATGTTTGATACGAGTTTAGAAAGTCTGCTTACTTTTCTAGCAGCAGTGTTTTTCTTTAAAATACCTTTTGATACATAAGAGTGAAAGTTTTTGTTTGCATCTTTAAGTGCTGCTGCTGCTTTTTCAGCATCTCCAGCTTCTACCGCTTCATGGATAGCTCTTGTGATGTTTTTGATTCTAGTTTTGTAAAATCTATTTCTCTCTGTTCTTTTAATCGTCTGTCTAGCTCTTTTTGCTGCTGACTTATGGTTTGCCATAGTGTGTCCTTATTGGAATTTAGTGAGCGATTTTATCTAACTGTTACTAAAATATTTCTTAATTTAAGGG
>CAZCUH010000056.1:1501-9866 GCA_964501795.1 uncultured Sulfurospirillum sp.
AAAGGCAAAACATATGAAACTTTTTGGAACCGATGGCGTAAGAGGGATGGCTGGAGAAAAAATCACGGCGATGATGACGATGCGTTTGGCGATGGCAGCAGGTATCTACTTTAGAAAATACTCTGTGACCAATAAAATTCTCGTGGGAAAAGATACAAGAAAAAGTGGTTATATGGTCGAAAATGCACTTGTTTCTGGCTTGACTGCTGTTGGGTATGATGTGAGACAAATTGGTCCCATGCCGACACCTGCTATTGCTTTTTTAACTGAAGATTTGCGTTGTGATGCGGGTATCATGATAAGTGCTTCACACAATGCCTATCATGATAACGGTATCAAGTTCTTTGACAAACGGGGTAATAAACTCGGTGAAAAAATCGAAGCACAAATAGAAAAAATCTATTTTGATGATGCACTTATTGAACAACATCAAGCTAAAAATATGGACATCGGACAAGCCAAAAGAATCGACGATGTCATCGGTCGCTATATCGTGCATGTCAAAAACTCTATGCCTCGTTCTATGACTCTCTCTGGCATGCGTGTGGTGCTAGATACTGCCAATGGTGCAGCCTATAAAGTTGCGCCTACGGTATTTCGTGAACTAGGTGCAGATGTTGTGACCATTAACGACCAACCAGATGGAAGAAATATCAACGAAGGTTGTGGTGCCTTGCATCCTGAAAAGTTGAGTGATGAAGTAAGGCGGCTTCGTGCGGATGTTGGATTTGCCTTTGATGGGGATGCGGATAGAATCGTCGTCGTGGATGAAAATGGCGAAATCGTTGATGGAGATAAACTCTTAGCTGTGCTCGCTTGCCATCTCAAACAGAGCAATCAACTCTCAAACAACGGTATCGTCGCAACAGTGATGAGCAATCAAGCCCTAGAAGATTTTCTCACTGAAAAAGAGATAGAACTTTTTCGTTGTAATGTAGGTGATAAATATGTCTTGGAGATGATGCAAAAAGAGGGCTTAAACCTAGGTGGAGAACAGAGTGGTCATGTCATTTTAAGTGACTATGCCAAGACAGGAGATGCTTTAGCAGCAGCACTTCAAGTCGTGGTTCACTTGCTTCGTAAAAAGAAGAAAGCTTCTGAAGTGCTCAACCCCTTTGAACTTTATCCGCAACTCTTACACAACCTCAAGATCAAAAAGAAAAAACCATTAGAGAAGATGGAAGGCTATGAAGCATTGATGCAATCACTTAAAGAGCAGGGTATCAGACCACTTGTTAGATACTCAGGCACAGAAAATCTTTTAAGAATATTGCTAGAAGGTAAAGATTCTAAAGTAGTTCACGATAGAATGGACGAACTGATAGAATTTTTTACTAAGAGGCTCAATGGCTAAGACATACAAACTTTTTTTTCTTGCATTTTTTGCTGTACTGGTTTTAGATCAGCTGATAAAACAGATATTTTTGGGAGGATTTGACTGGAATAGTCAGTGTATCTCTCTCAATCTCACTTTTAACAAAGGCGTGGCATTTTCGATGTTCTCCTTTTTGGGTGAAAATTTAAAGTTCATCCAGGTGGGACTCATTGGCGCACTACTTGCTTATCTCATTTGGGAGAAAAAGCTTTTAGGAACTTATACGCTGCCTCTAGGATTGATTCTTGGTGGGGGTGTGAGTAATCTGCTCGATAGATTTACCCAAGAGGGTGTGGTGGATTATGTTTATTGGCATTGTGGATTTGACTTTGCTATCTTCAATTTTGCAGATGTCATGATAGATTTAGGTGTATTGCTTATCCTCATCATCTCATTTAGAGACTCTAAAAATGCGTAGCCTTTTCCTCTTTTTTATTGTGATCACTGCGCTTGTCGCAAATCCCTACCAAAACCTCACAAGCTATACCCTTAAAAATGGACTTAAAGTCTATCTCCTACCAGATCAAAAGGCACAAAATGTCTATATAGAGGTAGATGTCAAAGTGGGTATGGGTGCAGAGGATGAAAACACAGCTGGTATCTCACATCTTGTGGAACATACCGTCTTTCGAGATCAACGCATCAAAGACCATGACTATTATGACCTCATCAAACAAAAAGGTGCCACCAATGTCAACGGCTACACGAGCTATTATCAGACCCAATATGTCACCACGATAAATCCTGAAAATGCACGCTGGATTACCGAAACTTTTGCAAAAATGCTTTTTGATAAAAATGTTACCCAAGAGGATTTAAGAGTAGAGAAAAAAGCCCTCCAAATCGAGATAGGAGAACCCAACTGGACGGATATTTTCTCTTATGTAAAATTAAATAAACTGATTGATGCTATTTCTGATCTCTTTCCATCATCACGCAATGTCTATAAAGATGATTTTAGCATCGATTCAAAACTTGGAAAAGTGGAGTATCAACAAGCCTCTCGATATAAAAAGAATAATAAAAAGTTCACCCTAAGTGAGGTGCTCAAACATTATCATGATTACTACTATCCTAGCAATATGACACTTAAAATTGTAGGTAAATTTGATGAAAAAGTGATCAAACAAACGATTGAGGATACCTTTGCAAAAGTACCAAAAAGAGAGGGTAAAACACTCAAAGAACCACTTATCAAAGATGCCAAATTAGACACAAAACCATACATAAGCTATGAGGAATCAGGTATTCATGATACGCCACAAGCAACACTAGGTACAAAAGTCTTGGTAAAAAATCCCAAACAGATGCTCATTTTGGATGCTTATATGCGTGATCTTGCTGATAGGCTCAATCGTGAATTTCGCAATAAAAAGGGTGACAGTTATAGTGTTTATGGAGGCGTTGGAAAGTATCGAAATGCAGCGATTGCGACGATTGAATTTTCTGCACCACATGAGAGCTTTGACAAAAACATCCAAGTAGCAAAAGCTTGGCTTGCCAAAGAGAGTGCGGGAGATATCAATGACAGCACCATTCATAAGGCACTCAAACAGATGGATGAATACTTCAAATCTGCTGAGCACGATGTAGATTCTCTCTTGAATACTGTCAATAAATATGAAGATTTTAAGCGATATTTTCAAGATGATTCCAAGAAAAATGCCTATGATATCTTTAAAGAGATCAGCCCAGACGATTTCAGAACCACACTGAAGGAGACTTTTACTCCAGAGCATGCCTACATCATGATACAAAGAGATTATATCTTATTCCCCTATGAGGGGGTAGTATTAGGCTTGGTCTTTATGTTTCTTTTTTATCTCTTTCTCATCAAGCTGTTCAAAGCCAAAGTAAACAAGCGCCATATTCGCTTTCAAAGGCGACTTACTAACCGTTTTGTTTCGCTACTCATTATCCTCTTTTCAATCACAGTTTCGATGTTTATCTATGAGTGGGTTATCTATCTCATCACAGGAAAAACCTCAAACGATATCATCAGTAGCTATGATATACCCCTTAGTTATCTCTTCATGATAGGAGATTTTATTCTTACGCTTGTCGTGACTTATTTTGTTGTTAAAAAACTCTTTTCATGGTACTTTTCTAAACTGATAGTCACTGAAAATAGACTCATATTGCAGGGGGCACAAAGTCGTTATATCGATTTAAAAGATATCGCATATTGTGAAACCCATCCATGGTCTCCAAAGCTTTGGGGCAAGATTCATGGTGTATCCCTACTCTTTTGGCGACCCTTACTAAAACTAGTCTCCAATCAAGGTGAAGAGCTGTATCTAAGAAGTAGTAACGCAAAATATCTGCAAGAAGATTTATCCAAGGTCATTACCCCTGCACCTATCGTAGAAAAAAAGGTTTTTTAAGAAACAACTCGCTATAATCCCACCTCTTTATAACAATGTGGTCGCGTAGCTCAGTTGGTAGAGCACTACCTTGACATGGTAGTGGTCGTTGGTTCAAGTCCAATCGTGGCCACCATTTCTCCTCTTTTTACAACATAAGTTTTTTTTCGATAAAATGGCACCTTATTATTTACAAAGGTTTTCATTGGAAGAGACAATTATAGGCTATCATAAAGATGGCATCATCTATGATACACAAACAGCACAAGAACAAGGTATAGAGGGAACACCTATCTATCATGATAACTCCCCTCAAGCACTCGACATCATCAGACACTCCACAGCACATCTCATGGCACAAGCCATCAAGATGCTCTACCCAGAGGCAAAGTTTTTTGTAGGACCTAATGTTGGTGATGAATTTTATTATGATTTCAAGACAGATGAACCTGTCACTGAAAAAGATCTCAAAGCGATAGAAAAACAGATGAAAGCACTCATCAAAAAGAAGTTTGAAATCACCAAAGAGAGCTACACAAGAGATGAAATCAATCAAAAATTTGCAGATGATGCACTCAAACAAGCCGTACTTAGCCGTATCGAAGATAATACCTTGACCACTTATAAGCAAGGAGATTTTGAAGATCTCTGTCGTGGTCCTCATGTACCAAATACAAAATATCTACACAACTTCAAACTCACGCGTGTTTCAGGTGCCTATCTTGGTGGTGATGAGAAAAATGAGATGCTCACGCGTGTCTATGGTACTGCTTTTGCTGATAAAGAGGCACTACAAGAGTATCTTCTCATGATAGAAGAAGCCAAGAAAAGAGATCATAGAAAATTAGGCAATGATCTCAAACTCTTTACCTTTGATGAAGAAGTCGGAGCAGGACTGCCTATCTGGTTGCCCAATGGTGCGCGTTTACGCAGTAAGTTAGAAGCCCTACTTTTCACTGCTCACAGAAAAAGAGGATACGAACCAGTCAGAGGCCCTGAAATCCTAAAATCCGATGTATGGAAAGTCTCAGGTCACTATCAAAACTATGGTGAAAATATGTACTTTACTACCATCGATGATATGGAATATGGTATCAAGCCGATGAACTGTCTAGGACATATCAAGGTCTATCAAAATGATTTGCGTTCTTATCGTGATTTGCCATTGAAATTTTTTGAGTATGGTGTGGTACATCGTCATGAGATGTCTGGAGCGATGCATGGGCTTTTTCGTGTACGAGAATTTACACAAGATGATGCACACCTCTTTTGTACGCCGGCACAAATCAGTGAAAATGTCATCGAAGTGCTTGGTTTTGTTGATGATATCATGCAAAGTTTTGGCTTTGACTACACTCTAGAGGTCTCTACCAAGCCCGAAAAAGCTATCGGAGATGATGCTGTGTGGGATGTGGCAACACAGGGACTCAAAGATGCCCTAGATGCCAATGGTATCGCTTATGGAGTAGATGAAGGTGGTGGGGCATTTTATGGTCCTAAAATCGACATCAAGATTCTTGATTCACTCAAACGAAAATGGCAATGCGGGACTATTCAAGTCGATTTTAACTTACCGGAACGATTTATGCTTGAATACACTGATGAGAACAATGAAAAAGCACGACCAGTGATGATTCACCGTGCTATTTTAGGTTCTTTTGAGAGATTCATCGGAATTCTTATCGAGCATACTGCTGGAGAATTTCCTTTTTTCATCGCGCCTACGCAAGTGATCATCATCCCTATCGCGGATGACCACTTGGAGTATGCAAAAGCCTTGCAAAAAGAGATGATGATGATGGAAATTGACTGTGAAGTTTCAAGTAAAAATGAGAGCTTGAACAAACGCATACGAACCGCTGAAAAGCAGAGAGTTCCTATGATATTGGTCATCGGTGACGAGGAAGTAGCACAAAAGTCCGTCGCTTTAAGGGATAGACGAGAAAGAAAACAGTATAATTTAAGCAAAGAAGAATTTTACACACTAATAAAGGAAAAAATGGATGAGGTACGCTTTTGAGAAATGATAAAGATAGAGGAAGAAAAAAGAAGGATCAAACGCTTTTAAATGAAGCGATTAGACTTCCAGAGGTAAGATGTATGGATGATGAGGGTAACCAATATGGTATCATCTCATCACAAGAAGCACAAGCAAAAGCAGATGAATTAGGGCTTGACCTAGTACTTGTTGTACCAAATGCGAAGCCTCCTGTCTGCAAAATCATGGATTATGGTAAGTACAAATACCAAATCGAGAAAAAGAAAAAAGAAGCCAAGAAAAATCAAAAAAAGATTGAAGTCAAAGAGGTCAAACTCTCTGTCAAAATCGCTGATAATGATATCTCCTACAAAGTCAAACACGCTAGAGAATTTCTTGAAGCTGGAAAACATGTCAAATTTCGTGTCTTTTTACGAGGTCGGGAGATGGCACATCCAGAGGCTGGTAAAGAAGTACTCAACCGCGTTTGGCCGATGGTGGAAGATGTGGGTGATAAAGAACACGAACCAAAATTTGAAGGACGCTATGTCAATATGTATGTCGTTCCTAAAAAAGAGAAAGATAAATAGACTTTTCCTTCACAAAGTGGCTATCATGATAGCCACTTTCTCCAATCCAACCCGAATTTAAGATTAAAATCAATATAAAAAGATATAATAGCCGTCTTTAAAACCCTTGTAAGAGGATTTTAAAAATATGATAAAGGAATACCTATGCCTAAAATGAAAACACATCGTGGCGCAGCAAAACGCTTCAAAACGAAAAAAAATGGCACGATCAAAAGAGGATCAGCTTATAGAAGCCATATCCTTACTAAAAAAGATCAAAAGAGAAAAGTTGGTTTAAGATCACCACAAACTGTGGATAAAACCAATGTAAAACAAGTACGCACACTTTTAGGTGAGTAACTAAAGCGTTGTGGCAATAGCCATCCATTCCCCCTACTAAACACAGGGAAAGATCACAATCGTGACACCACATAAGGTTAAGGAAAAAATATGAGAGTAAAAACTGGTATAGTCAGAAGAAGAAGACATAAAAAACTTCTCAAACAAGCAAGAGGTTTCTTTAGCGGAAGAAGAAAACATTTTAGAAAAGCGAAAGAACAACTAGAGAGATCATTAGTCTATGCTTACAGAGATAGACGAAACAAAAAAAGAGACTTTAGAAGACTTTGGATTACAAGAATCAATGCAGCTTGTAGATTAAATGGTATGAGTTATTCAAAATTTATCCATGGTTTAAATAAAGCAGGTATCGAGCTTGATAGAAAAATCTTGGCTGATATGGCTATGAACGACGCGGCAGCATTTACGAAAGTAGTAGAAGCAGCAAAAAAAGCATAACACTATTATGAGGCATCTGCCTCATAATATCTCCCTCTTAAAATCCCCTCAGCGTAACACCAGCGAAAATCGCTCCTAAGCCTAAAAAGATATTGATAGGTAGCAAAAGATTCGGAAACTTAGATATGTGCATTTTAGCCCCTTGTAGCTCTCCTGCGTTATATAGTTTTTGTGCTTTTCTTCGTTGTATGTACATATAGATGAAGTTTATCACCATCAACATCCAAATACCCTCTTTGACATGTACCAGCCAGTAAAGATCACTTCCTTTAAACCCAAGCCCAACCGCCATCACTGTTGCCGTAAAAATAAGGATGATGATAAAGGGAATGACTAGATTAAAAAGCCTACCGACAATCTCAAGTGTCTTGCCTAGCTTTATCTCCCCGTTTTCAATACTTTGCAAACTAGGATGCACCGCCAAACGCACTGCTATCATACCACCGACCCAAATCACAGCCGAAACGATGTGAAAAAAGACCAAAACCGCTGCATACTCTCCAAAAAAATTGACTATTGTTTCTCTCATGTTTATCCTTGTTTAATAAAGGACAAATTTTATCCTATCTTATCTCAAATCCATCATAAATGAGATCATCTTCTTCAAGTATCTCTTTGCTTATACTCTTAACTTTACTCAAAGGGGAGCCATTTTGGAGAATATTCATAAAATCTTCAAGTTGGTCATCATATAAAAAGGCTACAACTTCAACACTTCCATCAGAGAGATTTTTCACATAACCCTGAATCTGACCAAAAGCAGCCATCTGCTGAATAGACTTACGATAAGCCACACCTTGCACTTTTCCAGTAATAATAAAACGATAAACATGCATAGAAAATTTCCTAAGTTTTTAAAGAGATTGTAACAAAAAAAGGGAAATTTTAAAAGAGGGATGGTGCGGATGAAAGGACTTGAACCTTCACGCCGTGAGGCACCAGATCCTAAGTCTGGCGTGTATACCAATTTCACCACATCCGCACAAAGAGCTGTAAAAAGAGATAATATCCTTTTTACAATAAAAAATAACACTAAACCAAATATAAAAACACCCAAAGAACACATTTACTTCGTTCAGAAGTAAACAGCTTCAGTGCCTTAGCGGCTAGCGTAGATAAATGGGCTTTGCTCATTTATCGTTATCAAAAATGGTACGCCCGTCAGGATTCGAACCTGAGACCCTCGCCTTAGAAGGGCGATGCTCTATCCAGCTGAGCTACGAGCGCACATGTTTTACAGTCTTGTTCTCAAACTAACTCTTGCCAAAGGCAAAGCTTTAGT
>CAZCUH010000057.1:0-9539 GCA_964501795.1 uncultured Sulfurospirillum sp.
AGAAGTAGTAAATCATTGCAATAATTGGTGTTGTAAATACAAATGCAACAGCATTGTGTCCATACCACCATTGTACTAGTGCATCATTGGTGCCTGCATACATAGAGACAGAGTGAAACCAATTTCCATATCCACCAGATGCAAAATAAGTAGGAACTTCCATGTTATTAAATAGATAAAGCATTGCCACTGCCACATAGAATGCTATCATATACCACATAGAGATGTAGAGATACTTCTCTCGTCTGATACCAATCATACCAAAGAGGTTAATACCAAAAATAACCCATACAAGAACAATGGCTATATCAATTGGCCATTCAAATTCTGCATACTCTTTTGAAGTTGTATATCCTAATAAAAGTGATACAACAACGGCTGCTACACCAGCGATATAAAGCCAAAAGTGCAATTTACCGATGAACATCATAAATGGTGATTCAGCCATAGAAACTTTTAAGATTCTTTGTCCAAAATAGTACCAAGATGCCCAAATTCCACTCAGTGTAAAACCAAACGCCACAGAATCTGTGTGTAGTGGTCTCAATCTACCAAATGTACCATATTCACCTGCAAGGTTTGAAAGCTCAGGAAATGCTAATTGAAACGCAATTAACACTCCTATCGACATACCTACAATTCCCAATACAATTGTTGAGATGGTAAACATCTTTGCAACTGTATAGTCATATTCTAATGCATTGTGTGATTGCATTAAAACCTCCTTTAAAATTTATAAAATGCAACGCTAATGTTACATAGTGGAGTAATTATAGTACGATAAATTTCAAAATAAGCTGAAATTATCAAAATAGAGGTGCACTATCATAGGCTTATTCGCTCTATGATAGTGCTATTTTGAGTAGAAAAAAGCTAGTTGACTCTTGAATATGGTAAGAGATAAAGGAGATTTCTATTGTAACAAAAAGTAACTACTTCTTGTTACAATGATTGTGCAAACTGTTTAAAAATATATTTACTATCATGAGGACCAGGACTTGCCTCTGGGTGGTGCTGTACAGAAAAAATAGGGCTATCATGATAAGCTACCCCTTCAATCGTCCCATCAAATAAATTTTTATGTGTTACAGTTGCGATATCACATAGGCTATCTGGGACATTATAATTATGATTTTGTGCCGTGATTTCAACCTCTGAAGATTTTACATTTTGTACAGGATGATTACCCCCATGGTGACCAAACTTTAATTTATAAGTATCATACCCGTGTGCGATAGAGAGCAACTGGTGCCCCAAACAGATAGCAAACATTGGTACTTTGGCTGCTATGAGTTTTTGCACCTTAGCAGCTTCTTCTTTTAAAATCAAAGGATCTCCAGGACCATTCGATAAAAAGACACCATCTAGCTCTCTCTCCTCCACTCTCTTAATCAACTCATCAGCTGAAAAATCATGTGGTAAGACCTCCACACGAAGCCCTGTTTCTCTTAGTTCATTTAAGATATTTCGCTTCACACCAAAATCTATAACGGCAATCTTTTTACCATTGGAAGTAGGTATTTTATATGTTTGTTTTAAGGCGTCCCATGTGCCAGATTCATGTTCATAGGCTTCTTTGGTACTCACCTCTTTGATATAATTTATCTCTTCAATACGAGGTGCCTGTTCCAAGAGGGCTTTGAGTTGCTCTTTATCTGAAATTTCTGTAGAGGCTATCATCATTTGTGAACCTTCATCACGAAGCAATTTTGTCAAAAAGCGTGTATCTATATCACAAATTCCTTGTGCATCATGCTTCTTTAAAAATGCTCCCAATGACTCTTGTGCTCTAAAGTTGGAGTGTCTCTCTTGATAATTTCTGACTATCATACCAGAAGCATAGACCGATTGGCTCTCCATATCATCAGCATTACAGCCTACATTCCCAATCTCTGGCATTGTAAATACAACAAATTGCCCAGCATAACTCGCATCACTCATGATCTCTTGATAGCCACTCATAGAGGTATTAAACACTATCTCACCCACTCGCGTCCCCGCACTACCAAAAGTGTGTGCTTGTAAATATGTACCATTTTCTAAATAAAGCCAAATCTTTTTTTTATGTTCACCCATTAAAACATACCTTTTTTTTGTAGCTCTTCTCTATAAAGTCTCTCAAATACCGCATTATAATCATCAGATCCTGGTATCATATCACGCTTCATATGTCGTATCTTTTCTGTTACAATCTCTTCGATATCTTCAAAACCACTCACATACTCTTCTAGTGCACCGAGAATAACATTTTTCATTTTATTATCTTCTATCGTATAATCCATCAAATCTTCTTGCCAAAGTTTATCAAGCATCGCGTGTGCGATATTATTATACCTATCTTCATACGATAAAATGACATCATACTCTTTTGCTATTTTCTTTTTAATCATCCAAAACATACTGCGTCTGTCTATACGATTAAATTCCATCTCATCTTCGTTATCGTCAAGTAACTCTTCTACTCTTTGCTCAAGGGCTAACTCTTTTTTGAGATCATCTTCAAAGATTTCTTGGACACAGGCTTTGACGGGTTCAATACCACTTGAAAAAGTAGCATAACCAGAATTTAGCAAGTCAATAGCTATTTTACTCGCGATATAAGGTGCGTGAGGCAGTCTGATTTTCATCATGAAACCCTTGTATTAAATTTATAATTATAGTATCAAATTTTTAGTAAATAGCAAATTAGTCACTACTATTTTTATCAAAGGGTGGACCATCTGAAAGAAGTTTTGTGACAGTAGAAGCATTTTGTGGATCCATCTTTGCCATAATTTTTGAAATCTTTTTAGGTGATAAATTAAAGAGAATTAAAGCAGCTTCACTCTGCTTCATATTATCTAAAATAGCTGCAGCTTTGCTATCTTTCATCTTTAGATAGGTTTTGCTGAGTTTATCATCCTTTGCCTCTTTGATATCTGAAAGAATTTTTTTATTTTTTTCATAGAGTGCAAGCACCTCTTTTTTGGTTTTTTCCACTTTATCTAAGGATGCTTTTACCTCTTCTTCTTTCTTTGAAAGTTGTCTCTCTTTTTTTATCAATAACGCTTCATTGGCACTACGCAAGGCTTCTAAAGATTGCGCTTGTTCATCTATGCGTTCTAGTTCTTTTGCTATCTCTTTTTTTCTTAATTCAAATATTTTATTACAATCTACTGTTGGAGTTTTAGAAAAAAGTGCCGTTATCATGATAGCTATCATCAGCACACTCTTTATCATACTTCAACCTTTTCTCTTTTGTTCACAAAAAGAATATTCGCAATTTCATCAAGCGCTTTGCTCTCTTCATCCGCAATTCTCTTCATCTCTTTTTTGATCTCCAATTCATCTAAATAAGCAATCTTTTCATAGTCGATATTAACCTCTTTATAAAGTATTTCAAGAGCTTCTATCTGCCTATTTCGAGTTTCTAATTTTTGGGTCAATATCTCTTTTTCACGAATCATCGCCAAGAAGCTCTCTCTAGCCATTTGTAAAGTACCAAAATCTCCATTTTGAGGTGCTTGTAATCTCTTTATTTCATCATCTACTTGCTCTATTTGCAACACTAGGCGTTTTTTACGATTTCTTACATCTTGCAATTCACGCTCTACATCAGAAAGCTTTTGTTTTTTTACTTTTAAGATATCACTAAAGCGTGTTTGTTTCATGACTTTCGTACAATTGTGTCTTTTCTATCTGGGGATGTTGAGATGATACCTATCTTTGTCTCTGTTAAAACTTCTAAAGCATTGATGTATGCTTTGGCTTCATCTGGCAAGTCATCATATTCTCTCACTCCCGCTACCTTGTCCCAGCCTTTGAAGCTTTTATAGATAGGCGTAACATCTTCCAAATCATAAGGAACATAATCTATCTCTCTACCTTCATACGCATAGGCGACACAGACTTTAATCTCTTCAAAACCATCTAGTACATCAAGTTTCATTAACGCAATTTGATCACAGCCATTGAGCCTAGAAGCATGTTTCGCTGCTATGGCATCAAACCAACCACATCGTCTCTTTCTTCCTGTAGTTGTACCAAATTCATGTCCTACTTTGGCTAGTCTCTCTCCATCTTCGCCAAAATCTTCACTAGGAAAAGGACCATTACCTACACGCGTGCAATAAGCCTTGACAATACCTGTCACTTTACCAATGTCTTTTGGATTCAAACCAAGTCCTGTGCAGGCTCCCGCACTCACAGTACTAGAGCTTGTAACAAAAGGATAAGTGCCATGATCGATATCAAGCATCGTCCCTTGTGCACCCTCTAACAAAACTTTTTTCTCCTCTTTTAAATATTGCCAAACCAATTGTGTTGTATCAACGATATACGCTTCTAGTTCATCCTTATAATGATTTAAAAGTTTTAACAGTTCCTCTCTTGTAGGTGTTTCGATCTCCATCAAAGCAAACAATACTTTATTGTCTTCAAAATGGTGAAGAATTTTATCTGCCAATTTTTCAGGATGATGCAACTCTCCTACACGGTGCCCTGCTCGGATAATCTTATCTGTATAAGCGGGTCCAATACCCTTACCTGTCGTTCCAATCGCCTTTTTTCGTAACTTCTCTTTAGCTTGGTCTATCTGCACATGATAAGGGAGCAAAAGATGTGCTTTATCGGAGATAAAAAGTCTTCCTTTGAGGTCTGAGAACTGTTTTAACTCTTTATCTATTAAGTTTTCAGGACTTAAAACCACGCCATTTCCAATGATGTTCATCGCTTTTGGATTCAAAACACCAGAAGGAATGAGATGCAAGGCATACTTTTTGTCATCCACCACGATGGTATGTCCTGCATTGTGCCCCCCTGCAAAACGACACACAACATCATGCGTCTGTGCCATGTGATCTACTATCTTGCCTTTTCCTTCATCACCCCATTGGAGTCCTACTATCATATCTGCTTGTTTGCTCATTACTTATTTAGTTCCTCTATTAAATTGTCCGTATATAGTGCAAATCCTGTTGCATCCATACCATCATAAGTGTAATTTCCACCCATCCCCAAGGTCGCATTGTTTTCAAAATAGCGAAAGAAAAGATTATCATAATAACGCATCTTTGTGTAAAAAAGTGGAGCAATCGTAATATTTTTGTAAGTGATTTTTTCACATAATATTTTTATCTTTTCTAACTCAACTTTGAGAGACTCTGGCACCTCGTCTATCACTTCATCGATCTGCGAAAGTGCTTGCAAAGAAGCTAACTTACTCAACCACGCAATATCCAGTTTAAAAATCTCTTCTAGATTGGCACTCTTAAATACCTCTAAAGAGAGATTAAATTTTGCAGCGATGATTTGTGGTATATTGATATTTGATATTTGTAAAAGTGGGGATAAACCTAAGGCCTCTATAATCTTTGCACTATCATTGATGCTCACCGACAAATCACTCGTCTCCAGCAATTCCGCACCTATCTGATACTGTTCAGCACTAGGATAATGAAAAACAGGCTGTATATAAAACCATTTTTTTTGTCCGACAGAACGCCCCAACCTTTTTGTGATGATACGCACCACATCCATTGTACTATCTGCTCGCATAGAGAGTATGTGGTTTTCACTATCAGAGTAACGAATAAGAGACTTTTCATCGATACTTTGATGCTGATGATAGGAGAAAAATGGTGTCACTATCTCTTCATAGTTTTGCCCATACAGCACCTTGCTTGCTGTATGCTCTATCTCTCTTTTACTTTGTGCACTCTTTGCAAAATAGAGTCTAGATTTACTAGGTATCTCATGTTGATAGATCATACATTTTCCCCAAATAATGCCTGATTAAATATCTTATTTGCCGTACCATCATACGCTCTTACGCCCATATCTGATAAGACAAGTTCAATTGCATTGACAACCCAAGACGCTTCATATGCTTCTATCAATCCCATATGATTGATTCTAAATATTTTACCTTTGAGATGGTCTTGTCCACCAGCGATATTGACAGCATATTTATTTTTAAGTATTTTTCTAAGTTCATCAGCCTTTTCAAATGCAATGGTTGTCATTGCCAAGGCAGGTGTTGAGGGATACATATTCAGTCCGATAGCTTGGAGTGCTTTTTGGGTTGCTTTGGCTCTCATCTGCGTATCATGATAGAGTGTGTCAACACCAATATCTTCAATCTTACTTAGCATAGTACCTAAACCGATGATTAAAGTTGTGGCAGCTGTATAGGCTGTCGTATTGGCTTGTTGTTTTTTCAATTCACTTTTAAGGTTGAGATAATAGCCTCTGTCATACTCTTCTAATCGCTTTAGGGCTCCCTCATTTAATCCAAGCATCGCCAAGCCTGGTGGCAACATAAATGCTTTTTGGCTTCCAGAGATAAGTACATCGATATAGGATGTATCAATAGGTTCTACACCCACTGCTGTGATACCATCAGCGACTATCATGATATCTCTATCCAAATTTTTTACGGCTTTTGCAATCTCTTCTACAGGATGTCTTAACCCCCCTGCACTTTCACATACTTGGATAAATAGGGCATCAATCTCTTTGTCATGTTCTAAAGCTTTTATGATTTCATCTTTTGATGCTGGTGTATTCCACTCATATTTGAGTTCACTATAAGGGATATTTTGTGCTTGACAAATCTTTCCAAATCTTTCCCCAAATTTTCCAGCATTAATCGTCAGTGCTTTCTTTTGTGCAAAGTTAATCACTGCAGCTTCCATAGCCCCCGTACCAGAAGAGGCTATCATGATGACCTCTTTGGTTTGAAATATATGAAGTAATTTACTTCTAGTATCTGCAAATATGGCTTCAAATTCAGGAGTTCTATGGTGAATAGTTGGTTGGCTCATTGAAAAACGAACATCTTCTAAAACAGGAGTCGGTCCAGGTGTAAAAAGTAGCATCTCGCGCCTTTTGTTGAAGTTGCTAGGAGTATAACAAAAAGTAGGTTACAAAAATATTTTATACCCAAAAGCAATGACCAATAAAATAAGCGTCAATAAAATAGTTTTACCATTTGTTATTTTTTTCACCAAGCTTTCTACTTGTATTTTCATTTTACTAACAAACAATAAATTTCTTTGTTCTTTTCTATCATCAAGGGTCTGAAAAAAGACAAAAAGGATGACAGAAAAAAGTGCCAAATTGATGACATCATTTTTATCTCTAAGCAACAAGCCAATACTAGAGAGTATAATCTGTAATGCTATCAATATATGCACACTCGCATCCACAGATCCTCTAAGCATTAAAATTTTATGGTGAAAGTGGCTTTTATCTGGTGCAAAGGGAGATAATCCGCGTTGCATCCTGCGTGTCATCACAATAATTGTATCAATAATCGGTACAGCTGCAATAAAGAGTATCGTCGTATCACTGACATAAGTTATCGCTTTTATTGAGAGAATTGAAATGATAAAGCCCAAGACTAAGGAACCACTATCTCCCATAAATATACTTGCAGGGTACCAGTTAAAAAGTAAAAATCCCAATAATGTAACTATCACGAGAAAAGAGATTGTCATGATAAACTGATCATGATAAGCATATCCTATATAATAAAGTGATGCCAAAATGACCAAAGAGAGTGAACCCGCCAATCCATCCAATCCATCTACTAAATTGAGAGCATTGGTAAATCCAGCAACTGCAAAAAGTGTGACAAACAGCGCGATAATAAAAGGAAGTTGTACCTCTAAACCAAACCAATGACCTAAAGTATTGATTTGAAAACCATCAAGAAAAAAAGCCACTGCAGTCGCAGCTATAATGACAAATAACTTAAATTTAGGAGAGGTATCTTTTGCATCATCATATACCCCTAAGATAAAAATCAGGGCAGTACCCATAAAAAAACCAACATACTCCATGATAAAGGTGCTATGAAAAAGCAACAAAACTAAAAAGTAAGCAAGAAACATAGCAATACCAGCACCCCTAGGCGTAGGTGTCGTATGGGAAGAACGATTATTAGGAATATCTAACATACTAATCTTAGCAGCATACCGTTTTATCAACTGCGTAAAAAGCACGGTTAAGAGGAATACTAAAATTCCATCTATAACCGTTATCCCATCAAACATTTTAATCTCTCTTTATTTGTAAGTGTAGCTATATTTAAAAAAGCTTTGTGCCATGTTTTTAGGTTTTACATCATTTAATACCAATCCAACATTTTCTATCTTATATGAAGCAATAACATCCTCAAGGGACTTGACAAACTCTTTTTCAGAGAACTCTGATCTAAAAACAACCAAAGAGATATCTGCTAACTTCATCAATAAAATCGCATCTGTAATTGCTCCCATAGGTGGTGCATCAACAATGATGTAATCATAAGTCTCTCTTAATTCATCAATCAACTTATCGAGCTTACCTGACTGCATCAATTCCGAAGGATTTGGTGGGATTGGTCCTGATGTGATGATATCAAGATTTTGAATCTTTTTATGCTCCCAAATCACATCTTTTAACTCAGAGTTTTTAGAGAGTACCGTACTCATTCCAACCTTATTTGTTAAAGCAAAAACACGGTGCAACATTGGTCGTCTCATATCTAAGGATACAACGATACATTTTTTGTCACCCATACCAAAGACACCAGCAAGGTTGGTTGCCGTTGTTGTTTTTCCTTCACCAGGTATTGTAGAAGAGACGACAATGACTTTACCTTTTTTATCTGTTGAGATAAATTCTAAATTGGTTCGAATCAATCTCAGCGCCTCACTCGCAACTGATTGTTGATCTTCTAAGATAAACATCTTTTCTGAAGACTTCACATGGGGAATCACACCATAAAATGGTATTCTAGACAAATGTGCCAACTCATCTCGTGTTTTAATTTTATTATCCATAAAATCCCGTAAAAATGCTAGTAACATAGCAGTAATAAGTCCCAATAATGCGCTTGCACCCAATATCATTGCTTTATTTGGCTTGATTGGATCTTTTGCTACGATAGCACGATCCAAGACGCGATTACTCGAAACTGTTGAGGCTTTATTAATAGACATTTCAGCCTGTTTTTCTAATAAAAATTGATAAGTTTTCTGGTTTACTTCATTTTTTCGTTTTAAAGCTGCTAGTTCTCTCTCTTTTTCTGGTAGTTTTAAAAGGATTGTCTCTTTAGAATAGAGTGTATCCTCTAGTGATCTCTTTTTTTCACGAAGTGAATCATTGATACTCTCAATGGCACTCTCTAATGCCATTTTGATATCTTCAATTTTTTCATTGGCTTTTTCCACTTCTGGATGTTCTTCAGTAAAAGTACCTAAAAGCGTAATTTTTTCTGACTTTGCCTTTTGGAAATCTGATAAAAGTGTTTCTAAAACAGGATACTGTTTTGCCAAAGACGAAACTGCACCATAATTTCCTCTTTTAAACTCTTCATAAAGTGACTGAAATGCACTCTCTTGAATCTTCACATCTGAGAGTTGTGCTTTATAGTCACTCAATTTTCTCAAGGTGATATCAGACTCTGTATCGATATTGATTAAATTATTCTCTTCTTTATAATTTTCCAACTTGATTGCAGACTCTTGTAATTTTTTACTCACTTCCTTGAGTTGCGCATCTACAAATGTCAA
>CAZCUH010000058.1:0-8207 GCA_964501795.1 uncultured Sulfurospirillum sp.
TTTTTATACTTCCTAAAAACCCTCTCAAAATCAAGTTCCAAATCACAGGTAATATCTTCAAAATCCAGCTTCTCATGGGTAAAATCCGCAATTTTTCGATATTTCCCCTCTTTGAGTGTATACGCTTTGGCTTTGAGGTCATCAGGATAGACGAGGATATAATACTGCACCCCTTCTGCTTCATAGAGATCAAACTTCACCGTCTCATCTTTTTTCGCCGTAGAGGGGCTAAGAATCTCAAAGATAATCTTTGGTGCTTTGGTTAGATACGCCTTGCCATCATCATCACAAGTAAGCACAATATCAGGACGCACCACGCTCTCTTGAGAGATTTTCCAATCATTCTCAAAAGATATCACACATTCAGGACAGCTATCCTCATCAAGCGAATTTTTAAGAAGATGAATAATTTCAGTTGCTATATTTTGATGTATCCGCATCGGAGCTGGAGCCATAGAGACGGGCAAGCCCTCGATTAGCTCCCAATCACCTTCCCAGTTTTTGTAATCATCATAAGTATAATCCATCAAATCACAACCCCCGAAAGACCTTCGGATTAGAAGAGATATCATGATAGGGCGTAAAGCACTTATCATGATAAGCATCGATAGCATAGCGCCCTATCATGACAGCATTGTCAGAGCAGTACTCTAGCTTGGCTAAATGCAACTTAGCGCCAAATTCATTGCAGAGATTTTCTATTTTTTGACGCAAATAGAGATTGGCACTTGCTCCACCTACGATAGAAAAGTCTTTTATCTTTCTCGTCTTAAAAATCTTTTTGAGTTTATGCAGCAGATGCTCCGTCGCTACCCGTTGAAATGAGGCACAGATATCAGCCGCATCTTGCTCGCTTCGCTCCTCGCCCAACTCCAAAATCGCCAAACGCACTTGATTTTTAAGTCCCGAGTAGGAAAAGGCAAGCTTAGCAGAGTGATAGAGTGGCACGGTAAAATCAAAGCGATTTTCATCCCCCTTTCCTGCCAATTTCTCCACCACAGGACCACCAGGATAACCAAGCCCCAACATCTTTGCCACCTTGTCAAAACTCTCTCCAAAGCTATCATCCATCGTCGAAGCCAACACCCCAAAATCATCAAAACCCTTTGCATCGACCACCATCGTATGCCCACCAGAGACCAGCAATATCGTCTGAGGAAAAAGCGTCTCTTTTTCTATAAATAGCGAATAAATATGCCCATAGAGATGATTGACCGTGATGATTGGAAGATTTAAAGAGATAGCAAGTGCCTGCGCCATCATGATACCCTCCACAAGTGTGACGGTAAGCCCTGGTTCATTGGTCACAGCGATGGCTTTGAGATGTGGAAAAAAAGCTTTGCATTTCTCTAAGATATCAGGCAGGGCTTTGGCGTGTAGACGGGCGGCCAGTTCGGGTACGACACCACCATAAACCGAATGCTCTAACTCTTGAGAAATCTTTTGGTGAAACAGCACCTTTTTTGTCGCTATCTCTGTAATCGCGATAGAGCTATCATCACAGGAACTCTCGATGCTAAGTATCATGATAGCGCCTCTAACATCTGCACAACACTACTTTTTATATAGGGTAATTTATCTGTTATGACTTTCCAAACAATCTCTTCATCTACTTCAAAATACCAATGAATCAACTTATCTCTCATTTTTGCCATCAAAGACCATGGCAAATCTCCAAACTCTTGTCGTATCTCTTTTGGGATTTGCTTTGCTGCTTCCCCTATCACTTCTATCTCTCGGATACAAGCACTAACAGTCTTTTCATCGCTTTGGAACTTGGCATAATCCATACCTTCTGTAAATGACTCTATTTTCTCAATACACGATACAATATCTTCTAAAAATAGCAGATAATTCCTTTTCATAATGTAACAGCCTCACTCAAAATCTGCTCTCTCAATGAAGATTTTAATTTACGAACAGGCACAAGATCAACCTCTTGATTGAGTTTTTGGCTCAAAAATTCTTCCAACTCTATAAAAGTCAATAAATCAGGAGTCACATCAAAATCTACCAATATATCAATATCACTATCTTCTCTCTGCTCCCCTCTTGCATATGAACCAAACAAAGAGAGATTTTTCACATGATAAGTCTCTTTGAGTTTAGCGCTTAAAGTAGAGATAGTTTTTTCAATATCTATTTTACTACACATGATAAGCCTCCTATAGCTTCATTAGTATAGCATATCCTCCATCAAAATCAGACGCGTCGCGACCTCTTGTGCTTCCTCTTTATTGTGTGTGACATAGATGAGTGTAAAGCCTAGCTGCTCTTGCAGGCGGACGATTTCACCTCTTAGTCGTGCATTGAGCGCACTATCCAGGCTTGAGAGAGGTTCATCCATCAGTAGCACTTTTGGAGAGAGTACCAAAGACCTCGCCAATGCCACACGCTGTTGCTCTCCACCTGAGAGTGTCTGAATCTTTCTTCCATCATAGCCTACAAGCCCTACCATATCAAGCATCGCCTTGACTTTCTCACTTCGTATTTTTTTGGCGATGCCTTGCATCTTCAGACCAAAGGCGATATTTTCTTCTACATTCATGTGTGGCCAAAGTGCTAGCGATTGAAAGACCATCCCCACTCCTCTTTTTTCTGCTGCTATCATGATAGTCTCATCTTGTGTCACCAAAGCACCATCGATATAGATTTCCCCGCTTTGAGGCGTCTCAAATCCTGCGATGAGCCGTAGTAGTGTCGTCTTGCCAGAACCCGAGGCACCCACAATCACGACCCTCTCTTTCGCCTCTATTTTTAAATCACATCCAGCACAAATCACCTTCTGCGCTCGTGAAACATAGACATCCCTAAATGCTATCATGATAAGCGCCTTCTAAAAAACCATAGCAACACCCCAAGAGATGCTACCATCACCCCTATCATGATAAGCGCCAATCCTGCGATGATATGCGGATTACCATTTGCCATCTGTGTCGCTGTGTAGATTGGAAGTGTCTCCCAGCCAGCAGGATACAGAAGCATGCTCAAAGTATCCTCGCGCAAGGCAAAGATAAATGCCACAAGCCACGCAATCACCACAGTCTCTTTTAGCAGTGGTAAGAGGATAAAAATACCTCTTTGTCTCCAATTTGCTCCCAAAAGCGCTGCGGATTCTAAAAAGGAGGAGGGAATTTTTTGTAGTTTTATTTGGATGATTTTCAAAGGCAAAGCGAGATATTTTCCCACCAAGCCAAGCACGACTATCACGGGTGAAGCATAGATAAAATTACTCCAAGGATGATTCCATAGCAAGATGAGAGAAATCCCAAAGACCGTTGAGGGCAAGACAAAAACCATCAAAATTCCCATATCGAGCCATCGCCACCAAGCAAAAGATTGATAGACTAACACATACGCTAAAAGCAGACCAAAAAGGCTCATCACACTCGCCCCAACAAGAGCAAAAAAGAGACTATGTAGTAGCGGTATCCAGCCTTTATTCCAAGCCTCTATCAGCGTGTCCATACTTCCCACCTGCCAGAGCAAACTCCCCAAAGGCACTATCATGATAAGCACCCACAAGCCCAGCACCATCATCCAAATCCACCCTCTTTTTCCACCCAAAGAGAGCGTCTCTACTTGATAACTTTCCTGCAAAGAAAACGCTTTTTTTTCAACCAAAATATACTCCAAAAACAAAAAGACAAAGACTACCAAAAGCAGAGGCATAGCAAATGCTGTTGCTGCTTTAAAGTCATAAAATGCAGAAAATTGTCTAAAACTCAGTGTTGAAAAAACATCATAACGCAAAAAATTTGGCACACCATAGGCACCAAATACCAAGACAAACACCAACAAAAATGAAAAAAAGAGTGCAGGTGATAAGAGCGGTAGGGTGATATGAAAAACACTCCCACGCCAGCTAGTTACAACTCTTGCAGCTTCTTCCAGCGCAGGATTTATCTGCCTGATAAAGAGCATCGTTAAAAGCAGAGGAATCGGCAAATAGAGAGAAAAAAGCACCCAAAAACAGCCCCAAAAACCAAACAACAAAGCATCATGCCCCAGCAAGGAAAACCACGAAAAGGCAAAGATATAAGGCGGTATCAATAGAGGCAACGAAAATAATATCGCTAAATATTTCCCCGCAAAGATATCACTCTTGGCAAACAAAAATCCCAGTCCCCCACCTATCACAGTGCTCGCAAATGCCACCCAAAAGCCCAGCCACACGCTACGCCCAAAACTTGCCAACACCCCACTATCTAGCAGTCCACGATAAGCTTTTAAACTCCAATAGCCATCTATCCAGAACGAATCAATCACCATCATGAGAAGTGGCACGATGCCAAGAAGCACAAAAAATCCCACCACGATGATAAAAAAGTGGCGTTCTTTCATCTTAGTTTTTAGCAACCCACGCTTTTAAAAAGTCTTGTATCTTGACAAGTTTTTGTGCCACTTTGGCATAATCCACCTGCATGACTTTGATTTGAGAAATAGGCTTTAACCCCTTGGGCATCTTCACCCCTTGATGCAGAGGAATCTGCGCACAATCCTCATATGCCAGCATCTGCTCACTTTTGGCACTCAAAAGAAAATCAATCAACTTTTCTGCCATCTTGGGATGTGGTGCGCCCGCTATTTTCATCACGACATTGGGCACGACAAACGCTCCGATACCGCCCTCTTCTTGGTCGGGATAGACGATTTGAAGTGGTAATTTTTGTTTGAGTCGGCTCATCGCATCGTCACTATCTACGAGCGAAAAAAGCACACTCCCTTTGGCAACAAAATCAGCACTCTCGCCATTGCTTGTCGAAAGTAACACGCCATTGGCTTTCATATCTCTTAAAAATGCCTTGGCTTTGACATCACCCCAGAGCGTAAAAAGTGCTGCTATGTGAGAAGTCGTCGTGCCAAATAAAGGATTGGCGATAACGCTTTTGGCTTTAAAAGCAGCATTGGTATAGTCTAGGATAGAGTGTGGCAACTGCGCACTCTTCTGGGAGACTAGCAAGAGCCGTACACGCGCTGAAAATCCCGTCCAATAGTGATCTTTTTCTTGAAAAACAGCGGCAATTCCCTTGGCATTGTCACTCTCATAAGGCGTTAAAATCCCTTTTTGACGAAGCACCTCCGCTCGCACGGGTTCATTCGCCCAATAGACATCCGCTTGGGGATTGTTTTTCTCCGCGATGAGGCGATTCATCACGCCTGTGCTCTTGGATTCTTCCGTGTCATAAATGGCATGCACTTTGATACCTGTCTGCTTCTCAAACGCCTTTAAAACTGGCTCTGAAAAGACTTGGTCTTCTGAGACATAGACCGTCACACTAGGGCTATTTTGAGGAGAGGAACACCCCACAAATAACCCTAATAGACAAAAGACAAAGCACTTAAGCATCAACTACTTCACCTTAAAATCATCAAACGAAGTCGCCGCATCTGATTTCGTCCAGACACCAACACCACCCGCATCTTTGAGTGGTACATCTTTATAAGAGAGTAGTTGTTTATCATCAAGATAGCCTGTGAAATCCTCTCCTTTTTGGACGATTTTCATCGTATGCCAACCCTTGGAGAGTTTGACATCTGCCGATGCTAGTTCGTGGCGATTACCATCGATGACAGAATAAAATCTAAAATTATCTTCCAGCGGATTAAAACGCGCCACGAGATAATTGTCCTTATCTCTTGCCCGCCACATGATACCGCCACCTTGATCGATTTCTCCGCTATTGGCACGAAACTTCACCGAAATCTCACCATCTTTAAAAGCAAACGATTTCATAAAACAGAGATTAAAGGTACTGCCATAAGGTGCGTTGATTTTACTAAGCGTGAGGGCTTTACCTCCCTTCTCCTTGGTCACTTGCCACGAAGCCAAGGGATCTTTGGGATGGGTTGCAGCCACTATCCATTGCTTGGGTATTTCACCTACGCTTGTATTTTCAAAATCCCATACGACCTCTTTGGCAAAAAGCACAGTGCCTACGAGTATCACACTTAGACTCATTTTTCGTATCATGATAGACTCCTAAAAGTAGTAAAAAAGTGATGCAGCGATGCTGTGATTCGCTTTTTCTTTGTCTATTTTATCGTACTTTGCCTTGAGGTTGATTGCGCTCTCTTTGCCTATCATGATAGTGCCAAATACCTCTCCATGTGCTTCTTTCACGCCATCAGCATAAAAATCTTGCTCTCCAATCATCCCACACTTTAGCTTTTCAAAACTAGCCAATACCCCAAGCTTTGGTCCTGCACCTATCAGTGGCTTATCATGATAGTAAAATTTCTCTGCTAGCATCACAAAGCCAAACGCCCTCTCTCCCAAAGCATAACTCAATCCTACCTCACCTCGTAGCGAAAAATTATCCTGCTCTCTAAAACGCTGCTCGCCAAATGCCACACCCCAAGAAATCGGGCTAAAAATCGTATCACGAAGCGCATAAGAGTTGATATTGACAAGATCCAATTTTTGAAGTTTGATCTCTGATTTATACTTCTCTAGCATCAGATGAAAAAAATCGATATACGCCCCTTTGACAAAACCTTGATCGACATCATAGATATCATGAAAGGCAAGTTTCATCCCAAAGCGCACACGCTGCTTGCTATCTAACCCCAAAGTAACCCTCGCACTTTTATGCGCACGCAGTGGATTTGCAGGAGGAGTGATCGTGAGTTTTGGGATTTTCTCCAAAGCACTTCGCTTGTGCAATTTCTCCATCAACGCTTTGATATAAGGTTTTTTCTTGATTTTACCTTGGCTTCGTTTGAGCTGCAACAAGGCAACATCGAGTTCTGCTTTGTAGGCTTTTTTAAGCCCCCCTTTTGCCTTTTTGGATGCTTTTAAGAGTGCTTCGATCTGCTTGGTTTTGGAGGGGCGAAAATGTGCCTTGGTGATAAATCCTGCCTTTTTGATAGCACGAATCGTATCGATAGGAATCGCCTTGATATAAAATTGATTCACTAGATGCGCACTAGGGCGTGCTACTTCTAACAACCACAATAAATTATAAGAGCAATTCTCCGTAAAAAAGTAATAATTGGCATAGACATCCCTAAGCTCGTAAAGATGGGTCAAGAGTCTATCTAGTTCTGCCTCATTGAGATTGAGCGTATATTCCCAGATATCCCGATGTTCTAGGTGGTTATACTCTTTGATCTTTTTATAATAAGGCAAGACCGAATAACGCCCTTCATACCCACCAAACAAGCCCTTATACGCAAAAATAAGCCCATTGGTCTCTGCTGTTTTAGCAGCATAATTAACCGCATTTGCCGTCAATGCCAAGCCACTCTTGTCATCAAGACGCAAAAAAGTATGCCCAAACATCGAAGCGGGAGAGTTGATATGTGCGGTAGGGAAAATTAAGACCGCTTTAGAAGTCTTATATGAAGCCTTGAGGGTTTCTAAGGCTTTACAAGGTTTATACGCAACATCTGCTTCAAGCTTTGGTACATGTGCAAAGAGCCAACGAACACGCGCAGGAAACCTACAAAACACACTTTTATCATGATAGAGTGCATCGATAGTCGCTTCTAGTTCTGCTTTTGGATCTGTTTTACCCTTTGGTGAGAGAAAAAATTGCGGTGCATCAATCTCCGATATTCCATCACGAAAATGTAAAAGTTTCAGCCAATACGCATCCTGTGAGAGTTGCTTCGTATCGGTAGCAAAGAGAGGGGAGAAACAGCATACAAAGAGGAGAAAAGCAATCCATCCTCTCTGTATCATGATAGCTTACAGTGTGTCAGCTATGTTATCTACAACTTGCGCAGATGTTACATCAGCACTAGAATAGATTTTTGAAAAGTTTGCTTTTAGTTTTGCTGCAGCAGCGGCTTTGTCATCTACTTTGATGAGAGAAAGCAGTGTATCAAGATTTTCACCTTGACCTGCGGCTACTTCTACTGCGATACTATCCATGTTATCAGCGACAAATTTTTGTGCTTGATCATTCATGACGATTTTCATCGGTTTTGTACAGTTTAATGAACCTGAAGTGATACCAAAAGTTTGGTTACCTGATGTACCATTTGTAGTCACTGCCAATACTTGTGTCGCTACTGTATCTTGCACTGGAAATACCATTGAACCAAGTCCACATCCTGTATTTGAGTTACCACCAGCAAATGCTGAAGAAGCTACCAAAGTTACTGCTGAGAGCGTTATGAAAAGTTTTTTCATCTTTCTATCCTATTGTTAAATTTACGCAATTACTTGCTTGAAATATTGTATCAAAATAGCCTTAAAT
>CAZCUH010000058.1:8307-9399 GCA_964501795.1 uncultured Sulfurospirillum sp.
TAGAACTATTAGGGACGCTTAGTGAAATCGATTTACATGAGATTGATGATGACACGATAGCAGAACTTTTAGAAGAAGCATTAGCAATCACCGAGGAAGATCCTTATGAGGCGATTACTTTTATCACTGAAAATAGTGAGATTCCTTATGAAGATTTACAACGCGTCTATGACACATTTAAAAAATAAGCGTAGCCTTTTGGCTATGCTTTACGCTCTACAAACCATTTAAAACTCCCCACACATACCACATCACCCTCGCTATCTTCTAAGGCTACATCTACAACGATAGTAGCGCGCCCTTTGGCATCAAAACTCTTTTTAAATCTTTGCAATTGGCTCTCATCCACAGATGCTTTCGCGGACAATGCACTAAGGGCTTGCTTTTTGTACTTCATATTTGATTCACGAAGCAGAGGGATTACTTGCGCTTTTATATCAGGAAATAATGAAGCTAGATACATTCCACTAGCTCTCTCAGCAAAGGTAAACTGCGCACCCGCATGTATGGAACCTAGATGGTTTTGTAGCTTGGTTTCATACGCAAGCGTATCCGTCTCTATGCCCAAATAGTCTGTAAATGGTGTTATCATGATAAGGGCTTTTTCATGTAGGCATTGAGGATGCGTCCATTTTTAAGAATCGTACCTGTATGCTCTATCAAGTCAAAAACATCTTTCTGATTCCACCCAAGCGCATAAACAGAGTCCAAATCCTCCTGTGAAAATGTCTCACTCTCATAAATCGCCTTTATCGCCTTTTGTGCCAAGCGCTGATGCTTGGTATCTAAAGGCACTTGGGCTATATCTGCGATAACAGCATCCAAAATATCTTGACTATATCCCCTCGACAATAACAGTTGTGTATTGAAACCTTTACAAAAAACATACCCTTCCCTAAATGCCACAAATAGACGCACAAAGGCAAAGAGATCTAGATCGATATGAGGATGTTGTAGCACCTTTTTTAAAGAGGTTAAAAAATCCTCCACATAAGACACATCAAAACTCCCCAAAAATTCCATCTGTGGTGGGATATCTCCATACACTGCTTTTATCTTTTTGTATATTGCCTTAAGTTGCGCTTCTTGCGC
>CAZCUH010000059.1:0-9302 GCA_964501795.1 uncultured Sulfurospirillum sp.
TTCGATACGCTTCATAGCCAAATCTTGACACAACTTCGATAGTTCCATCTTCTCTCTCTATGGCTAAATCGGGTAATTTGATGCCATTAAATGTCGTGTTTTTGACGATGGTGTAGTGGATTTGGTCTTCAAAGATGATTGTATCACCCTCATGAAGTGGCGTATCAAAGCTATAATCTCCCATGATATCCCCCGCCAAACAAGTGTTTCCCGCTAGTCGATAGGTGTGGGCTTTTTCTCCTGCTTTGCCAGCTCCTCTGACTTCTGCACGATAAGGCATGATAATCGTATCTGGCATGTGGGCTTCTGCGGAGGTGTCAAGAATCGCGATATCTATTTCATTGTGTACGATATCTAGCACCCTAGCGACAAGCACGCCTGTCTGCCAGCCTACTGCTTCACCTGGTTCGAGATAGACCTCTACACCATAGCGGGATTTGAAATCTTTTATTATCATGATAAGCTTCTCTATATCATAATCTTTGCGTGTGATGTGATGTCCTCCGCCAAAGTTTATCCATCTCATCTGTGCTATTAAGTGTCCAAATTTCTCTTCAAAACCTTGAAGTACCATTTCCAAAGCATCTACCCCCTGTTCGCATAGCGCATGAAAATGAAGTCCTTCGATGCCTTCAAGGCGTGACTCGTCAAATACTGACTTGGTGATGCCAAGACGGCTATAAGTGGCGCAGGGATTGTAGAGATCAGTGGGAGCAGCAGAGACTTGAGGGTTGATACGCAAGCCACAGGAGACTTTTCCTAGTGCTTTGTCTTTAAACTTTTGCCACTGAGAAAAGGAGTTGAAAACGAGATGATGGCTGAGTGCGATAATCTCTTCTATCTCTTCCTCTTTAAAGGCAGGGGCGTAAGTATGCACCTCTTTGCCAAACTCTTGTGCCAAAAGTGCTTCATGCAGTCCACTAGCACAGCAACCTTGCAGGTATTTTTTGATGAGTGGAAAACTTGCTTTAAAGGCAAATCCTTTGAGTGCAAGGAGGATTTTTGCGCCACTTTGCTCTTGGATATAGTCCAAAAGTTCAAGATTTTTGCGTAGTTTTTTCTCCTCTAGTATATAAACTGGGGTTTGTATATCTTTATAATCCAAGGGCTTTACAATACTCCTTTCTTTTGCTTGTTACACTGCCACCTTTGCTACAATTATAGGGATATTGTGTCTCTGGTAAAATATATTGTTCGATATCAATCTGTGGTGTTGTCCCGATGTAGGGGTTGAAGTAAGCATCAGCGGAGATTTCATTTTTGAGATGCTCTATGGCTTGGTCATTGTGATTGAAAGCAGCATCCATGAGTGCATCGAGTGGTCGAAAGATCGTGCGTTGCATGAGTGCATCATAGTCATAAGTCGCTTTTGTGATGACAGTGCCATGGTCTGCTATATGTGTAGCATCACCATAGATAAACATAAAATTTTTATCTTGGATCTTGATGGTGTTATTTAAAAAGAGATCGACACCGATACGCGGGTCAGTCGTACCATCATTTTGATACATCTGCATTATCATTTTTGTATTGTTAGGAAGTGAGATAGTTTTACCACTTGGTATGAGATTGGTGTTAAAGACTGTATATCCCGATGCCATAGGAAAGAGTAGCCTTGCTTGACTCCCCAATGTCGATTCAAAGGCTTTGATAAGCCAAAAGCTTACTCCCGCACCCATCGAGTGACCTAAAAATCCGACTTTTGTGGTATCTATATCAGCCCTAAAGGCATCTAAGGCATCTTGTGTGAGGGGGATTAAGTTTCTAAGCTCCACATCGGGACATGTCATAAAAATGATATTGTATCCTTTTGAAGCGACAAAGTAGAGTAATGCTTTGTAGGCATCATCATGATAGATATGATAGCCACTATAAAAAAAGAGCGTAGGGCGTGGAGTAGGGGCATCTACAGGATAGTAGAGGGTAGTTTGTAAGTGTAGTGCTTGATATTCGGGTTTGTCATTGTATTGCGTGTTTGCAATACTTTTTGTCTCCACACGATACTTACCAAATCTTCCGTAGCCTGTTGTAAGGGCTGTGATATTGGCATCATCATGATAGGTGAGTGGTTGGGGAGCGATGTAATCATCTGCGATAGGAGAACTGTTATTGTTATCACCACTACTTGACGAGCAAGCGATGAAGAAAAAAGCTATAAATGATATTAAAAAATGTATTATCCAATGCATAAAAAATCCTTTGTTATTCAACTTTTCGCAACACTTTATCGAGCATTGAGGTGCTCAAAATGCGTTTTAAATACCAAAAAAAACTGGTAGGTTTAGTCACACGATAGCGTGCTTTGGGTCTTTTGGCAACAAGCGCGTGCAAAAGCGCATCATAAACGGCATCTTCTCCAAGGGTAAAGGGAACATCTTCTGTACTCTGTAAGCTTTGTAGCTTATTATGATAGAGGGTTTTGTGGGGGCTATGTTCTCTGTCGATATTTTCGAGAAACTTCGCTAGCGCATTTTTTCTAAAGTCACTTCTGATGGGACCTGGTTCTATGAGTGAGAGATGGATATTTGTATTTTCAAGTTCAAGGCGTAGGGTATCACTCAAGCCCTCTAGGGCAAATTTACTCGCATTGTACGCTCCACGATAACGCATCGCTACAAATCCTAAAACCGATGAGTTTTGGATGATACGACCATAGCCTTGTGCTCTCATGATAGGCAAGACTTTGGTGGTGAGTTCGTGGGTGCCAAAGAGATTGGTCTCAAATTGTGCTCTCAAGACTTCACGGCTCAAATCCTCCACGCAGCCTGGTTGTCCATAAGCGCCATTGTTAAAAAGTGCATAGAGTTCACCGTCAGTGGCTATCATGATAGCATCCAAAGCATCTTGGATACTACGAGAATCATCCAAGTCTAGTTGATAAGCTTCTAGCCCTTCTTCTTTTAGACGCTGGACATCTTCTCGTTTGCGTGCTGTGGCAAAAACCCTAAAGTTGCCTTCTTTATGCAAAGTTTTTGCGCAGTAGTAGCCAATGCCTGTGGAACATCCTGTGATGAGGATTGATTTTTGGCTCATTGAGAACAATTTTCGATGCAGACTTTTTTATGGACTACCTCTCCACCACAGCCTATATAACAGCTATCAAATTTTTGTGCACATCCACAATCTAGATCACAAAATTCCGCTTCCGCTTTGAGCTTTTCTCGCTCTAGTGAAGGTTTTTTTGGTTTTGGTGGTAGATAGCTATCTACATAAAAAGGCATAGGGTCATACCAAAATAGGCTATTTGCATAACCATAATAACGAGGATTGTAATAATATGGATATCCATAACCCGCGTAGCTAAAGTTCATAAAACCTCTCTCAAATCGATAATCATGAATCGTATTGACATAATTTTCAAGGGCTTGGGTATATTTTTGCATCTTGGCAGCATAGCGTTGTTTGGCGATGCGATGTGCTTTTACTTTACAAGAAGAAAATGATGCTTCACATTGAGAGAGGCAAGCTTTTTTCGCACTCTCACAGACACCAAGGCAGATGGCACTTTCACTACTATTTGCTATCTTGGGTGGATGATACTCTTTGACTATTTTGTATTTTGGTGAGCAGGCTGTCATCAACAGCATACTAAACATGACTATAATATATTTCATATTCCCTCCTATGATTCATCTGGGAACTTTCATTTTAGCATATTTTGCGAGATTAAAGTAAATAGCCATTTGGACGATATAAAGGTATAGATTAGAGATTGAGGAAAAAAGATGAAAAAAAGCACACTAGCGACCCTTTGTATGGCTGGGTTTTTAATGATGAGTGGGTGTAGTAGTAACTCTGTAGATGGTGCTGCTAGTAGCAAAGGACCTAGTTCAGGAGATAGTAAGAGTGTAGGATCATTGAGTGGTGGTGAAAATGCAGCACCTGCGATAGAGGGTGAGACTTGGACAAGCATCGAGATAGATGTGAACCAGTATCTACGAGGAGAGCGAGATCGCGTTAAAAGTTATGATATGCAGATGGTTTTTGATGGTAAGCATGTCAATGTTGAGGCAGATTGTTACAACATCACAGCGCGTTATAAACTCAAAGATGGGGAGTTGTCATTTTCGAGAATCTCTTCTCCAAAGAGTGTTGATAGAGCAAGTTGTCAAGGATTTGAGCATGCTGATGATGCTGTGCTTGCCTTTTTTTCGTCAGATTATTCGGTACTAGATAGTAGCACGCCAAAAGCAATCGCTCTTGAAGCGACTGATTTGGATGCAGCGGTGACACTCAAGCGTTAAGACTTTGCCGCGCCTTCAAAATCTGGTGCGCAAAAGATACCACAGTGACAGACACCTTTTTCAGGTATTTCGTGCTCAATTGCTGGCTTACAAGGGCAGATTCTATCATCTGCACTTTTGTATTTTCCCTCTTTGTTCTCATCAGGTACGACCATAAAACAAGGGCAAAATCGCTTTCCATAGAGTAGTTTATGGCGTGCAAGTCCTAGTGTGACTCCCTCATTGACATCTTCGTTGGCATTATAAACCCAATCAAAATTTTTACATACTTTGTCGGTAAATTTTTTTGTTTTTTCTAACTCTTCTAAAAACTCTTCTGAATTCATATCGATTTGTTTCATCATATTTTTTCCTATATATTAAAAATCTTTATATTGTATCATAATTCTTGCACAAACCAAGGTAAACCATCCTCTTTTAATGCATCCATAAAGGGATCTGGGTCAAATTGTTCCATATTGAACACCCCTTTATCCATCCACACCCCTTGCATCATCAATTTTGCTCCTATCATAGCAGGCACACCCGTGGTGAAACTGACTGCTTGAGAGAGGGTTTCTTTGTAGGTTTCTTCGTGGTCACAGACATTGTAGATATAAATCGTTTTCTCTTTGCCATCTTTTAGCCCTTTGGCAACGATTCCGATATTGGTCTTGCCTTTGGTACGAGAGCCTAATGTGGCAGGATCTGGTAAGAGTGTCTTGAGAAACTCTATCGGGACGATTTTCATCCCCTTATGTTCGACCTCTTTGATGCCAAGCATCCCGACATTTTCTAGGCACTTCATGTGGGTGAGATAAGATTCTCCAAAGGTCATGAAAAAACGGATGCGTTTGAGTCCTTTGATATGTTTGACAAGGCTTTCCATCTCTTCATGATAGAGCAGATAGCTATCTTTTTTACCAATTTGAGGATAATCCCATACCATCTTTATCTCCATCGGCTCTGTCTCGATCCATTTGCCTTCTTGCCAGTAGCGTCCTTTTGCACTGACTTCTCGTAGATTGATTTCAGGATTGAAATTGGTGGCAAAAGGATAGCCGTGATCGCCCCCATTGCAGTCAAGGATGTCGATGGTCTCTATCGTATCAAAATAATGTTTCTGCGCATACGCACAAAAGACATTGGTCACACCAGGATCAAATCCACTCCCAAGTAGCGCCATAATCCCAGCCTCTTTATACCTATCATGATACGCCCACTGTTCTTTGTATTCAAATTTAGCCGTATCGGGATGTTCATAGTTGGCGGTATCAAGATAGTGCACACCTGTCTGTAAACACGCTTCCATGATGGTGAGGTCTTGATAGGGAAGGGCGATGTTGAGTACCATGTCAGGCTTGACATGGTTGATGAGCTCGACTAGCGCAGGGATATCATCTGCGTCCACTTGGGCGATATCTATTGCCTTGTTGTAGCGTTCTTTGACCTCTTTTTGATAGAGTTCACAAGAGGTGAGTCTGCGACTAGCTAGCGTGATTTTATCAAATGTCTTTTCTTGTGCGCACTTGTGCACAACCACACGCCCCACACCACCTGCACCGATGATTAAAATATTTGCCATATGTTAGTTCCTTGGAAACTTTAATTTTTTTTGTGATTATACACTATCTTTGTAAAGAGATGTTTCTTTTAGGAACAAAAAAGATTTATTTCAGTTAAAAAGTAAAATTTAATTGCATAAAATAAAAAAAGTTACTATGCTAGTAGGTAGAAGATTTCATATCAAAAGGGATATATCATGATAAAAAATAGTCTATTATTAGCCTTTGTGCTTCTCGTGTCTGGCTGTGGTGGGGACAGTGTACGAGATGGTTCACAAGGACCATCATCAACTGCTTCTATTCGTACAAATAGCACCTTTAGTACCTCCCGTATCGATGTCAATGTTGAGGGTGTAAAACGCTTCAATGTCGAGGGTGTTGCTGTAGATATCGCACTCTCTGAAGATGGGCGTATCGCCTATATCGCCACAGGAGATGCAGGGTTGGAAGTGGTTGATGTGAGTACACCTGAGTATCCATATCTCATCTTTCGTGATGATTTGCCAGAGTATGCGAACTTTGTTGAGGTGCACGATGGCGTGGTTTATGTAGGTTATGTACCCGAGGGATTAGGTAGTCAGTATAGTATGCGTGCCTATGATGTGCAAAATCCATATCGTCCTTACTATATCGGTAGCAGACAAGGCAAAAGTGGGGTCGCACATAGTGAAGCTACAAGCGGCGCGTACTACTATGAAGTCGGGCAAGAGGGTTTAGGAATCTATCGTTATGAGGATGCTAGAAGTGTACGAAAAGTCGCTTCATATTATCTCCATGATACCGCCTATGCCTTAGCACTACACAACAACTATATCTTTGTAGCCAATGGCAGAGTAGGACTTAGTATCTTAAAGACCAATATCAATGGTATCGTAGGGCATGTGCACTAAGCAAGACTTTGCAAGATAGCTTTGGTAAGCTTTAGGGCTTTTGAGCGGTGTGAAAGGGCTTCTTTTACATCAGAGTCTAACTCTCCCAAGCTATCATGATAGCCCTCTGGGATAAACATAGGATCATAGCCAAAGCCTTTCTCACCTCGTGCCTGGGCTATGACATCTCCATACATCCAACCATGTACGGTAAACTCTTCGCCTTTATCTGTAATCATCGCCATCGCTGCGGTATAAAAAGCAGGGGTTTTTTCGATGCCATTTTTTTTCAATTCATCGATGAGTTTGTAGAGATTGTCCTTGTCACTAGCATCCTCTCCTGCATAACGCGCACTATAAATACCCGGTTCATTACCTAGAGCTGGTACAGAGATACCGCTATCATCTGCGAGGATGACAAAGGATTGCTCTGAGTCTTTGAGCTTTTCATAGATGGCTCTGGCTTTGATGAGGGCATTTTCTTTGAACGATTTTCCATCTTCTATGATTTCAAAAGGTGCGACGATATCGCTATAAGGTACGACTTCATAGGAACAGTACGCTTGGATTTCTCGGATTTTGCCTTTGTTTGCAGATGCTAATATGATTTTCATAAGATACCTTGAATGTAATTAGGAATATAATTGTCCCATTAGAGTTGATGCCAAGTAAACCTTAGAGGACAAATCCTCCCGTTGGTCTGAGCCTCACGGTTTGCTTGGCATAAACTCTAATGAATAAAAATTATAACATATAGGGGTTTTTATCATGATGAAACAAGTGATGCCTTTGAGTCTTATCATTGCGCTGAGGTTTTTAGGACTATTTATCGTACTTCCAGTACTCTCTGCCTATGCATTGACATTGGACAATGCCAATGCCTTTTTGGTTGGTATCGTTGTGGGTGGCTATGCGTTGACACAGACGATTTTTCAAGTGCCATTTGGCTTGATGAGTGACAAGATAGGGCGTAAAAAGACGCTTTTGATAGGTCTATTGATCTTTATACTAGGTTCGGTGGTAGCAGCACTCTCAACAGATATCTATACCTTGATGCTTGGGCGTTTCTTGCAAGGTGCTGGAGCGATTGGTTCAGTGGTAACAGCGATGATATCTGATTTAGTCAAGGAAGAGACACGCTCTCATGCGATGGCTATCATGGGTGGGACAATTGCGATGAGTTTTGCCGTAGCCATGGTGGCTGGACCACTCATCGGTGGGTATTATGGTGTGGATAAACTCTTTTGGATTACTGCCATATTAGCAACCACTGCGATACTTGTACTCTTTACACAAGTGCCAAATCCTCCAAAAATCGTCCATACTTATAGCGAAGAAGAGTCCAAGATGAAACATGTTTTTAAAGATGATAGCTTGGTGCGTATGTATATCACTTTTCTTTTTCATACGGGGATTATGACGATGGCATTTCTCATTATTCCTATTATCATGACACAGAGTGTAGATGATGGTGGTTTTGGCTGGGATAAGACAGAACTATGGAAGGTCTATATCCCTGCGATGGTGATGGGTGTCATTGCGATGGGACCTGCTGCGGTCTTTGGTGAGAAAAAAGATAAGGGTAAGGAGATATTTTTACTCTCTATCATTTTGATAGCTATAGGATTTGCTCTGATGGGATTTTCTACCAATGCAACACTCTTTATCGTGGGTGTCGTCTTCTTTTTTATCGGGTTTAATATGTTTGAACCATTACTTCAATCCTTTGTCTCTAAGTTTGCCAAAGTCCACCAAAAAGGTGCGGCACTGGGTGTGGCGAATTCGTTTGCTTATTTTGGAGCATTTTTGGGTGGTGTGATCGGTGGGTGGCTCATGCATAGTTACTCTCGTGGCACACTAGCTTCGTTTGTCCTCGTGCTTTGTGTAGCGTGGTTTTTCTGGGTGATGAAGCTACGAAATCCAGGACATCGTGGTAATGTCTATATGGAATTTGAGCGATACGATAGAGAAAAATTACCACAACTCAAAGATAAAGCGGGTATCGTCGAATACTACACCAACGAAACAGAAGGCATCATCGTCGTCAAGTATGATAAAGATGCAACTGATGAAGATACGATACGAAAGATGCTAGTCAAGTAGCTTGGTCTATCTCTCACTTTTTGCCCTTTCACTCCTCTCGGCAACACTCTTGCCCGGAGGCAGTGAAGCGCTCCTGCTCTATGATATCTCGCAACAGCACAATCTCTTTTTACTCCTACTCTTTGCAACGCTAGGCAATACACTAGGGAGTCTCATCAACTATTTTATAGGTCTAAAAGGTGTGGAATACTTTCTAAGCAAAGAGAAACATTTAGAAAAAGCACAAAGCTACTTTCAAAAATACGGCGCATGGGCGCTCCTACTCTCATGGGCACCCATCATCGGAGACCCACTTACACTAGTCGCTGGGATGTTAGGTTATGATTTGAAGAAGTTTATCATGATAGTGTTGTTTGCGAAAGCGATGCGGTATATCATGATAGCGTGGGGGCTATCATGATAGGGAAGAAGTAGTCAGATTAGTTGTGGTGATAAAAAAGAGGTCTAAGGCTTTTGGCCAAGCTCGCTAAATTTCTATTTAACAAACATGTGCTATAATTGTTAATTAATAATTAACAAAAAAGAGATTATATGTTAAGTAA
>CAZCUH010000060.1:0-8959 GCA_964501795.1 uncultured Sulfurospirillum sp.
CTACCAAAGCCTGCTTTGTTTGTGGCAACGGCGGGTACACCGACAACGATAGCGGCATTTAAGCAGGGCTTGGATTATGCACATTATGATGTAGAGAAGGTCAATGGCACAAGGCTCACTTTAGAAGATTTGGATGAAGCCCTTGAAAAATTGCTATCCATGCAGCCCAAAGAACGGGAACGCTGGGTGGGAGTGGGGCGAGATGAGTTGATTGTAGCTGGGGTGCTTATCGTGAAGGCTATCATGATAGAGGCAGGATTTAAAGAGATGCTGGTGATAGATGATGGGCTTCGAGAGGGTGTGGCACTCGAAAAATGTCAGAAAGTTCAATAGTTTCAGCACATATTAATCTTAATTCAATATTATATGAAACTTATAATAAAATATTTAATTTATGAAGGCAAATATGAAAAAGATTCTTTTTTCTACGCTAGTACTCTCTGTAAGTCTCTATGCAGAACTTGAAATTGTAGAACCCGTCCCTTTAGATGAGATGAATGGCATCCAATCAGACAATGTCATCATCGAAGATGCAACAGTTGATAGGCATGAGAATAGACCACAAGAGGTAGTGCGTGGATTAAGTAGTATCCATGAAAAGATTGAGAGTAAAAGAAGTTATCTCAAAGGTATTTTAAGTGGACTAGAGTATGGAAAATATGCGCCTGTTGATCTCAAAGAACCACAGTTAGTGAAAAAACTCTATCAAAAACGCAACTATTCGACTTTTTGGATTACTTCGGACTTTGATATCAGCGAAAATCTTTTTGATATGATAGATGCGATCGAGAACGCGCAGGAGGAGGGCTTAGAGCCAAGTCGCTATCACCGTTCAGAGATTGTGGGGATATTGGATGAGTTAAAAAATGATACCCAACTCTCACATCGAGATAGAAATGTGGCTATTGCCCAAATCGATGTCTTACTCAGTGATGCTTTTTTGACGATGGCAAAAGATTTAAGAGAGGGTGAGATTGATTATCAAAAATTTCACGCTATCTTACGCGCTAAAGCAGAAAAAGATGAGGTAAAATATGTATGGGACACCCCACACAAGGGGATAAACTATATTGCCTTTTTAGAGAGGGTGAGTGAAAATGGTAATTTACATGAAGCCTTGTTTGCACTTGCCTCTCCCAATGAACTGTATCAACGGATGAAAGAAGCGTACAAGCGCTACAGAGAGATTGCCTTAGAAGGTGGGTGGAAAAAGATTCCAAGGGGCAAGGCATTGAGATTGGGCAATATCTCAAAAAAGAGGGTGCCTTTGTTGGCAAAGAGACTTTATATGACGGGAGATTTAGTAGATTTTGATCCAGATATCACGGTGATGACACAAGCGATGAAAGATGCCTTAAAGCACTATCAAAGACGGATGGGAATCTGGCCTTCAGGTGTCTTGACTGATATCACACGCAATGCCCTAAATGTCTCTGTTGAAAAACGACTGCGAAAAATAAAACTCAATCTTGAGAGAATGCGTTGGGAAAACAAAGCATTTGGCTCACAGTATGTCTATGTCAATATCCCCGACTTTAAGATGCGTTTTATAAAAGATGGCATGACAGCACTTGAAATGCGTGTTGTGGTAGGGAAACCAAAGAATCCAACACCGATATTTAACTCTACTTTTTCTTATATGGTCTTAAATCCAACTTGGGCAGTACCGAGTTCAATCGTCAAAAAAGAGATGCTACCGCGTATCCAAGAAGATCCTGATTATCTAGCCTCTCGGAAATTTAAACTCTATAAATGGATGAGTAAAAACAAAAAAGAAGAGATAGATGGTTTTGATATAGATTGGTGGCAGTATGATGAAAACTCTCATATACCTTATACCTTTGTAAGAGAAGCGGGAAAAGGAAATCCACTAGGTAATGTAAAGTTTATGTTTCCTAATAAATATGCTGTCTATATGCATGATACACCACAAAAAAAACTTTTTAAAAATTCAAAACGCGCGTATAGTCATGGCTGTATCAGATTGTCTCAACCACAAAAGTTATTAGCCTATATGTGTGATAACTATACGACAACACCCTATGAAGATGTACAACATATACTTAAGGGTGGAAAAAGTCAATCCGTGAGTCTACAGCAGGGTATTCCTGTCTATATCAGATACTATACAGCATGGGTGGATGAAAATGCTGCTGTAAATTTCAGAGGCGATATCTATGGCTATGACAAGATGCAATATAGACTTTTGGAAAAGTAATTTTAGAAGTGACCTAAATGCTTAAAATATATTTCTAACTTTACCTCTTATTTTTTTTGTTTACTTTTTTTAGATACAATCTCGCCATTGAAATAATTTTAGGAGAATCAGTTTGGATTTGAATATTGTTGAAAAAGCCAAGAGTGTGGAGATTTCTAGACGAAGTTTCTTAAAAAAATCGGCGATTATTACGGGCGCGAGCATGATGACTCAGAGCGAGATGTTGGCGTCCATGGGAGAGAAAAAAGTCCTAAAACTCTACAATGTGCATCTGAAAAAAACATTTTATGCACCATTTTTTGAAAAAAACTACTATAAACTTTCTGGACTTTTTGAGATCAATAAAGCATTTATCGATTATCGTGCAAAAGAGATGACGCGTATCGATGTCAAACTTGTCAATTTGCTCTATGATATCAAGCAGCATTTAGGGTATGACAAGCAGTTCAATATCGTCTCGGGATATCGCTCAAAACATACCAATGAGATGTTGAGAAAAAGACGAGAAGGTGTCGCAAAGAACTCTTTTCATATCAAAGGACAAGCTGTTGATATCTATGTGCCAAATGTCTCGCTTAAAAAATTAAAAGATGTAGCGCGTGGTATGCAACGGGGTGGCGTGGGGTATTATCCATCGTCAAATTTTGTCCATGTAGATGTAGGCCCTGTCAGACACTGGAGAAGAGGCTAGCCCCTTATCATGATAGCTTTCTATCATGATAGAAAGGCGTTTTTACTGCTCTAAAATATCATAATCCGCTGGGATTGTGTAGGCAAAGGTAGTATCACTTAGCGGAAAATTCACTTTTTCCCCTGTAAACTCGATAGCAACTGCGTTTTGCATCTCATCGACATAAGTGATGTTGATGATTTTATTTCCCTCTATCATGATATTGTAAGTGATACCGTTAAATCGTGTTTGTAAAGTATCATCGGCGACTTTTTTGGCTGATTTTATCAACTTTAGGACATTGGGTACTTTGTCCAACTTGGCATAAATGACCTGTTCTAACTCTGGTTCAATGATCACAAGCTTACCACCTTTGTAATAAATCTTTTTCACAACAGGTGCGCTGTATTCCCAGAGTGCTTGATTTTTTGCTTGTGTGGCATACATTTTACCTCGATAGACGACCTTTGCATGTTGATTGTTGGTGATGCTTTGTGTGAAATTTGACTCTAGCGTACGGATATTTAAATTGTTGGCAGAGATTGTGCTTGATGCAAAGAGCGTAGAAAGTACAAATAGTTTAATGTTCATTGTTAAAGTTCCTTATTAAAGTGTTACTATATCATACTTTAGCAAATCAAAATTAAATATTTGTTAGAATGGACGCAATACATATACAGAAGGATTAACCTCAATGATATCCACACTCGCTGGTAAAATTTTCGGAACCAAAAATGACAAAATCGTAAAAAGCTATCTTAAAAGAGTAGAGCAAATCAACGCACTGGAAGAGAAGTATAAGCAGATGGATGATGAAACGCTTAAAAGCGAGTTCAATGTCCTTAAAGAAGAGGTACAAAAAGAGTTAAAGAGTCTCGATGATGTGCTCAATGACTCTTTTGCTATCACAAGAGAGGTGAGTCGTCGGGTGACTGGTATGCGCCATCATGATGTGCAGATGATTGGTGGATTGGTGCTTCATGAGGGTAAAATTTCAGAGATGAAAACAGGTGAGGGTAAAACACTTGTAGCAACACTTCCTATCGTCCTCAATGCTATGCGTGGGCGTGGTGTGCATCTTGTGACAGTCAATGACTATCTCGCTTCTCGTGATGCAGCAGATATGGGGCGTATTTATGAGTTTTTGGGTTATAGTGTGGGTGTGATTACCAATGACATCCAAGATGATTTTGCGCGAAAAGCACAGTATGCAGCTGACATCACATACGGAACCAATAATGAATTTGGCTTTGATTACCTGCGGGATAATATGAAATATTCACAAGAGGAAAAAGCCCAGAGAGAACACCATTTTGTCATCGTTGATGAGGTGGATTCTATCTTGATTGATGAGGCAAGAACACCACTCATCATCTCTGGCCCTGCCAATAAAAGCTTGGAGCATTATATCAAAGCAAATGAGATTGCCTTGACACTCAAGCAAGCAACAGAGAAAAATGAAAAAGGTGAAGTCAAGCAAGAGAGTGGTGATTTTGTCGTAGATGAGAAAAATAAAACTGTTTTATTGACGGAAAGTGGTGTTGATAAAGCGGAAAAAGGTTTTGGTGTTGATAACCTTTATAGTATGGAAAATGCGGTACTCTCTCATCATATCGATCAGGCGCTAAAAGCAAATTATATCTTCCATAAAGATGTGGATTATGTAGTCAAAGATGGTGAAGTGATTATCATCGATGAATTTACAGGACGACTTTCAGAGGGAAGAAGATTTTCTGAGGGGCTACATCAAGCCTTAGAAGCCAAAGAGGGTGTGGTTGTGCAAGAAGAGTCACAAACCTTGGCAGATATCACCTTTCAAAACTACTTTAGGATGTATGAGAAATTGGCAGGTATGACGGGTACAGCGCAGACAGAAGCAACGGAGTTTGCACAGATTTATAACCTTGATGTGGTCTCTATTCCTACCAATGTGCCTATCGCAAGAGAGGATAAAAATGATCTCATTTATAAAAGTGAGAGAGAGAAGTTTGAAGCTGTTATTAGTAAAATCAAAGAGTTACAAAAGAGTGGACAACCAGTCCTGATAGGTACAGCATCTATCGAGAAGAGTGAACTCTTACATGACTTGATGAAAAAAGAGAAAGTAGCGCACTCCGTGCTCAATGCAAAACAGCATGAACAAGAGGCAAAAATCATCGAAAATGCTGGTGTTAAAGGTGCAGTGACTGTGGCGACCAATATGGCTGGTCGAGGTGTGGATATCAAGATAAGTGATGAAGTCAAGGCGCTTGGAGGTCTTTATATCATCGGAACAGAGCGACATGAGTCTCGTCGGATAGACAATCAGCTTCGTGGTCGTTCAGGTCGTCAAGGAGATCCTGGTGTGAGCCAATTTTATCTCTCACTAGAGGATAACTTACTTCGTATATTTGGTTCAGATAAAATCAAAGGTATCATGGAACGATTGGGTATCGAAGAGGGTGAACATATCGAATCAAAGATGGTGACGCGTGCTGTTGAAAATGCACAAAAAAAGGTAGAAAATCTCCATTATGAATCAAGAAAACATATCTTGGAGTATGATGATGTTGCCAATGAACAACGAAAAGTGGTCTATGCGTATCGAAATGATCTTTTAACTTCTGATTATGATATCGATGCGAAAGTCAAATCCAATCGTGAAGATTATGTATGGCAGATTTTAGGACGATGTGATATTTTGGAAGCATTACCAGAAGAGGAGTATGATCTAGATAGATTGGTAGCACTTATCAAAGAAGAAGTTTTTATTGAAGTACCAAAAGCTGAATTTGAAAGTCTAGATGCCAATCAAATCCATGAAAAAGTGCTTTCGATTTTAGAAAAACAGTATGAAGAGAAGATGCAAGCAGTGGATAGTAAACAACGCTCCGAGATAGAGAGAATCGTCTATCTCCAAGTAGTGGACAATGCCTGGAGAGAACATCTTTATCAGATGGATATCCTTAAAACAGGTATCGGATTGCGTGGTTATAATCAAAAAGATCCTCTCACAGAGTATAAAAAAGAGTCTTATGAACTTTTTATGGATTTGATTCAAAAAATCAAAGGTGAAAGTATCAAAACTTTGCATATCATCCAACTGAGAGAAGAGAGGAGTGAACAAGAGAGAGAAGAAGCGCTAGCAAAGATGATGCAAGAGATGGAAGCCGCTGCAAATGAAGATATCATGATGGAACATCCAAGTATGCAGAGTATAGAAGAAGAGGCTCCCGTTATCGAAAAAAAGATTGCGAGAAATGAGCCTTGTCCTTGTGGTTCTGGCAAAAAGTATAAAAATTGCTGTGGTATGAGTGGCCCTAAAAAAGGGCTCTTGGCAGAGTAGTTGATGTCTTTAGTTCCTTATCTTGTAAAAAAATATTTGCGATTTGATAAATCGCAACCTTTTATCACAATTTCGGCACTGCTTGCTTTTTTGGGTGTGTCGATAGGATTGATGGTGCTTATCATCGCGATGGCTATCATGAATGGTACAAGCAAAGAGTTCAAAGAGAAGATTTCTACGATGAGTTATCCTATCACTATCTTGCCTCGAAGTGCAGATGTGGTGGTAGATAAGTATGTCTTAAATGCTTTAACGAAAAAATTTCCTGATTTTATATATAGCCCTTATATCAATTCTCAAGTCATTGTCAAAAAGGGCAAGAAGATGGAAGGGGCGATGATATTTGGTATCGATTTTAAGCGTGAAGCAAATATCAATAAAATCTTAAAAAAAGCCCTAGAAGGTCGCAGGATGACAGATAAGTTTGAGATGATTACTGGGAATGGGATCGGGGCGAGTTTTGCTTTACTTGAGGGAGAAAAAACCACGCTCATTTTTACGCAGTCACAACCTGGTGGATTTTCCCTGATTCCTACGATGAAACGCTTTACCTATAAGGGGGATTTCAAATCAGGCATGCAAGCCTATGACAATGCCTATATTTATACTTCTATCAAAGCACTCTCCAAAGTGCTTAAAATCAAAGATGGCACTTATGATGGTATCCATATCGCCACAGCACATCCCCTAGAAGATATCAAAGCAATCCAAAAATTTTTACCGCCATCTTATGCAGCGATTGGCTGGTGGCAACAAAATGGGAACCTCTTTTCTGCTATGGCGATGGAGAAACATGCACTCTTTATCGTCTTGATGCTTATTATCTTAGTAGCCTCACTCAATATCATCTCATCGCTACTCATGACCGTGATGAATCGAAGAAGAGAAATCGCATTGTTGCTTTCACTAGGAGCGACGAAAAAAGAGATTAAAAATGCCTTTTTTCTCTTGGGTACGGTCATCGGTGGAGCGGGTGTGCTATTTGGAACATTTTTAGGTTTGGCAGGTATCTATATCTTGGGTACCTTTGATATAGTCACACTTCCAGCAGATGTCTATGGGACTTCCAAATTGCCACTAGATTTAAGCACTATTGATTTTGTCTCCATCGTGATAGGGGCAATCGTCATCGTGTTGATTTCTTCATTTTATCCTGCCAAAAAGGCGACGGATATCGATGTATTAGCCACTTTAAGGAATGAATAATATGATTAAAAAGATACTTTTTTGGATAGTTGTAGCCCTTATCATGATAGCTTTTATTTATCGCTTTATGTTAGATAAAGAATTTGATATCTATCATGGGGATGTAACATCTACTTCATCGGTAAAATCGCTCAATACCTTTCTCTACTCTCATGATAAAAAATTTGTGACGCTCTCTATCATGATAGATGATTCTATGCTTCAAGAGATAGAAGAGAGCATGCGGCACAGTCCCAATATCCTCTTTCACGCACCAAGTCCTGATGACAAAGCAAAAAAGATAACTTATATCATCAGAACTAGAGAAGATAAGCGTAAAGAGTTTATCTTGGATAAGAAAAATAGAAAACTTGCAGGGGTTTTTAAGAGTTATAGACAAATAACCCCAAAGGGTGAAGAAATTATCAACCTCATTGCAATCAATCCAGCCGAACTCAAAAAACAGATAAAATAAAATAATTTAAATATTTTACGAGAAAATAGTGTAGTTATTCTCTTTTTGGACGATATAAAGGTTAGAAAACCCAAGGAGAGTTTATTGTTATGTTAAAAAGAGTTATAGTATCTGTTTTTTTATTGTCGATTTATCTGCCATCTATGATGTTTGCAGCAGCTTCTTGTAGTGCGCCTACCGCGACATTGACCTTAGGGAGTACAAAATATAATCAATATATCGATAAGCCCTATATTGATGGGGATGCAAGTTCTGGTGAGTCGCTCTATTATAAGATCAATATCGTAGATGATGGGACATTTGATTTTTCTACAGCTACAGATGGTAGTGATACGGTTAATACCTATGCTTACATTTTGGATGCTTCATGTCATCAACTATCCGAGGCAAGTAAATATCATGACAATCCAAGGCTAGTACAAAGTTCAAAAAGTGTACTAGCAGGAGAGACTTACTATATCAAAGTAGAAAACCATGCGATTTCTTCTGATTCTGTGGCATTGGCAAAAGGATATTTTAAGCTTTTAAACTCCTTTACGCGTACGGTTCATCCACGAGAGATATCGCTTTCGCATAGTAGTGTAAGTTCGGTGGATTCTGGCAAAACACTCACTTACACGCTAAAAGTGACCAATACTGGTAGTGAAGATACAAGCAGTATTAAGATTACGGATACTTTGCCCGCTGCAATGACTTATAAAAATTTTTCTAGTAGTGCCGATTGGAATTGTGCACAAAGTGGTGCTAATATAACATGTAATCTCATCTCTGGTGTTATCGCGGCAAATGGTGGTGTTGCACAACTTTTGATTACCGCACAGGCAGATTATGTTTCGGCAGATACCCCAACACAAGCTAGTGCTACACTAGATGCAGGGTATGCTTCAGGTAGTGCCACTGATACAAGTAGGCAAGATGTAACGATTAAAAAAGCCAATGTGCATATCTCGCTTGATAAAAAAGCCGTTGCTTCTGGTCTCTGGTCACCCATTTCTCAAGTCATACAAAATCATGAGTTTGACTATGTACTCAAAGTGACCAATGATAGTAGTTTTGTGGATAGCAATGTTATCATGATAGATGATA
>CAZCUH010000061.1:0-1707 GCA_964501795.1 uncultured Sulfurospirillum sp.
GGTTTTTGGCAAACGCTACATCGCCAAAATCAGCGAGCGCGCAGGGGAAAATCTCATTGGAAGCATTCTCAGACCTGCTTGATAGCACAGCACTAGAAGCACTTAGAGAGCAAAAAAATCTCTTAGCCTTTTCCGCTGGGGTGGACTCTAGCGCACTTTTCTTTTTGCTGCTTCAAGAAAATATCCCTTTTGATATCGCTATTGTTGATTATGGGATGCGTGCCGCGTCTAAAGAGGAAGTCGCTTATGCCAAGGCGTTAGCACGCTATCATGATAAGCATCTCTATCATGATAGCGTCAAGCTTGGTGAAAGTAACTTTGAACATCAAGCAAGAGCCCATCGTTACCAATTTTTTGAAAAGATTATCCAAGAAAATGGCTATGACAATCTCATCACCGCCCATCAACTCAATGATCGCTTAGAGTGGTTTTTGATGCAACTTGGCAAGGGGGCTGGGTTGGTAGAGATGTTGGGATTTGAAGCGATTGAAGTGCGAAAAGGATATAGACTTGTTCGTCCACTTCTTGGTACAGATAAAGCCACCCTACTTTCTTTTTTACGCTATCATGATAAGCGTTATTTCATCGATGAAAGCAATCAAGATGAAAAATATCAGAGAAATTATATCAGACGAAATTTTTCAGAAGCGTTTTTGAGAACTTATAAAAAAGGCATACGCAATAGTTTTGAGTATTTACAAAAAGATAAAGCACAACTTGTTTCGCATACACTCCTCTATCATGATAAGCAGTTGTATATCCTAAAGCGCTCAGACTCTGCCATACGCAGTATCGACAAGATACTAAAAGAGATGGGCTACCTACTCTCAGCCGCACAAAAAGAGGAAATTTTAAAACAGCAAGAGTCTGTTATAGGTGGAAAAATCGTCGTGGCATTAAAAGGTGAGATGATATTTATCGCACCTTTTAGCAAGAAGACGATGGATAAGAAATTTAAAGAGCGTTGCAGAGAACTAGGCATACCTGCAAAGATACGCCCTTATCTCTCTAAGATGGAGATCAATCCTAGCGACTTGCCACGGCTTGGGACAACTTCTTAGCCAGAAGGAGTTGTACTTTGAGTGTAGATTTGTTACGAGGTGCTAAACCTTTGGAAATGATCTCTTGTGCCTCTTTATACTTGCCTATCATGATAGCTGTATGCAAGATATCTACATACTCATTTTTAGAAAAAATAACATGCGCATCCCGTAATGCTTCGTAAAGATTAAAATAGGCATTGTATTTTTTCTCTCGATGTAGTTTTGCCAACATCGCTTTTGCTTTATGCTTATCTACCGCACTATCATCAATCGCAGCAGAATAAGTCAGTCCATATCTTTTCTCTAAATGTCTAGCAATTTTTTGCATCTTTTTGTTGTGTGGATCTATCTCTAACACTTCGTGCGCTACATCATAAGCTTTTTGAAACTCTTGAATTTTCATATAAAATTTTGACAATAAGACGCGATTTTGGATATCATGAGGATTTTTATCCACCTGAGCAAGGAGAAAGTCTAAATCCGACTTTTGATTGGCTTTTGCGATTGATTGATAAGAAATCTTTTGCTTTTTTGCTTTTTTACCCAATTTCCTGTTAACTTGCTTGAGCAATTTTTCAGCTTCAGGAAAGTTCGTTTTAGCAACAATATTTTCCAAAATTTCCTTAGATTTTTTGCTCTCTCCATTCCAATAATGTAGTACCGC
>CAZCUH010000061.1:1807-8871 GCA_964501795.1 uncultured Sulfurospirillum sp.
TTTATAGGAATATCAATTTTTCTGTATAATAGACGATATAAAGCATATATCAAGGAGATTTTATGAAAATAGCAGAAAATGTTACGCAACTGATAGGAAATACCCCGCTGGTGAAGTTAAACACTCTCTCAAAAGAGACAGCTAGTACGATTATAGGCAAGTGTGAGTTTATGAATCCTACCTCTTCAGTCAAAGATAGAATTGGCTTCAATATGATAGATGATGCGATGAAAAAAGGGCTTATCAATGAGGATACAACCATCATCGAACCTACCAGTGGCAATACTGGCATCGCACTCGCTAGCATCTGCGCCTCGTTAGGCATCAAACTCATTTTGACCATGCCTGAATCTATGAGTATCGAAAGACGCAAGGTATTGGCTGCTTTTGGTGCAAGATTGGAGCTAACAGACAAAGCAAAAGGGATGAATGGTGCGATAGAAAAAGCCCAAGCACTCCAAAAAGAGATAGACAATTCCCTCATCCTCCAACAATTCGCCAATCCTGCCAACCCTGACATTCATAGAAAAACGACCGCTTTGGAGATTTTAAGAGATACCGATAAAAAGATAGATATCTTTGTCGCTGCAGTAGGTACGGGTGGGACTATCACAGGCACAGGAGAAGTGCTCAAAAAAGAGATTGCCAACTTAAAAGTGATTGCCGTAGAACCTGTAGATTCAGCAGTGCTAAGTGGTAAGAGTGCTGGTCCACATAAGATTCAGGGCATTGGTGCAGGCTTCATCCCTGATACACTCAACCAAGAAGTTTATGATGAAATCATTCAAGTGAGCAATGAAGATGCCTTTGCCATGGCAAAGGCTTTAGCAGAAAATGAGGGACTTTTAGTAGGGATATCCGCAGGTGCGAATGCCTTTGCAGCTAGAGAAATTGCCAAAAAATATCCAGGAAAAACAATTGTCACTATTCTTTGTGACACAGGAGAGAGATACCTCTCAAGTGAACTCTTTTAAATCCCTATCATGATAGCTCAAAAAAGCTATCATGATACCCGCCTTATCGTGCGTAATTGACTGCGCGTAATTCCCGAATGACATTGACTTTGATATCACCAGGATATTGTACTTTATCTTCTATCTCTTTGGCAATCTCTTTGGCAAGAAGGATTGATTCATCATCATTGATTAGCTTCGCACTTGCAATCACTCTCACTTCACGACCTGCATTGATAGCATAAGCTTGCTGTACACCTTTGTGACTTTTGGCAATCATCTCTATATCTTGCACCCGTTTTAAAAATGCCTCCAAGACTTCACGCCGTGCACCAGGTCTTGCCGCAGAGAGTGTATCTGCAGCACAAACCGCAGCGGATTCGATAGAGAGTGCCTCTTCATGTCCATGATGGGCATAAATTGCATTGATCACTTCTGGGGCTTCTTTGTAACGCTTACAAATCTCCGCACCCAAATCGACATGACTACCTGCAAAATCATGGGTTAAGGCTTTACCAATATCATGTAATATTCCTGCTCTTTTTGCCAAGGTCTCATCTCCACCACACTCTGCTGCAATAATACCTGCTAAATGTGCCACTTCTAAAGAGTGCCCAAGTGCATTTTGACCATAACTAGCACGGAATTTTAAACGCCCTATGAGCTTTACAATCTCAGGATGCACATCACTCACACCCAAATCAAAGAGGATATTTTCCCCCTCTTCTAAAAGCCTCTCCTCAAATTCACTACTGACTTTGTTAAAGATATCTTCAATGCGTGCGGGTTGAATACGCCCATCTTCGACCAACTCTTCGACCACACGCGTTGCAATGGCACGACGATACAAGTTAAAAGAGCTGAGTATGATGACATTGGGTGTATCATCGATGATGATATCCACACCTAAGGCACTCTCTAGTGCTTTGATATTGCGTCCCTCTTTCCCAATGATTCTCCCTTTGAGTTCATCACTAGGCAGATTGACTGTATTCATCAATCTCTCAGAGGCAAAATCCCCTGCAAACCGCGATGTCGCTTGGGCAAGGATATAATTTGCATTTTTCTTCGCTTGTGCTTTGGCTTCAGACTCATACTTTCTGACGATATGGGCTATCTCTGCACGCGCTGTCTCTTCTGCACGCTTTAAGACAATATCTTTGGCTTCATCTTGCGTCATTCCCGCAGAGCGTTCTATGAGTTTATCCGCTGTTGCAATCTTATCATGATAGCTTTTTTCTATCTCTACAAGTTCGCTCTCTTTATGCTCTAAGTTTTGTGCTTTACGCTTTAATTCCGCTTTTTCATTGGTGATATTTTTGAGTTCATCTTTAAAAAGATTATTGAGGTTTTCATCCTTTTTTTGTAGCTCTTCAAACTTTTTTTCATGCTCACTTCGCAGCCGCTCTACCTCGGCATCATATTTACTTTTTGCCTCTAACTCATACTCTTTCTCTTTGAGTTTGGCATCATTGAGTAGTTGCACCGCTTCATGCTCGATCACTTTTGCTTTGGCTTTTGACTGTTCTACATAAATATCTGTATTGTGGCTATGTAGTTTTTTGGCTGCAATAAATGCAATCACACTCCCCACTACTGCGCCACCACCTATTTGAAATAATTCTGTTATCATGATAGTTACCTAGTTATATTATCTCTTTAGAAGTTACATAGTAGTCACACTGTATATCATAGCTATCACAGAGCTTTTTAGGGCTCAGACAAGCTTCTCGCTGTACAAAAATGACTATTGGTTTACGCGTTAGTTTTGCATAAAATCTATCATACATCCCTTTACCAAAGCCCACTCTTTGCATATTTCTATCGACACCGACGACAGGAACTATAATTAAATCAACATTTTTTTGTGCAAGATTATGGGCTTTGGGTTCAAGAATCCCAAAACTATTTTTTTCTAAAGGTAAGCGGTATTCTACCATTTTGAAACTTTCTTCCTCTATAAATGGGACAAATACTTTTAAGTTTTTCTTATAGCGTTGCATGAGTGAACGAAGATTGACCTCCAAGTCCATAGGGAGATAAAAGAGGATTGATTGTGGCTTTACTTGCTTAATAATTGTCTCAATTTTTCGGGCTATTTTTTTATCTTTTGCCCATGCTAGTGTTCGTGGTGATGCTTTTAAGCGCTTTAAGCAGACCTTTCTAAATCTTTGTTTACCCATTTTAAAGCCTTTATGCTATACTTTCCTTTTTAAAAAGGAATAAGACTATGATAACAAAACTATATATAAGTTTATTGACAATCGCACTTTTTTTGACAGCCTGTGATCAAAAAAAGAGTCCAGACAAGGCTGTTCAGACACAAACACAAGAGAGTACCAAGACTAAAACACCCACAAAAGTTGAGAAAAATGTACTCACTCTCACAGATATTCAAGGCAAATCGTATCCATTAAGAGCCACGCAAAATGGCATCAAATTTGATGGTTTAGAAGGAAAAGTTGTCTTGCTAGATTTTTTTGCCACTTGGTGTCCGCCTTGTCGCGCGGAGATTCCCCATCTTGTAAACCTACAAGAGAAATACAAAGGAAAAATACAAATCCTCTCTATCCTCATGGAAGAGGATAAAGATAACCAAGATGTCATTGCATTTTCTAAAGAACATACCTTTAACTTCCCTATTTTAAACTCTAAAGAGAACTTTTTACTCTCCCAAGCCCTAGGGGGTATCAGAAGTCTTCCTACCCTTGTGATGTATGATAAAGAGGGCAATTATTTTACCCACTATGTTGGGGCTGCACCAGAAGAGATGATAGAAGCTGATCTCAAAAAGGCATTGGCAAAATAATGTTTGGTTTTTTTAAAAAAGTTTTAGGCAAAACCACAAAATCTATCGAAGAGATAGTCCCTAAAAAAAGTGATAAAATTTCCAAAGAGCTTCTAGAAGAAGTCCTCTTAGAAGCAGATGTTACTTATGAGTTGGTTGAAGAGTTGATTTACTATATGCCTCCATCAAATATGGTTTCACGCAAAGATGTCAGACGGGTACTGCTTGCCTACTTTATTGATGTAGAGCAAGAGCCCTCTTATGCGGTAAAGCCTTTTGTGGATTTGATATTTGGTATCAATGGGGCAGGCAAAACAACCACCATTGCCAAATTGGCACATCACTATCGTGTCACTCAAAACCAATCTGTCATCTTAGCGGCTTCAGATACTTTCAGGGCAGCGGCTATTGAGCAGTTAAAACGCTGGGCAGATATCCTAGGGGTACAAATAGTTGCCACCCAACAAGGACATGATCCCTCTGCTGTTGCTTTTGATGCGATTACTTCAGCCAAAGCGAAAGGAATAGATAGGGTAATCATTGATACAGCAGGCAGACTGCATACGCAAAAAAATCTTGCTAGCGAGTTACAAAAGATAGAGCGCATCGCCAATAAAGCGATGGAGGGGGCACCACATAGAAAAATATTGATTTTGGATGGGACACAAGGTAATGCTGCTATCGCTCAAGCCAAGGCTTTCAATGATATCATCGGGGTGGATGCACTCATTATCACCAAGCTTGATGGTACGGCTAAAGGTGGCGCACTTTTCTCTATCGCTAAAGCCTTACAAAAACCTATCCTCTACATAGGCACGGGTGAAAAGCAGGAGGATTTAATCGCTTTTGATAAAGAAGAGTTTGTTGATTCACTGCTTGATTCCTTTTTTCTAGCGGCATAATATGGCAAAAAAGAGAACGCTTTTTGAGTGCCAAGCCTGTGGTTTTCAGAGTGCAAAGTGGATGGGAAAATGTCCAAATTGTGATGCTTGGGATCAATTTTTAGAACTGAGTGCTGCCCAACAAGAGATTTTAAAAGAGACCGCTACCAAGGGCAAAGTAGCAAGCAAAACAGCCACCCCCATTACAGAGATAGAAGAGGAGCATCATGAACGCTTCTCTTCAAATGACCAAGAACTTGATCTAGTCCTCGGTGGAGGTATCGTACCAGGAAGCCTCACACTCATCGGAGGGAGTCCAGGGGTTGGTAAATCTACCCTGCTACTCAAAATAGGATCCAACTTAGCAAAGTGTGGCAAAAAAGTGCTCTATGTCTCAGGGGAAGAGTCACTAGGACAGATAAAGATCAGAGCCAATAGACTCGATGCCAATGATGAAAAACTCTTTTTACTCTCTGAGATAAAATTAGAACATGTTTTCCAAGAATTAAGACAAAGTCACTATGATATTTTGATTGTCGATTCCATCCAAACACTCTACTCTGAAAAAGTCACTTCCGCACCAGGCTCTGTTTCACAAGTGAGAGAAATCACCTTTGAGCTCATGCGTCATGGAAAAGATGAAGATATCGCTATCTTTATCATCGGACATATCACCAAAGAAGGCTCTATCGCAGGACCACGGGTACTAGAGCATATGGTCGATACGGTCTTGTACTTTGAGGGTGATGCCAACAGAGAGTTGCGTATGCTTCGAGGTATCAAAAATCGTTATGGCTCGACAAGTGAAGTGGGTATATTTGAGATGACAAAGTCTGGTCTCATGTCAGCAACGGATATCTCTAAGAAATTTTTCTCGCGAGGTATCGATAGGGCTGGTTCGGCTATCACTGTAACTATGGAAGGGTCTCGTCCCATCGTACTAGAAGTACAAGCACTGGTTTCACAAAGTGGCTATCCCAATCCCAAACGCTCTGCCACGGGCTTTGAGCTTAATCGTCTCACGATGCTTTTAGCCCTCTTGGAGCGCAAGCTTGATTTACCTTTTAATGAGTATGATGTCTTTGTCAATATCGCTGGAGGTATTAAAATCAATGAGACAGCGGCCGATTTAGCTATCATAGCTGCCATCATCTCCTCATTTAGAGATAGACCGATTTCTAAAGAGAGTGTCTTTATCGGTGAAGTATCCCTTATCGGTGATATACGCGATATCTATAACCTAGACTTGCGCTTGCGTGAAGCCTCTACACAGGGGTTTACAAGAGCTATCGTCCCCAAAAAACCTATCGAGGCACAAAAGGGTATCAAATGTTATGAAGTCGATGAAGTTTCCAAACTTATAGAATGGATGTAGTATAATATAAATAAAGGAGCCAAAATGAGTTGTATCAAAGCCTATCATGAGATGGAAGAGCGCTATGCGAGATTGGTCATTGAGTATTTTTCCTTAGAGCAAAAAGAGGCTATCTTTCATACAACCAATGAGATAATTGCCAAATTTAAGGTCTATCCTAGTCAAACTATCACCCCAAAAGGAGAGTTTCAGGGTGAATTTTGTTTAGAATTTGCTGATGATTATGATAAAATTTCTGGAGATTTTTTTGAGAGTATTATTAAAAAACTAGAGATTAGTAAATGTGAAATTGGGTAAGCTTTACCCTCTTTTACAAATCTTCTCTCACTTTTTAAGAGTCGATTAACGCTAGAGTTATTATACTTTATATATGAAAAAAAATTATCTTATTGCATTACTCTTTATCCTTTTATTTCCTCTTGGATTACTTGCACAAGACAAGCCAGAGGTGACACTTCAAAAAGCAAAAAGTACCCTACCTAAACAATGTTTTTTTTATTTTGAGATGTTTCTTCATGCCAAAGCGCCCAAAGCCTTTGCTTATGCTATTGATTCACAAGAGAAAGTAACATGTCGTTTTTCCAGTACTTCTAAAAATCAGGCAAGAGCCAATGAAGTAGCACTCCTCTCCTGCCAAAAAAACGCTCTAGAAAAAGGGATAAAGCATCCATGTAAACTCTATAAAATGAGACATACCCTCGCCAAAACTGATAAACAGTTAAATTTTGAAGAAAAATATCTCTTAAACTATAAAACTATAAATAAGCACTACACAACACAAGTTAAAAAAACGAAAAAAAATGTGAAAATCGTTCTACCAAAACCGTGTATCATGTTTTATCATCTTTATCAAGAGGCAAAACCCTATAAGGCTTTTGCACTTGCAGTCGATAGTGAGAAAAAATATACATGTAAATATAGTGCAGGTAGTGTGAGCATGAAAAAAGCACAAGAGGTTGCTTTACAATCTTGTGAAAAAACAAGAGTAAAGAGAAAAATCAAAGCAGCGTGTAGCCTCTTTGAGCAGGGCATAAAAATTGCCAAAAAAGAGAAACCAAAAAAAGAGA
>CAZCUH010000062.1:0-8806 GCA_964501795.1 uncultured Sulfurospirillum sp.
ACAAATCCATTGATTAAATTTATGGTACTTGCTTCGACTTTCTATATGTTCTCTACACTTGAAGGTCCTATTCAAGCGGTTAAGTCAGTCAATGCAATTGCACACTTTACAGATTGGATTCCTGGACATGTTCATGATGGTACACTAGGCTGGGTTGGATTTATGATTATTGCAGCATTGCTTCATATGACACCTAGAATGGCAAAAAGAGAGATTTGGAGCAAAAAATTGGTTGAATCACAATTTTGGATTCAAACAACAGGTATTGTTTTATACTTCTCAAGTATGTGGATTGCTGGTATCACACAAGGTATGATGTGGAGAGCAACAGATCAGTTTGGTAACCTTTCGTATTCATTTATCGATACTGTAACGGTACTTCATCCTTACTATACTATTCGTGGTGTTGGTGGATTGTTGTATTTGACAGGTGTGTTCATGTGGGCATTTAATATTTATAAAACATTTAGCGCTGGTCGTGTACTTGAGAGAGAACCTCAAAATGCAACACCTATGGCGTAAGGAGGAGATGTTATGTTTCATTTTTTAGAGAGAAATCCATTCCTTTTTACGGTGATGGTATTTATATTTGTAGCATTTGCAGGGCTTATTGAGGCCTTACCAAATTTTGCAGAACAGTCACAGCCAACAGTAGGTACAAAGCCTTATACAGTTTTACAATTGGCAGGTAGACATGTTTACATTAAAGAGTCATGTAATGCGTGTCACTCACAGTTGATTCGTCCATTTAAGTCAGAGACTGACAGATATGGTCACTACTCTGTATCAGGTGAGTATGCGTATGATAGACCATTTTTATGGGGTTCTAAGAGAACGGGACCTGATCTCTTGAGAGTGGGTAATTATAGAACAACAGATTGGCATGAGAACCACATGAAAGATCCAAAGTCAGTTGTACCAGGTTCTATTATGCCTATGTATCCACACTTGTTTACAAATTTAGCAGATGTTGAGACAGCTTATGCTGAAGCAGTGACAGTGAAGAATGTGTTTAATGTACCTTATGATAAAAAAGGGATGCCAAAACTTGGAACTTTGGATGAAGCTTCAGCTTCAGCGCTTGCTGATGCAAAAGTGATTGCGTCTCAAATGAAAGATCAAGCGGTAAAAGATGCAGTAGCAAGTGGTAAAATTCCTCAAATTGTTGCATTGATTGCATATTTAAATAGTTTAAAATAGAAGAGGTTGAAAATGGATTTGGAGAGTATACACACATTTCAAGCATACGGTTATGTCATAGCGACGGGTCTTTGTTCACTGCTGCTTTATGGGTACATGTATCATCTATATAGTAGCGAGAAAAAAGGGACAAGAGATTATGAAAAGTATGCCAATATTGCGTTGGATGATGAGTTAGACTCTAAGCCATTAGAGACAACCTCTCCTTGGGATAAAAAAGTAAAATAAAGGAGAAAATATGGGTGGCATAATTGAAAAAATGAACCTATCAGGAGATAGCGTCAACTTGATAGCTATGATAGGTGCCGTAGTGATTATAGGTCTGACGGTCTATGTTGCTGGTAAATATATTCGTAAGATGAAAACCGATACAAGTACGGGTGAATTGTCTGATGAAAATTGGGATGGAATTGGTGAGTATAAAAACTCACTTCCTACTGGTTGGGCTGTAAGTTTTATGGGTACAATCATTTGGGGTCTTTGGTATTGGTTTGTGGGCTATCCACTCAATGCTTATTCACAAATTGGTGAATATAACAAAGAAGTAAAAACTTATAATGCTGCATATGCAGCAAAATGGGCTAATCCGGATGAGGAAACATTGCTTGGTATGGGTGAGGGAACTTTTCTCGTACAATGTGCACCTTGTCATGGTATTGCAGGTGATGGTATCGATGGTAAAGCGCAAGGTTTTGACAAAAGAATGACAGAAGAGCAAGTACTTCATGTTATCAACAATGGTCAAGACATGCTAAAATACCCAATGGGTGCGATGCCAGCAGGTATGGCTAGTGGAGATGATGCAAAGGCAATTGCAAAATGGATTGCTGGCGGTATGAAAGGTGAAAAACCTGCTGCATTTGCTGCCTGTGCCTCATGTCATGGTGATGATGGTACAGGTTTAGGTGGTCAAGCACCAAACTTAAGAGCTTATGATGAGACTTTGATTTCTCATGTGCTTGAACATGGTAAAAAGGGAATGATTGGTACGATGCCTTCATTTAATGATGGTCGTTTAACAGCGATACAGAAAAAAGCAGTGGCTACCTATATCCACTCACTTCAAGAAAAGTAAGGAGATATTATGGCAGAAAATAAAACAAGAAGAATGTGTTTTAATCTCAATGGACTATTGGGTGGTGTGATAGCTACACTTTTACTATTGAGTATATTAGCATTTTTGACAACACAAGCTATTCGTGTACAGCAAGAGAATGCAACGAAGTTTTATCAGTTGCAAGATGAAACAAATATCCAGATGAAAAGCACGGACAATATCAAGCATCGTGTGATGGTTAAGGAGTAGAGTATGGCATTATCAGATATTTTATATTATGTAATAGGTTTTAGTTTATTAGCTATGGCCGCGATAACGATTTGGGCTGTTATGACACCTGGTCAAGCTCTATATATAGGTTAATGAGTGATTAACTTATTTAAAATCAAGGCAGTTTTTACTGCCTTGATCCTCTCTATTTTTTTCCAAACTTCTCTTTTTGCGTCTTATAAGTTGGATACAAATCTTCCAATCAATGATAAAACACAAGCAAAACTCAAAGAGATAGGTATGGAACTGTTTGCAAAAACAGGGGTCTCAACAGTGATTGTGGCGAAAGACTATTTGGATAAAAAAAGTTTTTTAAAGATTAAAGATAACTATTTAAAAGAGCTTAAAGCTCCTTATGTGCTGTGGATTTTTTCAAAGAAATATGATGACCGTGATTCGGTGGGGATTAATCAAATGTTCTCTTCTGATGACTTAAAAGGTAAGTTCGACCAAGAGTCGCTTTTTAGTCCTTTTTATGGTTCGTTTACAAAGCTTATCGTGATACAAAAGTCAAAAAGTGATCCGACAGGTGCAGCTTTTTTAAATGGTTATGCGGATTTGACAGATATGATTGCTAACTCTTATGGGATCAAGCTTGATTCAAGTATCGGTAGTGAAACAAGAGAGACGATGGATGTGGCAAGGATATTGATGTATCTGACATTTCTATTTTTTGCTATTTGGACTATTAAAGTAAAGTTTTTTAAAAAGGATAAGGATGTCTAAAAAAAAGGCAAATTACTGGCCTCATGCCATCGTATTAGCGATATTTGGTGTGGCAGGTCTTTGTACATGGACTGTTGATATGGCAGTGCATAATCCAGTAGAATTGGATTCATTTTACTTTGATTCTTATCAAAATGTAGAACAAAATTATAATAAAATTATGAATAGTAAAAAGGCATTTGACAAGAGATATCGTGTCGAGATTCCTAGAGAAAATTTTAAGATTGGTTCAAATAGTTTAACTGTGGCTGTCAAAGAGATTGCAAGTAATCATACAATCAATGATGCAAATATCACACTTGTAATCACAAGACCTGATAGTAGACGATTTGATAAAAAACCAAAATTACAGAGCGCAAAAGATGGGCAATACACTTTTGAAAATTTTGATATCGAGAAATTGGGGCGCTGGCAAATCATGACTAAAGTGAATGTCGGTGAATTGACAACATTTAAAAAACTTGAGGTAAATGCTACCAAGTAAGAAGTTGGTCATTTATCCAACTTCAAGAGCCATCCGTCATGCCCAAAAAGAGGCATTGCACCACGATGGCATCCTTCCTAAACTCATCACCATTGGAGATTTTGAAAAAAAAGTCCTCTTTGTAAAAGGGCGTACTTTTATCGATGAAGATACGCGTATCTTGTTACTCAAAGAAGCGAGTCAATTTTCTACCTTTAAAAATTTGTATATAGATAGAGAGTTTTTCGCTTTTTTGAAAAATGCAAAATTCCTTTTTGGTTTCTTTGAAGAATTAGCAGTGGAGCTTGTTGAGATAGAAGATTTAAAAGATGTGGATGTGTATGCTGCTTATAGTGAGCACTTGGAGATCCTGCAACTTTTACTTGACAAATACAAGGAACTTTTACAAGAGAGAGATTATTGTGATAAGATTGTCTTGCCTTCACTCTATACGATCAATGACTCTTATCTTGCCGACATAGATGAGATTGAACTGCACCTTGAGGGTTATCTCAATAACTTTGAATTTGAAATTTTTACTAAAATTGCACAAAATAAGAAGGTGATTTTATATCTGCATACCAATAGTTTTAATCAAAAAATGCTCACAAAATTTCAGACACTGGGTTTTGATTTGGAGTTGGGATATGATTATAGACTCAATTTGAACACTATCATGATAGAAGAGGCAATCGCCCATAAGCAAAGAGAGACTCGTTATCAGACATTCTCTTCTAATAGTCGTATCTTACAATGTGCTTTTGTCAAAAAGTCTGTTTACGATTTTTTAGAGCAGGGAGTCAAAGCTGAAGAGATTGTAGTCATCGTACCAGATAGTGCATTTGTCGATTTATTGGCGCTGTTTGATGAAGAAAATAACTTTAACTTTGCCATGGGAAGCTCTTATACAAAGACAAAACTCTACCAAGAGCTTCATGCGCTTTATGAATATGCATTAGAGCGAAATAGTGAAAATGCACATCGTCTTGTTCGTTTGGGTTATGAAGTGGAGTCTATACAAGAGCGTATCAAGAGCTGGGATAAGCGTTTTGATGAGGCGCAACTGCATCTTGAATTTGAACGCTTTATAGAAGCAAAAGAGGGTGATGAAGTCGATATCTATAAAAAAGAGTTACACCTTTTTTCAAAACTTTTTTCTAGCTTCAAAGCTTACCCTTTTCACAAGGTACTGCATCTCTTTTTAAACCGTTTGGCAAAGTGTTCTCTCGATGATGTACGCGGTGGAAAGATCACGGTGATGGAAGTGCTAGAGACGAGAGGGGTTGCTTATAGAGGTGTCATTGTCGTTGATTTCAATGAGGGTATTGTGCCTGCAAGAAGCCAAAAAGATCTCTTTTTATCGACAGAAATAAGATATTTAGCGAAATTACCAACGGCAAGTGACCGAGAAAATTTACAGAAGTATTATTACAAGCGGCTCTTTGAAAAAGCCGACTATGTGAACCTCTCCTATGTAGAAGATGAACAAAATCAACCCACACGATTTTTGGATGAACTCTCCATAAAAAGTGCTTATCATGATAAGCAACTTTCGGGCTATCATGATATCTTATTTGCTTCTCAAAATCAGCCAGCACACTATCTGCCTCAAGATATCAAGATGGAATATGACTTTACAAAAGTAGAACTTTCGGCTTCGCGTTTAAAAGTCTATCTTGATTGTAAGCGTCGTTATTATTTTCAATATATCAAAAAGATTGAAAAAGCAGAAATTCCTAGTGAGGAGAGCAGTGAGAGATTGGTAGGCATATATCTACATCGTGCCCTAGAGAATGTCTATCATGATAAAAAGAATTTTTTAGATAGTGATGCACTCTATCTCGCACTGCAAAAAGAACTTTATATCATGAGTGAAGATGATGCCGTACTTCGTTTTTATGTAGATATATGGCTTGAACGGTTGCGGGCATTTTGTGAGTATGAGATCAAGCGCTTTTCCCAAGGTGTAGAAGTAGCATACTTGGAAAAAAATCTCTCATGTGAATATAGAGGGATGCGACTTACTGGATCGATAGATAGAATCGATACCTATCATGATAAGCTCTATGTGATTGATTACAAGAGTGGAAAGGTCCCTAAAACCAGTCAAAAAGCACTAGAGCGTGAGAGTAATTTTCAATTGCAATTTTATTATATATTGGCTGGGACTTTGGGTGAGGTGGCGGATGTGCACTATTATGATTTGCTCAATGCAAAGCTAGCGGATGAAGCACTTTTTGATGAAAAGATGCTTGCTTTAGAGAAACACTTAGATGAAATGAAAGAGACAAAACAGAATTTCACGATGAGCGATGATCATAAAAAATGTGAATATTGTCCCTATATCAAGATATGTGATAGGATGGGTTGATGGCGTTTTATGCAAATTTTGCTTATGAAGCAAGTGCTGGCAGTGGGAAAACTTTTGCCCTTGTGATTCGATATATCTCACTACTTTATATGGGCGCAAAACCTGAGTCTATCTTGACACTTACCTTTACCAACAAGGCAGCCAATGAGATGTCTGCACGGATATCAACCGTGCTAAAAGAGTTGCATCTTGAAAGTAGGGCTGTGGAGCTTGAAGAGATTGCCAAGACGATAGAGGTGGAGAAAGAGCATCTTTTAGTGATGCGTGAGAAAATCTTGCATGATTTTTTAACTGCGGACATCAAGATATCCACGATTGATAAATTTTTTGCACAGATTTTACGGAAATTTTCGCTGCATCTAGGATTGATGCCTGATTTTTCTGTGGATGAGCAGGAGGATGAAGAGAAGTTTTTAAAACGCTTTTTATCCCTTGTCAAACAGGAAGGAAAATACAAAGAGCTTATACGCTTTTCTGCCTATGAGAATAAAAAATTGCAAAGCATCTTTGACTTTTTAGAACGCCTTTATGAAAAAGATGGCGAATTAGCCAATATCTCACTACAAAAAGGAGACATCTTTGCGATAGAGTCCAAGTTATTGGGGCTAGCTGATAGCATGAGAGAACTTTTTTATGCCTGTGAGGGATTCTCACAAACGGGTAAAAAATCACTAGATTTTCAAAGTGTGGAGGATATCATCTCCAAGTCGTGGCTTTGTAAAGAGAGTATGGAGTATTGGGTCTTTAAAAAGTGTTATACGCCTAGAGCTGATGAATTGTTAGATGAAATAAAAAGTCTAGTCAAAGCCTATCATGATATCAAAGAAGGCTATTTTAAAGAGGAATATTTCTCACTCTATGCACTCTATAAAAGGGCAAAAAAAGAGAAAAATATTCAAAGCAATTGCTTGAAGTTTAATGATATATCTTATTTTGTCCATCAACTGTTGCGTGGTGAGATAGAGAGTGACTTTCTCTACTTTCGCCTTGATGCCAAGATAGAACATCTCCTGCTAGATGAGTTTCAAGATACCAATGTCTTGCAATACAACATCCTAGAGCCAATCATCGATGAGATATCAGCAGGGTTAGGGACAAAAGCATTTAAGAGTTTTTTTTATGTGGGTGATATCAAACAGTCTATTTATCGTTTTCGAGGTGGTGCAAAAGAGCTTTTTCATCATACTGCCAAGCGCTATGGTGTGCAATTGGAAGCCCTGAAAACCAACTATAGAAGCAGGTACCAAGTGGTCAATTTTGTCAATGAAGTCTTTAGAGACAAAATTAGCAACTATGTCGATCAAATATCAAAAGATGACAGCAAGGGTGGCTATGTCGCTATAGAAGAATCTGATGATCTTTTGGAGTTGGTTGTGGAAAAGGTTTTTGGATTGTTAGATAGTGGGGTAAGTCAAGATGAAATCGCGATACTTACTTATGCCAATGACGCCGCATTTGTTGTAGAAGAGGCACTATTAAAGAGAGATGAACATTTAGAAATCACCACAGAGACGAGTATCAAACTCATTAACAACCCCAAAGTCTCAGCCGTGATAGAGTTGATAAAATATCTTTACTTTAAAGAAGAGCTCTATAAGGTGAACTTTTTAACGGCACTTGGCAAAGATTTTGATGAAACGATTGATTTTCAGATTGGCATACACAAGCCACTGCCTATCATGATAGTAGAAATCATCAAACATTACCACTTAAATGAGAGAGATGAAAATCTCCTCAAACTCATCACCCTCGCAGCTTCTTATACAGATATAGAATCATTTTTATTTGACTGTGAAAGCATCAATGTTGATTCGCCTTCTAAAAAAAGTTCAGGGATTCGCATCCTCACCATACACAAATCAAAAGGTTTGGAGTTTGAACATGTCTTGGTGGTAGATAGATTTAAAAAGAAAAATGCTGATAAATCGAGCATGATATTTGAGTATGATGATATCAAACTAAAAGAGCTATATGTAAAGTTTGAGAAGCGTGAATGTGTAGATGAAAACTTTGCCAATGCAAAAGAAAAAGAGAAAAAACTTGTCTATGAAGATGAACTCAATGTCCAGTATGTGGCATTTACGAGAGCTAAAGAATCACTGACTATCTGTAAAAAAAGTAAAGATTCTGCTTTTGATAATCTGGCTTTAAAAGTGGGCAGTTATGGCGCATTGGAAGTAGCAGAGAAAAGAGTTGTACTTGAAGAAAAGATACCTTTTGTATATAGCCCAGTCACAGTAGGCACACAAGAGAAAGCAGAAAGTGAGAAAGAGCAACAAGATAATATTCAAGCGATACATTTTGGATTGGCACTGCACTATATGCTTGAGATTTTAAAAGATTTTACCCCTCAAAGTATCGAACAAGCCTATTGGGCGATGAAAAATCGTTATGAGATCTCCTTGTTGGAGGGTGAAGCAGAAGCAATCAAGCAAAGAGTGGAGCGCTTACTCTTGTGTGAAAAGTTTTTGTCACTTGTGGATGGTAGATGTTTTAAGGAACAACCTATTGCCTATCTTGGGAAGCTAAAGCAGATTGATTTACTCGTAGAAAAAGAGGATGAAGTGATTGTGATAGATTATAAAAGTTCACAAAATAAGCAACAAGCACACATCAAACAAGTGGCACACTACAAAGAGGCAATGCAAAAAATCATGGATAAAAAAGTCTCTGCCTATCTCTGTTATGTGCGTGAAGAAGAGATTGTGCTTGTGGATGT